>JAHFGY010000078.1 GCA_023247195.1 Candidatus Omnitrophota bacterium | reverse complement strand
CGAGTACGTGCCGCCCAAGCCCAGCTTTATCGGCCCTAAAGCGTTCAAGGATTATCCTGTTGCCGAGCTCGCGGACCGCATCGATTGGCGCTTTTTCTTCCACGCATGGGAGCTGCCGGGCAAGTATCCTGAAATTTTCAACAGCCCGACTACAGGCAAAGAAGCGCGCAAGCTGTTCGACGACGCGCAGGCGCTTTTGCAGCGCATCATCCGCGAGAAGCTGCTGCGGCCGCAGGGTGTTGTCGCTTTTTATCCCGCGGCAACGGTGAACGACGACATCGAGGTCTACACCGATGAAACCCGCGGCAAAGTGCTGACCGTGATCCACACGCTGCGCCAGCAGCGCAAGGCGGGCGAGCCAAGCCTGGCGCTGGCGGACTATGTCGCGCCCAAGGAGTTGGGCCTCAAGGATTATGTGGGCGCGTTTGCCGTCACGTCAGGCACCGAAGCCGACGCTCTCGCCGCGTCGTTCGAAAAGGCCAACGATGATTACACCAGCCTCATGGTCAAGGCGCTGGCGGACCGGCTGGCCGAGGCGTTTGCCGAGCGGCTGCACGAGCGCGTGCGAAAAGAGCTCTGGGGCTATCGCCGCGATGAAAATCTGAGCAACGACGACTTGATCCGCGAGAAGTACATGGGTATCCGCCCGGCGCCGGGCTATCCCGCGTGCCCGGACCACACGGAAAAGGCCGAGCTCTTCGACAAACTGCTCCAAGCGGACAAGCATGTGGACATCCGGCTCACGGAAAATTTCGCGATGACCCCGCCCGCGTCCGTTTCGGGCTACTATATCGCCATGCCCAAGGCGCGGTATTTTGCCGTGGGCCGCGTTTGTAAGGATCAAGTCGAAGACTATGCCCGCCGCAAAGGCATGGACGTGCGGGAAGTGGAGAAGTGGCTGGCGTCTCAACTGGCGTACGAACCCTGAGGAGATAGAATGCAGGGAACTGTTACATCCCGTAAGCGCTCGCAGCCGATGGGCGTTCCCTTGACACCCTTGCGGCCGGAAGACGTGACGATCTTCAAAGTTCAAAATCGCCGCAGCTACGCCGCGATTTGCTTGGGGAATCTCTGCGAAGGGAACACGCCGCAGCAGGCTTTCCAGCGGCTCCTGCACCCGCTGCGCCGCATGGGGTTTGCGCTACCGGACAGCTTGCCCCGCGTCTGATTTGCGGTAGACCCGCACGTAGTCAATCACGTGCTCTTGCGGGAACACCGTTGTCTCATCCGGATAACCGGGCCAGTCGCCGCCAACGGCGGTGTTTAAGATAATCCGCATGGGCACTGAGGGAATATTCTCCGTCTGCACGCTGCGCTCCTGGCTGTCCACGTACCACCGGATCGCGTCCGGCTCCCACTGCACGGAAAACACGTGAAAATCCTGCGAAAAATCCGGGCCTGTGTAGCTGTTTCCGGCTAAGCGGGTGTCGGGCCACTTGCCGTAGTGGTGGGTCATGTGGATGGTCATCGGATCATGGCCGATCAATTCCATGATGTCGATCTCCGGCGGCCACGAGTTGTCGGCCGGCATCATCCAATGCGCGGGCCAGATGCCTTGTCCCTTGGGCAGCTTGGCCCGTACCTCGAACCACCCGTACGTTTGCGAGAAAGTCCCCTTGGTCTCGACCAATCCCGATACGAAGAGCCGATCTCCTCGGGTTTGCTTCCGGCTGCGCAGCACCAGCATGCCGTCGCGGGTGAAGACTTCCTTTGGATCGTAATATTGCCCTTCGTTGTTCTTATCGAGCGCGGCATCTTCCACGTACCATTTCGCGCGGTCGACCGTGGGGCCGTCGAACTCATCCGACCACACGAGTTCCCAGGTGCGGGATTCCGCGGCAAGGGCGTTGCCTCCGGCAAGAAGAAGAGCGCAGGCGATGGCGAGCAGGGAGCGCATGCCTCAGTTTACCTGAAAAAACGGCGGCCCTCCCGAAACCGGAAGGGCCGCTGGCGGAACGAACGGTGCGCGCGGGATTAAAGTTTGAAGAGCATCTCCGCGTAGGTCGGAACCGGCCACAGATCGGACGGCAAGATCGTTTCAAGCGCGTCGATGTCGGCGCGCAGAGCCAACTGCGCCGGGAACACGCTGTCGCGGTAAGCCTTTGCCTTTGCTTCGACAGCGCCAACGCCTTGCGCCTTCTTCAGCGCGGCTGCCAACGTGTCCAGCTTCTTGCTCGCTGAGGCCAGGAGCTTCGAAACCTCAGCCAGTTGAGCCTTTTGCACCGGCGCCGGCGTGACCGCGGCCTTGAGCTCGCGGATCGTCGCGGCCAGCTCGCCCGTGTACTGGATCACGGACGGGATGAACTGCCGCTTGACCATGTAGATCGCGGCCTGCGCTTCGATGTTGATGACCTTCACGTAGTGCTCAAGGTAGATGTCGTAGCGAGAGTGAAGCTCGCCCTCGGTCAGCACCTTATACTTCTCGAAGAGCGCGATCGCTTTTTCCGAAACCATGGTCTTGAGCGCTTCGACCGTGGACGTGATGTTCGGGATGCCGCGCTTCTTGGCTTCCGCCACCCACTCGGGAGAGTAGTTGTTGCCGTTGAAGATCACGCGGCTGTGCTTGTTGACCGCTTCCTTGATGATCGATGCGGCTTCCGCGTTGATGTTCTTCGCCTTTTCCAAGCGCGTCGCGGTCGCATCCAGCGCTTCGGCCACGATCACGTTCAGGATCAGGTTCGGACCCGCGATAGACGCCGATGCCGGCACCATGCGGAACTCGAACTTGTTGCCCGTGAACGCGAACGGCGAGGTGCGGTTGCGGTCGGTGTTGTCCTTGGGAAGCGACGGCAGCGAGTCCGCGCCGATGTTCAGGTAGTGCTCGCCCTTCGACGCCGCTTTCTGTCCCTTGCCGAGCGCCATCAAGATGTCCGTGAGCTCTTCGCCCATGAAAACCGAGATGATCGCCGGAGGCGCTTCGTTCGCGCCCAGGCGCAAGTCATTGCCGGGGTTGGCCGCGCCGGTGCGGAGAAGGTCCGCATGGGTGTCGACTGCGGTCAAGACCGCGGCGAGGAAAACCAAGAACTGCTCGTTGTCGTGCGGGGTCTTGCCGGGCTCGAGCAGGTTCTGCCCGTCGTCCGTGGCGAGCGACCAGTTGTTGTGCTTGCCGGAACCGTTCACGCCGGCAAACGGCTTCTCGTGCAGGAGGCAGACCAGGTCATGCCGCAGCGCGACCTTCTGCATGGTTTCCATGACGAGCTGGTTGTGGTCCACGGCGATGTTGACCGTGGTGAAGATCGGCGCCATCTCGAACTGCGCGGGCGCTACTTCGTTGTGCTTGGTCTTGGCGCTGATGCCCATTTTCCAGAGCTCGGTGTCCAGGTCTTTCATGAACGCCGAGATCCGGTCTTTGATCGCGCCGAAGTATTGGTCTTCAAGCTCCTGGCCCTTGGGGGCCGGGGCGCCGAAGAGCGTGCGGCCGGAGGTGATCAGGTCTGTGCGCTCGTCGTAGTAAGCCTTGTCGATAAGGAAATATTCCTGCTCAGGGCCGACGGTCGCGGTCACGCGCTTGGACGTCTTGTTGCCCAGTGCGCGCAGCACGCGCAGTGCCTGCTTGTTGATCGCTTCCATGGAGCGCAGAAGCGGGGTCTTCTTGTCGAGCGCTTCGCCCGTGTAAGAGCAGAAAGCCGTTGGAATAGTCAGCGTCACGTTGCCGACCGCGTCTTCCTTGAGGAACGCCGGGGAAGTGCAGTCCCAGGCGGTGTAGCCGCGCGCTTCGAACGTGGAGCGCAGGCCGCCGCTCGGGAAGGACGAAGCATCGGGCTCGCCCTTGATGAGCTGCTTGCCGGAGAACTCGAGGATCACGCCGCCGTCATCGGTGGGCGAGATGAACGAGTCGTGCTTCTCGGCCGTGCTGCCGGTCAAAGGCTGAAACCAGTGGGTGTAGTGCGTGGCGCCGTGCTCGATCGCCCAGTCCTTCATGGCATTGGCCACGACGTTGGCGACTTCCAGGGTCAGGGGAGCGCTCTGTTCGATTGTCTTGCGAAGACCCTGATACGTCTCCTTAGGCAATCGCTCCTTCATTACCCGATCGTTGAAAACGTGTGATCCGAAAAGCTTCTCCAAGTTCAACAACTCAGACATCGATCCTCCTTGTGACTGCACGTGTGATGCGCGGTTGCCTATTTTACAAGGCTCCGCTGATTCGTGGTGAAGTTTTTAGCCCTGTTTGCGACTGGGATTAATGTACACCAGGAAGGTATCCGTCAAATAACAAGTATGTTAAATCGGTATGACGGCGGCTTGACATTTGACAGAAATTTCGGTAAATTCAGAAATATGGAAAGCAAACTAACCGATCTTGAGCAGCAATTTGTCCTTCACTGGGGCGAAATGGGCACCCGCTGGGGCATTAACCGGACCGTGGCCCAGATTTTTGCCCTGCTTTACATCTCCCCCAAGCCCTTGAACGCCGAAACAATCGCCGCCACGCTCTCGATTGCCCGGTCCAACGTGAGCATGAGCTTGCACGAGCTCCAGGGCTGGCGCCTGATCCGCACGGTTCACGTGCTGGGCGACCGGCGCGACCACTTCGAAACCCTGGGCGACGTTTGGGAGCTGTTCCAGGTGATGCTGCAAGAGCGCAAACGCCGGGAGCTTGACCCCACGCTGGCGGTGCTGCGCGCGTGCGTGAAGCAGTCGGAGGGCTCGCCTGAGGCGACGCATGTGCACAAACGGCTCTCCGCGATGCTGGAATTCTTCGAGACCGCGGAAGCCTGGCACACCCAGCTTCAGAAAGTCCCGGGCCGCGCGCTGCTGCAAGTCGCTAAGTCGGCGGAACGAATGACCAAGTTGCTGACCGGCAACGCGTGACGATGCCGGTTCCCTGGATCGGCCATGCCATCGAGCTGAGCGCGCTCGCGCTGTTTCTCTGGGCTTTTGCCGAGATGCATAAGCGTGGCAGTGGTTTTGCGCAGGAGTTGCTCGTCGCCGCGGCATACGGCTGGATCCTCGAAGTGTTCGACATGATGATCTTTGGCTCGTATCACTACGGGCCGCTCACCTGGGCATGGCTCGGGCACGTGCCGATTTACATTCCGCTCTTATGGGCCACGATCATTCATTCGTCCATGGAGCTTTCGGACCGCTCCGGCATCCCGGAGTGGGCGCGCCCGGCGCTCGACGGTCTTCTCGCGGTATTGATCGACCTCGCCATCGACGCGATCGCGATCCGGTTGGGACTGTGGAGCTGGCGCATTCCGCTCAATGAAGGATGGTTCGGCGTGCCCGCGGGCAACTTGTGCGCGTGGATGTGGGTCGCGGTTTGGTACAGCGGCGTCACGCGGTTCGTGCGCGGCCGCATCGAGAAGCGAGGCGAGCCGTCTTGGCACCGCTGGCTGGTGCCCGTGGTCGCGTATCCCGGCTTGCTGGCTTCGTTGATCGCGATCGGATTTCTCGGCGATTCCATCGGGTTGCGCACGCCCAACCAGCGGCTTTGGCTCTTTGCCATGCATGGGGTCGTCTTCTCGCTCCTCGTCGCTTATGCGGCTCGGCAGCGCCGTGCGGCCGTTTCATCGCCCCTATCGCCTAGCCTTTTGTGGAGCCGGTGGGTCATGCACGGCAGTTTTCTTTTACTGTGGGCCTGCGTTCCGGAGATCCGCACCGTCAAAGGCTTGGGGCTGCTGGCTGCATCCGCTGTTCTGCTCGAAGCGCTCGTCGTTCGCTGGTGCGACGAGGCCTCAGCCGAAGGCCGCCCGCTGGTTGTATACGACGGAGAATGCGGCTTGTGCGCCGGGTGCTTGAAATGGCTGTACCGGCTGGATTGGCTGCATGTTTTTGACGCGCGGCCTTACCAAGATCGCACTCTGTACCGGCAGTTCCCGCAGCTGAGCTACGCGGCGTGCGAAAAAGCCATGTACGTGGTGCTGCCCGACGGCCGGTTCTTTGCCGGGCCGGAAGCGTTCAAGGAAATATTCCTTCGCATGCCGTTGATGGCCGGCGTTGGGCTGCTGATGAGCGTTCCCGGCGTCACGTACCTTTTGCAGCCGGCATACCGGTGGATTGCGGACAATCGCTACCGCATCAGCGGCCGGTGCCGTTTGCCCGTTCTTCAAAAGCCATGAGCGAATCCGGCGTTCACGATTTTTCGGTGAGGACAATCGACGGCCAAGAGAAGCCGCTGGCGGATTACAAAGGCAAGGCGCTCTTGATCGTGAATACCGCTTCGCGGTGCGGGTTCACGGGGCAGTACAAAGGGCTGCAGGCGCTTTATGAAAAATACCGGGATCGCGGCTTTGAGGTGCTGGCTTTTCCGGCAAATAATTTCATGAACCAGGAGCCGGGCAATGAGGCGGCTATAAAGGAATTCTGCGAGCTGAACTTTCGCACCACGTTTCCGCTGTTTGCCAAGATCAGTGTGAAAGGGAAGGATCAGCACCCGCTGTATCGCTACCTCACTTCGCAGCCGGAGTTCGCGGGAGATATCGCTTGGAACTTCAATAAATTCCTTGTAGGGCCGGACGGAAAAGTAGCGGCACGGTTTGGTTCGAGGACGGATCCGCTTGCGCCGGAGCTCAAGCAGCAGGTTGAGGCGGTGTTATCGACCCGGGGTTGATTTGGGGAAGTTGATATAGAGTTTGCCGTCGACGATTTTAACAGGGTAACAATCAACTTTACCTTCGCCGCCGTTCATGGCGCAGCCGGTTTGCAGATCGATGCGCAAATTGTGCAGGGGACAGAAAACCGAATTGCCGGCAACGATGCCGTCGGCCAGCGGGCCTTGGCGGTGCGGGCAGCGGTTGTCGACGGCAAGGTAAGTCTCGCCCAAGTTAAATAGTGCAAGCTCCTTGTCGCCGTATTTGAGGCGGCGGCCTTCGCGCAGCGGGATGGAGCCGCAGTCAGCGACCGCTTGCCAGCTTTCAGGCTTCGGATCAGGCATTAGGCGCTCCCATCAACGCGCTGCGGTCTGTCGGTAGAACAAGCTCGTTGAATTGCATCGGGTGCACGGGCTTGCGCGTTTCGACGCTCCAGGGGTCAACGGCTTTGGCTTTGGCGCGCTCGAGCCGGTCCAGCAAGGCTACCTGTTTTTCTTCCGAAGCCAGGATGGTTTCCCGGCGGACGGTTTCGAGGCCGACGCGCTCGACAAAATCGTACGTGCGCTCGCCGTACTCGCCGTGCTCGCGGTAGTACTGGAAAAAGAGCAGAGACGCGCGCAGCGCTTCGTCCGTTGTCTTGACCGTCACAAGAAGGTCCGCCGCGCGTACGCGCTTGCCCGCGGCGCCGCCGATGACCACCTGCCAACCGCCTTCGATGCCGATCAGGCCAATGTCTTTGACCGTGGCCTCGGCGCAGTTGCGCGGGCAGCCGACCACGCCCATCTTGAGCTTGGCGGGCGTGTAAAGATTTTCAAGAAGCTCTTCGAGCTTGATGCCGGTGGCGATGGAGTTCTGCGTGCCGTACCGGCAAAAGTCGGTGCCCACGCACGACTTCACCATGCGCACGGCTTTGGTGTAAGCGTGGCCGGACGGCATGCCCAGCTCGGCCCACATCTTCGGCAGATCTTCTTTGTTGACGCCCAAAAGATCGATGCGCTGGCTGCCGGTCACCTTGACCATGCGCACCTTATACTTGTCGGCCACGTCGGCGATTTTGCGCAGCTCTTCCGGCGTCGTGACGCCGCCGCGCATCCGAGGCACCACGGAGAACGTGCCGTCCCTCTGGATATTGGCGTGCACGCGGTCGTTGATGAAGCGGGCCGAGCGGTCTTCTTCGTGCTCGCCCAGCCAGACTTCATCTACTAAAAAGCTCAGACCGGGTTTGCAGATGTTGCACCCAATGCCGTTGCCGTAGATCTCAAGAATGTCCTGAACCTTTTTCAACTGCTGCGTCTGGATCATCGTGCGCAGTTGTTCCTTGGGGAAGGGGACGCAGGGGCAGAGCTGGTTCTTTTTTTCTTCGACGGCATCGCCGGTCACGGCGCGCAGGATGGACTCGACCAAGCCCGTGCACGTGCCGCAGCCGGTAGAGGCTTTGGTGCAGGTTTTCACGCCGGCCATGCTGCGCAGCTCGTTTTTGCGGATCGCGTCCACGATCTGGCCCTTGGACACGCCGATGCAGCCGCAGATGGTTTCATCGTCGGAGCGGCACATGACGTCTTCCGCTGAAATGGCGTTGGCGGATGCCGCTTCAAAGAGCAGGAGGTAGCGGTCGCCGCCGACGGGCTCGCCGCTGCGGATCAGCTCGAGCAGCTTGTTGGCGCGCACCACGTTGCCGACCAGCACGGTTCCGACCAGCTGGCTGCGGCGAAAGACGAGTTTTTGGTAGATTCCGGCGGATTCATCCTGGTAGCACACGGTTTCAAAGCCCGGATCCGTTGACTGGACTTCGCCGGCGGAAAACACATCCACGCCGACGACTTTCAGTTTTGCGGCCAAGGTGGAGCCTTCATACGTCGGGCCTTTGTTGCCGGTTATGGTCGCTGCCAGCACTTTGCCTTGGTCGTAGAGCGGAGCGACCAGGCCGTAGACCTTGCTGCGGTGCTCGACGCACTCGCCGACCGCGAAAATATCCGGATCGCTGGTTTCCATGTGGTCGTTGACCACGATGCCGCGGTTGACCGTCAGTCCGGCGTGCTTGGCCAGCTCGGTATTCGGGCGGATTCCGCAGGCCACGACCACCAAGTCCGCTAGGATGATTTCTCCGCTTTCAAACCGCACGCTCTCAACGCGGTGGTGGCCCATAAACTCTGCGGTTTTCCGGTTGAGCAAAACCATGATGCCGAGCTTTTCGATGGAGCGCTTAAGGTATTCGGCGCCGGAGCTGTCCAGCTGCACGTCCATCAATCGGTCTGTGATGTGGACCACGCTGACTTGCATGCCCCTGTTCAGGAGCCCGCGCGCGGCCTCAAGGCCCAAGAGCCCGCCGCCGATAACCACGGCACGGCCGCCGCCTTCACAGCGCTTGATGATTTCCTGGGTGTCCGCCAGATTGCGGAACGTGACGACGCCTTCTTTGTTGATGCCCTTAATCGGAGGGATAAAGGCGTTGCTGCCGGTTGCCAGAAGCAGCTTGTCGTAGCCGATCACATCGCCGGAGGAAGTGGTGACCGTTTTTCGGGCGGCGTCGACCGAAGTAGCCTTGGAGCCGAGCTGGAGGGCGATGTTGTTTTGCTCGTACCACTCTTTGGAGTTAATGGTGATTTCATCGAGCGTCTTTTCGCCGGCAAGCACCGAAGAGAGCAGGATGCGGTTGTAGTTGGTATGGGGCTCTTCGCTCAAAACGGTGATGGAGAAGTCGGGCTTGCGCTTCAAAATCTGGTCCACGCAGGCCATGCCCGCCATGCCGTTTCCGACGACCACAAGGTGTTTTTTGTGCATTTTTGATTGTCTCCGAAGGTAATCCAAGTATGCCCGCTGAGTGTTACAGCCAGGTCACAAGGGGGTTAAATCGACGTGAATCATCCCCCCACATGGGTCATGACGAAGTCCTGGTGAGCTATGTCCGACCGATTCAAGAAGTGCTGCTCCGGCCTCAGGAAAACCGCGGTTGCGATCCGGCGCGAAATAGCCTCATGCGGCTCGCCGCCGCGCAGCATGGCTCGCAGGTCCAGCTCCTCTTGCCCGTGGAGGCAGGTCTTGATGCGGCCGTTGACCTTTAGGCGTACGCGGTTGCACCGCGCGCAAAAGTAATTCGACAAGGGATTGATGAACCCCACGCGCCCGGGGCTGCCGGCGATGCGGAAGCTGCGCGCGGGCGAAGCCGGGTCCGGATCGTCGGGAATCAAACGATATCGGGGCTCGATGCGCGCCTGGGTCAGCTCGTTGCTGAAGAACCGCCCGTCTCGCTGCAGGTTAACCAGCGGATTCGTGGGCATCCATTCGATGAACCGGATCTCGCAGCCTTCGTTGACGGCAAAATCCACCAATGGCAGGATTTCGTGGTCGTTGATGCCGTTCATGACCACGGTGTTGAGCTTGACCGGGCCCAGGCCCGCGGCGCGGGCTTCGCGGATCCCGTCGATGACCGGCTGCCACGCGTCCATGCCCGCGATGCGGATGAAGTTTTCCGGTGAGAGCGTGTCCAGGCTCACGTTGACGCGCTGCAGGCCGGCCGCGCGCAGCGCGTGCGCATGGCGGGCGAGCAGCACGCCGTTGGTCGACAGCGCGAGCTGCTCGATGCCGGGCGTGTCGGCCAGGCGGCGCACTAGGCTGACCAGCCCCGGGCGCAGCAGCGGCTCGCCGCCGGTCAGCCGGATCTTGCGGATGCCGAGGTCGGCAAAAATGCCTGCCAGCGTCATGATCTCGTCGTTGGTCAGCAGATCGTCCATGCGCGTGCGGTTGACCA
>JAHFGY010000205.1 GCA_023247195.1 Candidatus Omnitrophota bacterium | reverse complement strand
ACCGCGTACGTCAACCAAGTCTTGGGGCCCAAGGCCTCCGGCGCAAAGCCGAGCATGGCTAAAAGCTCGAGCGCCGCGGCGCCGTCGGCTGAGTTCGCAAGCAGCGGCAAATCAAAACCGCTGACTACGGCCGGAAGATCCTCCGCGGAAAGCTCGCCGCTCCGTGTCCGGCCGTTGCGGCGGACCGTCAGCGCGACGCGTTCCGTGCCGGCAAGCTTTTCAAGCGACTGATCGATGGCTTCCGGGCTATGGCGGTCGGCCAGTTCGATCCAAGGAAGGAAAAAAGCGCCGATGACCAGGATTACGCCCAGCAAAAGACAGGCTTGGGCAAACCGCTGCGCCGGCTTTGCGCACTCATGGCAATCCATCAATCGGTGGCGGAAAAACCGTTCAAGATCCACGGCAGGCGCTGGACAAAAGCGGACCGGGCAAGCACATGCGTGCTCCCCGCCTCCTGCGCCTTTTCAAACAGCTCGGTCTCCACATGCGAGCCGTACGCGACGATCGCCGCGCTGGGCAACAGCGCGCGCAGCGTTCGAATAGCCTCGATGCTGTCGCCGCTGCTCAAATGAAGATCGACCATCGCGATCGTCCAGGGCTTGGCGTGGGCCGGCACCGCGGCAAAGATATCGACTTCAACACCGGCTTGGCGGGCGGCTGCCTCAATTTTAGAGCGGAAGATCAGGTCATCCACAACAGCGAGTAGGGGCATGGATCTATTGTATAGAAAAAAGAACGCGTAGTGAAAGACACTACGCGCGTCGAGCTTTCGCACTTGGGATGTAGGGTATGATGCCGGGAGCCAGATAAAAGGGCCAAAGCGCCCTCAGAAGCTTCGGCAGCCAAGCCACCTTATCGCACCCTCGGACGCCTATCTGGAGCGGCCTGCCCCATGCGCTTCTCCAGCGCTCGCCCGCGAACAGGAGCAACGTAGGTCTTTAGCTTTGCGACCCGGTCTTTCGACGCCTGCCTTGCGGCAAGCCCGCCGGGCCTCCGGCGGCGGAGTGCCTTTATCGGCTCCCCACGTACGTTAAGAAAGTACCCGATTCAGGCATGTTCATTCAAGGCCGCAAGCCACTTTTTTCAGCTACTTTATGAAGCCGGTCAACTGTCGAGGCGAGTCCGCTCGGCGGCAGCCGACCGCTTTGATAGGCTTCTGTAAGAGCCTGGTAGGCTTGTAGTTGCGCTTGCAGATCTGCGCAGAGCAGAAGGAGGTCATGCCCAGCCTCGACCGCCCGGACCGCGGACTCTCCGGCGCCGACCCCTTTCTGGAGCGCGCCCATGTCCAAATCGTCCGTCAAGACCAGTCCCTGGAAACTCAGGCGCTCGCGTAAAAGCCCCTGGATCAACCGCCTGGAGAACGTGGCTGGTTGGCCGGAGGGCTCTCCCAATCCGGGGTAGCAAACATGGGAAGACATGACCATTTCCACTCCGGCCGCGACCGCTTCTTCAAACGGCGCAAGGTCAATCTCTTCCATCTCTTCCCAACTCAGGCGAACCGTCGGCAGCGTTTTATGAGGGTCGACCAGAATAGAACCCAGACCGGGAAAATGCTTGGCGCAGGCGGATACTCCTTGGTGCCGCAGCCCGCCATGGTGATGCTGCAGTCCATGGATCCGCGCTCGCACGCAGGCGCTGACCAGATCGGGCTGGCTGCCGTAAGATCGGTCGCCGATGACCGGGTCGCACCCTTCCCTGAGAACATCGGCGCAAGGCGCCAGGTTCGCGTGCACGCCCAATGCGCGAAGCTCCTTTGCTTCCACCTTGCCCTGCTCTTCCACCGCCTTTGGACCGCGGGCGGCCATCTCCTTCGCGCTCGGGAAACGCGTGACACCGTCGCTGAAACGGATCACCCGACCGCCCTCGTGGTCGATCATCACGAACAGCCGGCGGCCCAAGCTCTGGTGCAGGTCCTCGAGAAGGAGCTTGAACTGATTGACCGACGTGAAATTGCGGGCAAAGACAACGAGGCTTTGCGCGTGGATCGCGCGGAGGTGATCGAGCACGTCCAAGGTTGCGGCCGTCCCGGGAATGCCGACCGCCAAGTGCGCACCAATCTCTTCCGCAAGAGACATGCTTCATTATAAGCGCAGAAAAAATAGGGCTCCCGGGCATTTTTTGGTATCGTGGTAGCTATGCCGCGTACGGTCCGCTACGATCGCTTGCCGACGGAAGCCCCCCATCCGCGTACCGCTGATTTGGATCGCCTTACCCCTGAGCAACTCATCCGCGCTATGAACCGCGAAGACAACGCCGCGGTGAAGGCGGTTGAACGCTCCGCAAAAGAGATCGGCCGCGCCATTCGGTTGATCGCCGCGTGTCTGCGCGACGGCGGGAGGCTTTTCTTTGTGGGAGCCGGCACGAGCGGCCGGCTCGGCGTGATCGAAGCCGCAGAATGCCCGCCCACTTTTTCGACACCTGCGTCGCTGGTGCAAGCCCTGATCGCGGGCGGGCGCGACGCCGTGTTCCGATCCAAAGAAGGAGCCGAGGACGACGGGGCCGCGGGCTGCAATGCCGTGCAGCGCGCTGCGCGCGCGGGCGACGCCGTGGTCGGCATCACCGCCAGCGGCGTGACGCCTTTTGTCGATGAAGCGTTACGGTGCGCGTCTTCACTGGGCGCGGCAACGGTTCTCCTGGCTTGCAGCGGACAGTCGCCCATTCCCGCGGATATCCGCATTCTTTTGGCGACCGGCCCGGAAGTGCTGGCCGGCTCCACGCGCCTGAAGGCGGGCACCGCGACCAAACTCGCATTGAACCGCCTCACGCTCGGCGTGATGACGCAGCTCGGCAAAACGCACGGCAACCTCATGGTCGACGTGCGGCCCACGTCGCGCAAGCTGCGCGAGCGCGCGCTGCGGCTTGTCCAGAGCCTGGCCGGCGTGGATCGGCCCGAGGCGGAACGCACGTTAGGCGCGGCCGGCGGCAGCGTGAAGCTCGCCGTGGTCATGCTGCGCCATGGGCTCGACAAGGAGCCGGCGCGGCAGCTCTTGTCGCGCTCTCAATCGTCGCTGCGCACAGCATTGGAGAAACGCTAACCTCTCATGCCACCTCTGGCGATCGGATTGATGTCCGGCACATCGGGCGACGGGATTTCCGCGGCGCTGGTGGAATTTTCCGGCCGCTCGCTCCGCGTGCGAGCGCACCGCACCACCGCGTA
>JAHFGY010000204.1 GCA_023247195.1 Candidatus Omnitrophota bacterium | reverse complement strand
CAAGGCACACAATTGCGAATGGGACTTCAGGTTACTCCAAACCCGTTCCATCACGCTGTGCAGGAGAATACCGCGCCCGAGCGCATCGAGCCCAGGCTCCGGCTCATCGAGCGCGCGTGCTCCGAGACGCGCATGCGCGAACGCGCGGAACGGGCAGGCCGACTGATCCTTGAAAACGCCGGTTCCAAGACGCGCCTCGGTTCCGGCTGCCAACGACGGGGCACGTTCATCCGAGATACGTTCCAGTAATATGCGCGATTCATGAACCAACCGATGTAACGCGCCGAAAACGCCAGGCCTTTCGGGTTCCTTGGCAGGCAGATGAGCAATAAGCGGACTCGGTCGCCGGTTCTCATCGCCGCTGCGCCGCGCGTGGCTGACGATAACTTCCGGTGCGCTCGCCAGGAGCCATCCCGTCAGACGACTGGCGAACTCAAGTTCACGGGCCGCCGAGGCGTGCGGCAAGTTATATCGGCGCTGCAGATCGATGGGAAGGAAGGGATTCGGGTGCGGCTTGTCGGGCCAGGCCGCATCATGCAGTCCTGTGATCCACAAGCCGTCAAACTCGAGGCCCGCGGCTTCGAGCAATCCCATGACCTGAACCGGGACCTCCGGCATCTTCGGCTGGAAGATACGCTCACCGGCCATGCGCATGAGTGTTGAGAACGCTTCGGCGTAATCCATCCGAACCGTGACCTCATCAAGGGACGAGAGCGCGGAAAGCAACTCGCGCCACGCTTCCACAGTTTGATATTCCTCGCTATCGAGCGGGCGATCCCCCGGCCACCCAAGCGCCATGAGCCCACGGGCAAAACCCTCAGCCCAGGCGCTTGGAAGCTGTTTTTTCGGAAAGGAATCGAGAAGCGCGCGCCATCTCTTGAGCCGCGCCGCGAGCGCTGGCGTGCTATGCGCACGCCAGCGTCCCTCCCTGTCCTTATCCTGCGCAATACGCAGCAGATTATTAATTCGCACCAGCGGCTCGCCTTGGCGGCAAGCGACGTCGAGGAGCGCGCGGCGGGCCCATTCCCCGGAGGCTCCACCGAGGAACGGGGACCGCAACAGGCTCCCGATCTCTTCGCAGGCAAGCTCGCTCCTGCCGAGTTCGAGTATCTGAAGCGCGGTATGGACGACGGGATATTTCGAAAGCACCTGGCCCAGGGAAAGGTTGTAGGGGCGAGTGTCGTTCGCGGAACCTGGCAGCACGGCGCCGGGCACGAATGTGTCATCGAAAACTCTGACCACTTGCGGACGCATCGCGCCGAGATCCGGCACGATAACCCCGATGCGGGACGCCCCGGCCTCCAGTCGCTCCCGCGCCCATTGGGCGGCGGCCGCGATTTCCTCCAACTGACCGGGAAGCTCGTGGCGTACCACGCTCTTTGACAGGGAGCCCGCCTCGATCGTTTCTACAGCCGTGCCGCGGCGGCGAAGAACCTCGAGCAACCGTTCCTGCTGGCGCGTAAGCTCTTCGAATCCGAAAAGCAGCAGCCGCTTCGGAGCGTTCAGACGCCCGCTCGCAATTGCCTCAACAAGCGTGCCCACCAGACGGGCCCGGTCTTGCCAACCTCCGGCACGACACCGATCATCAAAGACTCGTGACCAGACCGCAAAAGCCCGCACATCCTCATTGGGCGCTGCGTCCGCGGACGGCAGCGAAATTTCCCACTCCCAGCTAAGGCGCCATGCTTCCTGGACTGTCTGCGCCGTGGCATGGGACTGCAAGAGCCCGTCGCCGAAGCTTGAGTCACCGATAACGGATTCCCAGAGCTTGGCCTCCTGAACCGGACTGAGCAGAGCGTGCGAGACCGCCTGTTTGGTTGCCGGCAACGGAGCGCAGAGATCACTCCAGCACCGCTCAAGCCAGGCATCCCACGTCAGGAGATCCGGACTCGGCCACGCCGACTGTCCTTGTTGCTGGATCCACCGGCCATACGCGATTTGCAGCGTGCGTGCCTGGCGCTGGCTCGCTACGAGCAGCGTGGCCCCGGATCTTAATGTCTCAAAAACCGAATCGCGCAATGTTTTCCCTTATTCTCTGTTCTTGCAACTCAGCCTTCCCTGCGGACGGAGACGTTCGGTCCTCTTCATGTAGCGGTTGCGCCTACTCGGTCCGTGGCGATGGTTAAGGCGCGCATAATCTTCAAGTAAGGGTGACGCCAGCCGCTGGCCCAATTCAGCGACTGCTGTACCGATGTTTTTATCGTATCAGGCGTGTAGCTCCTGGCGAAAGCCGCTCCCATCCATATTGCGCCCGGCGATATCATTTAGAAGATTGGCTTGGTGACCTCGTCCCGTTTATTACCGAGAGAAATAATTATTGCTCTGTCGTTTCGGTACCAGGGTAGACCGGGATGGGCGTTAAAATCACGACAAATAAAAAAGGCGGCCATTCATGGCCGCCTCTCGGATACACACTACGAATTACCTGCAGATCCGGGACACTTCCCTGCATCCCTGGAGACATCCCTGCACTTCCGGTGTTGGCAGTTAAGGTATTTCCCTATGTGCGTCCCTGCCTCCCTTGAATATAGGCCGGGGTGACCAACATGCAAGTAACAGCATTCATCAAATGTAATGTTTACGAAGCACTTTTCATTATATTACATGCACTTAAGATAATCCGCATGCTGCCACTCTTCACCGCCTGCAGCGATTTGGTAGAAATAGTATCGGAATAAATTACGCCGGATGGGCATGCACCACGCGGTTACGTCCCGTCTGTTTGGCTTCGTACAAGGCGGCATCCACCTGCTGGAAAAGCCACACGGCAGGATCGGGACCATAGGTATCCACCCCCGGCTCCAGGCAGACAAGTCCGATGCTGACGGTCACGTCAAGATCGACCCCCTCCGGAATGATGAAAGCGTTGTGTTCGACGTTCGACCGCAACCGTTCGGCGATTGCCGCCCCTTGGGCCTGCGTGGTGCCCGGCAGCAGCAGCACGAATTCCTCGCCGCCATAGCGTGCCAGCACGTCGCTGCCGCGCAGATCCTGCCCGAGGATGCTGGCGATCTGGCGCAGCACACGGTCACCAACTTGATGACCATATTGATCGTTGACTTGCTTGAAAAAATCGACATCCGCCAGCATGCACACGAGAGGTCCGGCCAGGCGCGCCCAGCGCTCGATCTCCTCCGCCAGGCGGCGCTCGAAAAAGCGC
>JAHFGY010000203.1 GCA_023247195.1 Candidatus Omnitrophota bacterium | reverse complement strand
ATACGACCAGTCGAGGCACCAGCGCCACCACTTTTAACTTCAGCACGTTTGTCTCGCACATCGGAACCGACGGCACCGGGCTGCTGGTTCCGGATACCAATAACCACCGCGTGCTGATCTATAAGCGCATGCCGGACAAGAACGGCGCCGCGGCTGATATTGTGCTTGGCCAGGCTGATTTCTTAGGCAGCACCAACGGCCGGAACTCGGTCAAGATGGATCAACCTGTCTGCGCCGTCAGCGACGGGATCCGCCTGGCGGTTTGCGACCGGGCCAACAGCCGCGTCCTTATTTGGAATTCGATGCCGACAGTGAACGGCCAGCCCGCGGATGTGGTCGTTGGGCAAACCAATTTCTCCAACGGAGGCTCCGGCGTTACCGCAAGCACCCTCAGTTTTCCAAGAGCCGCCGGATGGATCGGACAAAAATTCCTGATCGTGGACACCAACAACAACCGGGTCCTGGTGTTCAATCAGACCCCGACCACCAACGGCGCTTCCGCGGATCTGGTGATCGGCCAGCCGAATTTTACGTCGAACGGAATCGTGGACACGACAACCGGCGCTGTCAGCGCCAGATCGCTGCGGCTAGCCGGATCCGGAGCTACCCCCGTGGGTTCAGAGGAAGAACTGATCATCGCAGACTCGGCGAATAACCGTATCCTGATTTATCGCCCGTTTCCGACCACCTCGTATCCTTACGCGAAGGTGGTTTTAGGACAGCCCAACTTCACCTCAACCAGCAACAACGCGGACGGCCCAACGGAACGCTCCATGCGCTTGCCGGAAGGAGTCGGGATATTCGGAAAGTCATTGCTCGTCCTGGATACAACGAACAACCGCGTATTGGTGTATGACAATATCCCGGAAGAAAATTTTGCGCCCGCCCACGTGCTGATCGGGCAGTCGGATTTCTCAAATGCGACCTCCTGCAATCCGGCCGGAGGAATCACCGCCAAAACAATTTGTGCCGCAGAGGGCATGACCATTTCGGGCAGGCACCTGTTGATAGCAGACTCCTCTTTCGCCAACCGCGTGCTGATTTTCGATCTCTTAGCAGGTATGCAGGCAATGCAGCTCGGTCCCCAGTTCAATCAAGGCAAAGCCGTATTGGGCAAGGTGTTCGCGGATACGGACGGCGACGGGTGGCAGGAAGAAGGTGAGATTGGATTGGAAGGCGTGCGCGTGGCTTCGGATACCGGCATCTTTGCCATCACGGATCCTGATGGAAAATACCACTTCCCTTCGCTGGAGGTCGGACAGCGACTGCTCAAGATCGATGAGACTACCCTGCCTGCAGGCAGTGCGGTGACGACGTCAAATCCGCATCTTGCGGTCGTGACAGCTGGGGTGCTGACCAAAGTGTCCTTTGGGGTGAAGGTCCCTGCGGAAGCGCTGGCAGCCAGGACAGGAACGAAAGAAGGGCCTCTGTTGAAGGTGGCGGTCAGCCAGGATCCGGTACGGTTGCAACGGGAACTTGCGATAACCGGGAAGAAATTGGAGAACCGGCTGCAGTTTTTGATCCGGTGCAACTACCATTTGTTTGTGGCGCGCAGCGAGCTCGTGCTTTACAACGCGGGCCGCCGGGAGATTAAGCGCATCGAGACCGCAGGATTGTTGCCGTACCAGTATGAGGTGAATCCGGCGGACATGCCTTCAGGCCAAGAAATAGCCTGCTATCAACTCATGGTTTACGATCAAGATGGCCGGGTTGATCGGACTACCGTCGGCTGCTTCGAGCCAGCATAGCCCCTCGAAGAAACGCCAAACCGATCCAGAGAAAGCGGAAATGCATCAGATCCACGTTTATCCCGTTAAGCCATAGCCCGCCGAGACCGGCAAGTGCGGCGCGCACAATCCACGCGTCGCCGCGAGCATGACCAGTGCTAAGCAACCGCGTGCCCAGCAGAAAAGCCCCGCCCCACAAAGCGAGCAGTCCCAATGCTCCCACTAACCCCGTTTCAGCAAGATATCCCAGGAGAGTGCAGTTCGGTTCACCTATGCCGACAACCTCTGACAATTGGCCGGTCCCCGACGCTCGCGCCTGTTCAAAGAGGCCGCGAAAATTCCCGACGCCTACGCCAAAGAGAGGGTGAGCCCAGAATGTCTGCCAGGCGAAGGCTTTCGCAACGGCGTAGTGAATCATTTGATAGGTTACCGAAATATGTGCGACAGGCCATTTATCGCTCTCGAGAACATGAACCGGAAAATCACTTTTATCGACCGCGGCAGTGTCGTGCTGAACATCGACTCGGTGAATGTAGACCGTGGACGCGGCTTGAATGGCCAGAGCCAGCGCCACGAGACAAGGCACGGCAAGGATTCTGATCCATTTCGACCTTCGCGTTCCTAAGGATGGCCATGTGAAGAGGAGCGAGGCCGCCGCAAAACCGGCCCAGCTCTGAGAGAAAGTAAGCAATTCCGCCAAGAAAACGAGGAATACTCCGGCTGTTCCCCAAACTGGCCGCCGCTTGGAGAGATTCATCCGGGCGCCGAGCACAAATGGAACAGCCATCGTCAGCAGATTGCCGAACATGGCGGGCGTTACGCCGCCGGATAAACGCAGGGTCTTTCCGAAACCAGGCACCCGCATGGCGAGACCAAATTCGCCCGGACCGCCTAGGATGGCGAGTGATAACGCAAAACCGACGATGCTAAGGACCACAGCGAGCACGATTGCCTTGGCGAACCAGCCCGCAGCTTCTGCTCGGAGAGCGTCCTGCTTGAATAGCGTACCGAGCGCAAAGTACAGGCTGATGCAATACCCCAGCTTGCCCCAGGAGATCAGTGCAGCAGGCGTATAAGCGCCGAACGCGATTGAAGGAATAAGGCAAAGGAAATAGGCGAGAACGAGCCCGTCAAGCGAGCAGAAACCCGGAGATGGGAAAACCTGCTTCCAGCTTGCTGCCAGCAGCAGAATGAACGCGATATCCACCCATTGCCCGTTCAACGGAAGAGGCGACCACCACATCCATGGCAGCAGCAGGAAAAACAGAGCTAAAAAGAACGCCGGGCGGCGGTCGGAGAAAGCGAAACCCCTCATCCTGTACAGGATAAGGGGTTAAACGCTGACGGGACAATTCTTTAATTCGTTGCGTCTTTAATCTTGTCCCCGGCTCTTTCTACCGCCTGTCCCGCTTCATGGCCAGCGTCTTCAACCGATTCCTTGACCG
>JAHFGY010000202.1 GCA_023247195.1 Candidatus Omnitrophota bacterium | reverse complement strand
CCGCCAGCAGTATAAGACCCCTCGATTCGCTTTTCAAGAAAGCGGGACACGTTGCGTCGTTTCAAGTAGTTCCATCACTTGTAACGACGCAAGTCTTTGTCCTACATACCGCAAGCCATTCGAGCTCCTGCGGAAAGCCCTGGAAATGAAAGAATGGGGTGAGTTAGTGGACGTTGTTGGAACTAAACCGGACCCAGCTTGGATCCAGCTTCTTCGGGATTTCAAACTCTGGTGCGCTTCGGCAATGGCGGCGAAGAGGCTTCTTCCACCAGGTCAAATGCCCTACGGGTCGCTTCAAAGCGATCAGCGCAGATAACTCCCACCTGCCGGAGCACATCACTGAACAGGTCATGGTATTTCGACCTTAGAATCGTCACTTCCTGGCGCGCCCGCCAATCCTCTTGTGAGAGAGCCTCTTCGAGGCGAACCAAATCAACGTAGATTCGCGCAGCTTCCAGAGGCGTCATAGCTCTTCTTTTACAATTCGCAAGGCAATACGCGTCACGTGATCCCGATCCTTGTATCGTATTCCAGCCGCCTTAAGCGCATCAGCGAATGCGTTATGCGCTTCAACCCTTCGCTCTTCGAGCTTCTGCAACTCGGCCCGGTCGTTTGTCCTCTCAATTTGCTCAATAAGCTTGATATAAATGACAGCCAGATCATGTAGGTTGGCCTTCATCATCGATAAGGATAGCCTTGCTTCATACAGTGCGTCAATCGACTAGAACGCATGTGCCAAATGAATCACAATGCTTACTGTCGCAACTGCTCCGGTAAGTAGTGCAGGCATGAGCGTGAGAAGCACCGACCCCACTGTGCCGAGGGTAAATGCGGCCTCACCGAAGGCCTCTATGCGATCACTCCAGATTTTCATTGCCATCAGTTCGCCAACCCACCCAAGCGTGTAGCAAATATTGGCGGCGATACCGTATAGAACAACACCCAATACCAGGATAATCGGCGGGTCCGGCATTCCGATTGGTTCGCCTATCACCTTTTCACAAACAAGGGCGGTCAGCAACATCAAGATCGAGGTCACAATACCAGCTAAGCCAACAATAATATTGTACGGAATACGCCGAAATTCCCACCAAATGATTGTTTCCCACATGCGGGTTAGTCGTTTCTTGCGTTGAAAAAGAGAAAACCTACTGAGCCATCGCAAAGTTTTTATGAACATGGCACATCTGCCGTTATAGTTGCTTCGGTCGGCTGTCCAACTTTAGGTCGCACATTTCATGATACTTCAAGAGTTAAATGCGGCTGTGGAAAAATGGGGTGACCGACGGGACTCGAACCCGCGACCTGCTGAGCCACATTCAGCCGCTCTAACCAGCTGAGCTACGGCCACCGTGGAAGGTATGTGGAATGAAGTGGCAGAGCGGCTATTTTAGCCGATTTGCCCGGGCGGAGCAACCAAGGCCTATTGCATGCGCTCAATTCTTTAAATACATCCGACTGTGCTACACTATTCGACTTAGCGACGCGAAAGGCGTCTTTCATTGTTTCATGAGTGGTTTGCTCCGGGGAGTGGCTCAGCTTGGCTAGAGCGTCTGCTTTGGGAGCAGAAGGCCGTGGGTTCAAATCCCACCTCCCCGATTTGTTTTGCGTCGCAAGACTGTTGCGCCTGTAGCTCAACTGGAAGAGCAGCAGCCTTCTAAGCTGTAGGTTGCGGGTTCGAGTCCCGCCGGGCGCGCTTCTTCACCGAACCACGAACCGCAGAGAGAATGAAAGCGGCTGTCCGCTGGGTGTTGCGTTTGCTGAGCGCGTTCGTGCTTCTTTCTTGCCTGGCGGGCGCGGTTATCTTGGCTTGGATCATCCCCGCTTACATTCGGCTGGCGGTGGAAAGCCGCGTCGGGCCGGATTACATGGTTCGTTCGACCCAGATCGAGCCGCCGAACCGAATCCGCATCGAAGGCATCCGCGCAAACTCCCCGCCTTCCGGCACGGGCGCCAGCGTGCAGCGGCTCTGGATCACGCTCACCGACATGGATTGGCGCAACCGCACCATCCACCTGGATTTTCTGTTCGAGAAGCCGTCTATCCGCATCCGGCGAATGCCTTCAAAAGAATTCGTTTCACCGATTCAGGCATTGCCGGCGGTTGTTCCGGTTCCGGGCCGCCCGGTCCGCCGTTTGGGCTGGCGCATCCAAGTGGATCACATTGAAATGGCCGACGGCACCATTGAGCTCGTCGATGAATGGGCGGCCGGCACTTTTCGCGGGCTGCTGCAGCACCTCTTTATGGCGATCGGTCCAGGACCCGGCGGCGAAGCGCAGCCGCCGCTCTCATTCGCCACGCGAGGTGAAATCGTCGGCGTGAACGGCCACAGCGCGCCGCTTTCCTGCACCGGTTGGTTGAATTGGCCCATGGCCGACCTCGAAGGCTCTTGCCGCCTGGACCCCATTTCCCTGCACGCCTTTGGGCCCTACCTGCAAGGCACCCGCCAGATCCAAGTGCGCTTGCCGGATGCGCTCATCAGCGGAACCGCGCGGTGGGAAGCGCAGGCCAACAACCTTGACGGCCGCTTTCAAGTGCGGCTCGACAGGCTCACCGACGGCGACATCTCGGTGCGGAACCGGCCGGTTATCGATTTCGGCGAGCTTACCCGCGCAAACAACGGCAAGCTGATCAGCGAGATTCGCGTGGTCGGCCAAATGAAGCAGCCGACCGGATGGCATTGGGAATGGGTGCCGGGAACGGACCTGGTTCAGCAGCGCATCCGGTCGCGCTTTGACAGCAACACGGAAGCCATCACGCTGCCGCTTCTGGGCCAAAAGGTGGACCTGGTGCTGATTCCGATCGGCGACGATTTCGTGCAAACGCTTTGGCGCGCCAGCGAGGAGATCAACCAGGCGTTGGAGATCGTTTCAACGCCGCTGCAATGAAACGCTTCTTGATCACGATTCTGGTTATCGGCCTGGTGCTCTTCGGCGCGGCGAACGCCGCGCTGTGGGTTTTTCTGCGATCGTGGCTTCCCACGACGGGCAAAGAAAAGCTCATCGCCGCGATCGAAGAAAAATATCCGGTGCGCGTCACGATCGGGCAGCTTGCCTACAACCCCTGGCATGGCGCTGTGCTGAGCAACGTGGAAGTGCGGCGCGCTGAGGACAGCCAGCGGCTCGCGTCCGGATCGCGCATCACGGCGACGATGAGATGGATGCCGTTCCTATTGAATCGCGACGTGGCTTTCCGTTC
>JAHFGY010000201.1 GCA_023247195.1 Candidatus Omnitrophota bacterium | reverse complement strand
GCTTTCGGCCAGGATGCGGGGACGATAGCCAAGCTTGTCTCGCTGGCGCTCTTGGCGTTTGTCTCATGGAGCCGGGCGCCGAACCCGGGTTGGATGCTGTTCCGTGCGATGCACTGGAGCCGGGTGAAGCGCATTCGGCCTGACCTTTCGACTTACGAAGCGCCGACCACGCCTGATGACAAGCGCGTGCTCACATTCTGGAACTACGCCTACAACGGACTCTTTGCCGGAGTGGTGGTTTTGGGGATGCTCCTTGGCACTCCCGCTTGGATCGTTCTGATTCAAGCAACCCTCGCTGTATTCGCTCTCCATCTTTACCGCAACTTCTTCCGGGCGCCGGTCTCTCGATCCGCTATGAGCGCGCCCGCGATTCCGGATCTGTGGCAGCATCTGAACGGCCGTACTTTTGACTATAAGCGCAAGCTTTATAGGCTTCAGGTCGCGCCCGAGGCCGGATCCGACTGGTGGCGCGTAGAGGTGTTTTCAGCCACCGGAAAAATGACGCTGGGCCGGATCGATTTCAGACTGGTCGTGACAGAGGAAGGCGATCGGCTGCTGAGAATCGAGCAGATACAGGCTCTTCCGATCGGCCGCACCGACTATCGGCCCGAGGTCGGCTTTGCGCTGAAAGTCGTGCTCGCGTTTGCCGTTGAGCAGGGACAGCCCATCGCAGGCATGGTGGGTACGGTGCAAGATTTGAAAATTTACTTCGGCCGGGTTTCCTGGTTCCACCTCGAAAAGATCGCCACGGGCGCTCGAAACTCCGGCAGAAGCCTGGAGGAAGCGCAGCGCGCAATGGTGGAGCACTTCTCGGATGCCTCCGCGGCGCAACCCACGAACGCGCAACTGGAACGAGTGGAAATCGCGAAAGTTGTCTATGACGCCATGCCGGGAGAACCGGTACCGGCGATTCGCTTTGTCGGGCGTGCTGACACAGGCCGGCTCTGGTGGGTGGCGGCGAGATCCGAGCAGCTGGCCGATATCCTTGTTGCTCAAGTAATCGCCATGCCTGAGGAAAAGGCGAGCCAGAGCCCGTCCGATGCGGAACCATCGCCGGCCCATCTGCCCGAGACATGGATCGATGCATGGAAGCAGGCGCAGCCTGCCTGGAAGCAATCGGACGCCATTCAGTTGGGGCAGGCCTTCGTGTTCCCGGCAAGTCCGGCGCGCCGGCAACTGTTGGCCGAGGTTGCCGACCCGGAAGTTGAAAGGCTGAGCCCGGAAATGGCGGAGCGGTTTGAGGCTGCCGGGGTCTGGCTTGGATTTTCCGACAACTGGGAATTCGCCAAACGCGCGGTCGCTCTTGGCGTTTGGGACGATCCGCAATTCACGGCCATGCTGGGGCCTGAGCCGCATTTGGCCACTCCCCACTGGGAACAGCTGAAGAGCGAGCTCGACAAGCTGCAGCGGGTGGCGGAGCAACTCAAGAGAGAGTACGGGCCGCGGTTCTTGGGGCTTCTCATCGGGGGAAGCGCTGCGCGCGGCTACTGGCAGCCGGGCAGCGACATCGACGTCATGATCGTGTCGGATCGCGAGTCCTGGGGAAGCGTGTGGAGCGATCAGAACATTCGGGCTCGTTTTAAAGAGCTCTGCGCGGAATACGGAGCGGATCCGGCGGGTAATGACAAGTGGTGGCGGCCGTACTGGCTTGCTCCGGAGGAAGCGGCGCAGCCGAGTCCTGATTTTGAGACATTCTGGCTCTTCCGCGGGCTGGCAATCGGCGACCACGCGGCACTGGCAGCGCTTCAAGAAAAGGTTTTGCGGGTTGTTCTCCCGGAAGAGTGGAACAGAATTGTTCAGCGCGCGACCGTTGATTACGGCGATTCGAGCCACTATGACACTAAAGTGGCGCCTCGATTTTCGGCGCTGCACGCGGACCGGATGCAGCACCCGCTTCTGGGCGCGCTCCTGCGGCGCTTGCTGCTGGTGAGCCTCTTCCGCGACGTCCCGCCGTCGGCCGCCGAAATCTGGCGCTCGGCGGAGCAGGCTAATCTTAACAACGCTTTGCATTCCACAAACGCCGATGAGCAGATTCAAGCAATTGAAACAATCGGAAGAGACGGGCACCGAAATCTTGCCGACGAATTGTTGCCGTTCCTTTCCGGCGCGTTCCGTTCGCCCGAAGGCTACCGGCTCGGTTTCGCGGCAGCCGATGCGCTGTCGCGATTGGGAGACGAGCGCGCCATAGATTGGCTCTATACCGCATTGACCCTGGCCTATGTTCCGGATACTGCGCTCATCGCTGAGGTTTTGCTCCGTCTGGAGCCGGATAGTTATCTCCGCTTCTTGGATCAGCTCAAACATGAGCCGGATCAGCGTATTGCTGCGGTGAGAGGTTTGGCGAACTTGGGCGATCCGCGCGCCGTGCCTATGCTGGCCCAGCTGCTGGAGGATCCGGATCCGCATATACCGGAGGAGGCGGCTGCGGCCTTAGCCCTCATGGCAAAGAACGGGATGCACGAAGCATTTGAAGCGTTGATGGCCGCGCTTCGGAGCGGATCGCTGAGCGCCCGGGAGAAGGCGGCCGATGTGCTGGCACAGATCCGCTACGGCACGCCGGATGTGGAAGCGCTCACACTCCAGGCATTCCAGCGGCCGAGCGTTCCGGCAGCCTCTGGCGCCATCGAAGAAACGGTTCCTGCCGACGAATGGCTCGATCCCGCCGCGGCGAAGACGCCCGACCCCCGCCCGATCGAAGCCGGACTGCTCGAGCCTTCCGCGGTGAAATACGCCATGCTCTTGAAGACCGCAGCGAATCCGCGCAACGAGGATAAGACCGCGGTTGTCATAGCCGCGGGAGCGGACCTCGCTTTTGTCCTCTTAGAATCCAACGCTCCGGAGCTCGCGTTCCTCGGCCGGTACCTCACGCTGACTCCGGAAGAGCTGTTCAAGATCAACGCGTATCTTGAGCGCATCCGTGCGTTCCGCCGCGGCGAGCCCGCTTCGGAAAACGATCCCGCCGACCAGGATCTGCGCCGGTTCTGGACGGAATACCGCGACAACAAGATGAAGGGAGGCTTCTCGTCGACCGAGCAGCCGGACCGCCACACCGCGTTTGCGCTGGCGGTGGAGATCGATGCCATGGGCGTTGAGCAGGTCGCGCCCCGGGTGGACGGCGACGGAATTCCGCACCTGGCTTTTGAATGGGCGTACCCGGGCCAGCCGCCGCGAGGCTACGACGTTTCCTTTATTCACGTGGAT
>JAHFGY010000077.1 GCA_023247195.1 Candidatus Omnitrophota bacterium | reverse complement strand
CTACTACCGCTACTGCGACACGGGCGCCGGCACCTGCGCCTGGATCGGCCCGTGCACCTTGAACTCCAATCGCACCACGGGCGCGGTGGAGTGGGTCGAGCTGGAGGCGCGGCCGAGCGGGCGCTCCACGCATGCCCAAAAGAACGAAATGACGCTCGTTTTTTCGGATGCCAATGACGACCTTTCCGCGTTTGTCTGGAGCCCCACCACGGAATTGCCCAATCCCGCGAACTGTACGACCATTGGCGCCTTCGGGGCCGATGAGCCGGCGGCCGCGCTGAGCACCACGCTTGCGACGACGAACAGCAAAAAATTCGATGTGGCGTACGAAGGCAGCTCAGGCGACGTCATGGTCGCCTGGTATAACAACGCGACCGCGGACCTGAACTACTCCACGAACCCCGGCAGCAGCACCGGCTGGACCGGGGCGAGCAACACCACGTTTGCCAATGCCGGCACAGACATCGATCTTTGCACGCGGCCAAGCTCAGATAACATCGGCTTGGCGTCCGTAACGAATAGCACGACCAGCGCCGATACCGAGACCGCGATCTGGACCGGTTCGGCCTGGGGCAACATTGACACCGATCGGGATATCACGGCTGAGGAGAATGCCTTCAGTGAGTCTATTGCCTGCGGGTGGGTGGGCACGACCGGGAACCTCGTCGTCGCTTATGCGGATGTTGCCACCAACGGCGACCTGGACTGGATTCTTTGGAACGGCTCCACCTGGGCCGCGCAAACCGATGTGGCGGTCAGCAGCGGCACCGAAAGCGAAAGGCATTTCCGCGTCAAGAATTTTCCGGGTGAGAATAAGATTCTGGTTACGATGCTCAACAATGCCGCAACTCCGGATCTCTGGTCGGTCCGGTACGATAACTCCTCCTGGACTGTGCACGACGGCGATACCGGCACCGGCGGCACCCAAGCTTTGGAAACGTCCGCCAGCATCCTCACCTATGGTTCTGTCGACGCCGCGCTGACCGCTTTTTCCGTGACTCCTGTGGCCGAAGTGCTGACCATGGCCGCGCAAAAAGTCGATGACCGGGTGAAGCTGGCCTGGAACACGAAGACGGAATCGCAGGTCGAGGGCTACAACGTCCTGCGCGCGCTGCAGCGGGATGAAAAGGGAAACAAGCTGAACGAACTCAAGTTTGAGCGCGTCACGGACAAGCCTCTGGCCGCGCGCGGCGGCAATATGGCCGGCGAAGCCTACGAATGGACCGACGGCAAGGCAAAGTCGAACGCGGAGTATGTTTACCGCATTGAAGTGCTCGGCAAGAACAACCAGGTCATGCTGACGCTGCCGCCGATTCAGCCCGATGCTACCGGCCGCGTCACCTACGTGGATCCCAAGTCCGGTCAAATGCAATTGGACCGCGTCGATAAACCGGTCGAGACGCCGACGCGCACCACGCGTGCCGGAGACACGGTTTCGCTTGGCGCGGGCAAGAATGGGTTCGGAGAGGCGCTCGCGCAGCAGCAAGTAACGACCCTCGGCGGCGCCGGCTCCATGGGCGGTGCCGGCCGCGGCGGCGCGATGTTCGGCGGCGTCAAGCGCAAGAAGATTGCAGCGCCGCTTAAGCCAGTCGATGCGATCAAAGCGGTCAAAGCCATTGAAGCGACCGTGGAGAAGAGCTTGGTCTCCGCGGGGCCGACGCTCAAGTTTTCCATCGATACGCCCGGTTTGTACCGAGTCACCGGCGCGGACCTTGCCGCGGCGGGCTGGGATCTGGCGAAGATTGATCCCACGATCCTGACGCTCGTGTCGCGCGGCCACAACGTGCCGATTCGGTTGATCGGCCTGGAGGACAAGAAGTTCGACACAACCGACGCCATGGAGTTCGTCGGCGAAATCCCGCAATCGCGCTACTACAAAACCAATATGTTCTTCCTTTCGCAGGTAAAGGGCGGCGGCGCGCGGATGCGGGACCAGGCGGCTGAAACGGCGGGAGGCAACCGGCCATCCACTTACCGGGCGCACGCGCGCAAGCAAGGCAATGAGGCTTATTACTCCGAATCGCCTTCAGACGCGCATTGGTTCTTTGAGACCGAGCTGCTCTCGCCTGTGTCTCTGGATATTCCGCTTACCATTGACCACCCGGTGGCCACGAGCGAGCCGGCCAAGCTCACGGTCGGCATGCAGGGTCTTTCGATGTACGGTTTTGCCGACCCAAATCACAATCGACAGCGCATCCTGGTGTATGTGAATGACGAGCTGGTCGGAGAGCATGCATGGAATTTCGACTTATACGTCACACCCGTATTGGATGTACCTTCGGAGCTGCTGGTCGATGGAATCAACACGGTCAAGCTCGAAGCCGTGGATGAGGCCGGCGATCTGGAACAGTATGTCTTGGCCGATTTCGTGGACTTGGAATATTCCCGGGGCCTGTATGACAAGACCGGCGGTTTGTTTTTCGAGCCTGAGACCCCGGCCAAAGCCACGTATGTTATCCACCAGCACCCGGAAGCCGAAGCCGCCGTGTATGCGCTCCGTGCTGACGGCAGCGCAGATTTTATCAAGGGCCCGGAGATGGTAAAAGAGGCGGGCGGCTATCAGGTACGCTTCACGGACAAGACAAAGGCGGGCGACCGGTACCTCGTCATCGGGGCCGCCGACCGCCGGAGCCCCGTCAGCATCGTAGCGGACCGTCCGAGCGACTTGAAGAAAGAGAATCTGCCCAACTATCTGGTTATCGCGCCGCAGCTTTTCCACGAGAGCTTGAAGGATTTTGTCTCGCACCGCAAGGGCAAGCTCATCGATCTGCAGGATATCTACGATGAATACAGCAGCGGCCTGCCGGAACCTGAGGCGATCCGTGCTTTCCTCCTCGATGCCGCCAAGCGGGGCTCGGGCATGTGCCTGCTGGTAGGCGACGGCCATTTTGACTACCGCGATTTCCAGGGAAGCGGCGTGCCCGAGTACGTGCCGGTCGCGCTGGTACCGTCGAAGTTCGGCGAAACGATCTCGGATTCCTGGTTCGCCACTATCCCCGGAGAGATCGTGCCGCGCCTGGCCATCGGCCGATGGCCCGTTCAAACGACCGAGCAAGTTCAGACCATGATCGCCAAGACCCTGGCTTATGAGAACTCGTCCAACCCGGGCGGCAGCGTGATGGTGAGCGATGACGAGCCGGTGTTCCGCTCCACCCTGGATCGCCTGGTCGAGGTTCTTCCGCAGGGAATCTCCAATGACCGGCTGGATTACGGCGACATGGACTCGGTTTCCGTTAAGGCCGATCTCGTGAACGCGATCAATCAGGGCAGGGGGCTGGTGACGTACGCGGGCCACGGCGGCATCCAATTGTGGTCGTCGGCCCAGCTCTTTACCGTAGCGGACATCGATTTCTTGACCAATGCCGGCCACTACCCGGTTCTGGTTGCGCTCGGGTGTCTGTCGGGGTATTTCGGACACCCGGAGGGGATGGACAGCTTAGTCGAGCGACTGGTCCTGGAAGCCGACAAGGGCGTGGTGGCCGCTCTGAGTCCCAGCAGCCTCACATCAACGCCGGAGCAGCAGGAACTCAGCCAAGCCTGGCTGTCGAGTTTGGTTCAAGACCACCACCTAACGATGGGAGAAGCGCTCTTGCGCGCCAACGCGGCCGCTGCTCAGCTGCTCAATGCCTCGGACGCCCAAGCCGTTATTCAGACATTCAATCTGCTCGGCGATCCGGCCTTGACCCTCAAGTTGGACTAAGGTAGGCTGGACATCATGCCGCAGCACCCCGTGCCTGCGAAGCAAGCCAAATACCCGCGTGTTATTCCTTCGATCCTTTTTGCCGCCGCTTTGTTTGTTCTCGTCGTGGTTCCTTTTGTTTATGGCCGCGAATACCCTAAGTCCGTCGCATCGGTGTTCGATGACATCGTGACGTTCGGCCGGTTTTCCTGCCTGGTCGGATTCCTTTCGGATCTCGGCATTGTCCTGTGGTTCGCCATGTCCGCGCTCCTCATGCATGCGCTGCACCGGCGGCTCGTCGACAACGGAACGGCCGCGACGGCCGAAAAAGCTTTTTACTTGGTTTTTGCTTTGATCACGCTCTGGCTTGGATTGGACGACAGGCTGCTCATCCATGAGTGGCTCACGTACAAGGGCGGCATCCCCGAGGGCCTGATCATGGCGGTTTATGCGGCTGTGGTTCTGACCGCCGGCTGGACGTTCCGCCGGTTCCTGGCCGCCCCGGGTATTGAATGGTTGTGGATCGCTTTCCCATGCTTTATTGTGTCCGTAGGCATGGATCTTTTCGCATCGAATGAAGTCATCGAAGAAAGCTTCAAGTGGGTGGGAATTTGCGCCCTTTTTCTCTACATCTTTGTTCTAACCGGAGTTCAATGCAAACACGAGTGAGCCTGGCAATCGCGGATCTGCCGGTTACGGTGCTGGACGACGCGCCCGAGCCGAGCGAATGGCTCACTGAACGCTGCAAGGCCTTCCACCGAGCAACTCCGGACCGCGCCGACGGCTCGGCGATAGCGATTCACCGCGACGCTTCCTTTACGCTGGCCCTGGACGAAACCGTGGTCGACCTTTCTCATGAGTCCGGCGCTTTCTCCGTGCGCGGCGTGGATTTCCACATGCAGCGGCGCCGCTGCGGCCTTCCGATCGAAGTCACCGCGCATCCGGAAGCGGGATTAGCTGGCATTCTCCGGTGGGCGGTCGGCCTGCGCCTGATAGAAACCGGTGGCTTGCTGGTGCATGGGATGGCCTATGTCTTCGACGGTTCCGGCGTGCTGGCCGCCGGGCCATCCGGCCGGGGCAAATCAACGCTTTCCCGCCTGATCCGCGAGCGGGTGCATCTGCTCACGGATGAAACCGCGGCCGTGCGGTTCGTGGGTGAAGCGCCTGTTGTTTATTCCACTCCTTTTGCCGGCGAGCTGGGCCTGGTCTCTGGCCCCGCGTCCGCGATGCTGGAGTCGCTGCTTTTTCTGTCGCACGCGCCGGAGCATTGCTTTGAAAAAGTCGGCGCCGCGGACGCCACCGCAAAGCTGCTGGGCTGCGTGTTCGCGCCGCTCGCGGGCGGGGCTTGGCTCGATACGTGTCTCGCCACGGCCGAGCGCGTCGCGCGTTCCGTACCTACCTATGCTTTTGGATTCCGGCCCGAGCCGGACGTTTGGGAGAAATTGAGCGATGCCTGCCACCGGGCCGTGCCGTCGTCCTGAAATCGCTTGGCGCGTAATCGACGGGGAAGCCATTGTCGTGAACCCGCGCTCCGGGCTGGTATACCCGTTCAATCCCGTTGCCACGCGCTGCTGGGAATTGGCGGACGGCTCGCGTTCCGAAGAAGCCATCATCGATACGATCGTGGAAGAGTTTGACGCGCCGGCCGAACAAGTGCGGCAAGACATGAGAGGCTTTTTCCAGATGCTCCATGAAAAAGGTTTGATCCAACCAACCCAGGGGAGCAGCTAATGGGCGCTTGCGGAAGTTGCAGTGGCGGCGGATGCGGCAGCGGCGGCACACCGATTCAGATCGGGAAGCCGCAAGAAAGCTCGGCCGGTCGCGTGATTTGGTCCGGAACGGGCGAGCCAGGGGCGGGAGCCGATCAGATCATCGGCGTCGGCTTGGGCGAGCGGCTGGAGCAGTCGGTTCCGAACGCGGGCATCCGCGTGGAGAGCCCGGAGGCCAAGGAGGCTCTGCGGCGCTTGTTTATGAAGGTCGAGGAAAAGAAGATCCCTCTTTGGACGCACATTGATCTTACCTACAAGTGCAACACGGATTGCATCCATTGCTATTGCCAGCACCTGGATTCTTCGTTCGGCGGTGCGTACGACAAAAAGGACCTCACCACGCAAGAGGTCATTCACTTGCTCGACCAGCTGGCTGACGCGGGCGCGCTGAACCTCACGCTCTCGGGCGGCGAGCTGTTCGTGCGCAAGGATTTCTTCGAGATCGCTTTTTACGCCTCGCGCGAAAAACATTTTGCGCTCACGCTTTATTCCAACGGCACATTGATCAACGAGCGCATGGCGGATCGCCTCGCGGAGCTCGCGCCCGTGGCGATCGAGATCAGCCTGCTGGGAGCCACGGCCGAAGTGCACGATGCCATTGTCCAGCGCCCGGGATCGTTTGATCGCGTGGTGCGCGCGGTGGGGTTGCTGCGCAGCCGGGGCATCAGCGTGGTGCTGAAGACAAGTATCATGCAGCCGAACTTCCACCAGGCTGACGAAATGGCGCGCCTGGCGCAAACGCTGGGCTCGCGCACGTACCGAAGCACCATTGAAATCACGCCGAGGAACGACGGCAACACCGGCGTCATGCAGTACCAGCTCACGGACGCGCAGATGCTCGATTACCTCGCGCGCGATTTCCCGTCGCCGTGGCCGTACACGGAACCCGTTCCGCTTGAAGAGGCCCGCCAAAAAACCACGTGCGGCACGGGCACGGTTGCTTGCTACATCTCGCCTTACGGGGACGTTTATCCCTGCATCCAGCTGCTGATTTCCATGGGCAACATCCGCGACCGAGCATTTAAGGAAATTTGGGAAGCGCCTTCGGATCTGCGGCGCAAGCTGGAGCAAATTCAAAGCTATGGCGATTTGCCCGACTGCAAAACATGCGAATACGTGCAGCTGTGCAACCGCTGCCACGGTTTGGCTTATTTGGAAACGGGCGATCTGACCGCGTGCTACAAGCTGGCGCTGCGCATGGCCAAGGCCAAGACCCAGGTCAACGCAGCCGTCGGAACTCAGCAGGGATAACAAGGAGGAAGCATGGATTCACGCAAGCCGAAGAAGCGGCCCTACCAAAGCCCCTCATTGAATTCAGTCAGCGCGATCGAAGCCGGCTCGGCGCTGTGCTGCAAGACGACCACCGCCACATGCAGCAACTCAGCCAAATCCGGAAGCGGCAAGGGCCAGCGCACAAGCACCACGTCTTGAGCGAAGGCTCTACCTTTTGGGTGGTCGCGCGCGGCGCCAGCATGGCGCCCGCCTGGCAAGACGGCGCGCGGCTGCTCATTGAACCCGCTTTACTTTCCTCCATCTATCCCGGCGAGCCGGTTCTTTTCCACGACGGCAGCCAACTCATCGCTCACCGTTTGGTGCGCCGCTCGCTCCGCGATGGCCGCTTTCAAACCAAGGCCGATGCGGTCTGCGAGCCTGACCCCTGGCATTCCGCCGATGCCCTTAAAGGCCGCGTGGTCGCGCTTCAAGACGGAACATCGATCCGTTTGATCGGCTCCGGCGCAAGCCTTTGGCAGCAGAGGCTCATCGGGCTGCGCGATCGCGCGCATACCGGTTTGCACGCCTTGGCGGCTTCGGTTATGCGCAGCGACCCGTTTGTCGGTGCGATCCCTTCGCTCTCCGCGAGCGAAGCGCGCCATACGTGGGCCGCGAACCAAGTGCTGCGGCAGCACCTCGATGACGCTTTGCGCTTGATGCAGCAAGCGGGCTGCGGCGCCATTGTGCTCAAAGGGCAGGCGCTAATCGCAAGCGGGATGGTCGATGCTGCGGACCGGCCCATGGGCGACGTGGACTTGCTCATCAAGACCGAGGACCGCGAACGAACCTTGGCCGTTCTTCTCGCCAACGGCTGGAAGCCGGCGGGGAACCAGAGCCGGCTTCGCGCCGAGCTCGACGATCAAATCACCTTTGAAGACCCGGCAGGCGTGCGTTTTGATATCCATTGGAACATCGTGACCGGCGGCTGGCGCTTCCGCCGCGTGATCCGGCCCGACCTTGATGGGCTGTGGGAGCGTTCGCGCGTGCTCCCGTCAGGCTGGCGCGTTTTTTCCGACGAAGATCTTTTCCTGCACCTCTGCCTCCACTTGATTCTCAGCGGCGGCGGGGGATTGAAGTGGTGGCGCGACCTGGAGTCGCTCCTGGCAAAACGCGGCGCGTCCATGAACTGGGACGCCGTCGCTGCGCGAGCGAAAGCGTGGCGCATCCAAGGGATCGTTTGGCTTGCGCTCGACACGCTTTGGCAGCGCTGGCGCGCACCGGTCCCGCTGGCACTGATTCAGCGCCTGCGGCCGTCGCCCGCACGCCGCGTCCTGCTTCGAAGACTGGCTTTGCCGGTTGCGGGCGATGCGCGGGAGTCCCGGCTGCGCCGCCATTCGCGCGAGCTGTGCCTGATGGATTCGGTCAGGGATGGCTTGCAAGTCTTTATCGGCTGGGCCAACCCGCCCGGCGCCTGGCTCCGCTTTAAAACTTCCCCAGTCCGTTGACTTGAGAACCTGGCCTCCCTATAATAGGACGTCTTGGATAGCAATCGCTAAGGGAGCCCTATGCCACGTGTTGAGATCCGCAACGACGAATCACTTGAAAAAGCGCTGAAGCGCTTCAAGCGTATGCTTGAGCGTGAAGGCGTTTTAAAGGCGCTGAAGGCCAAAAAGCACTATGAGAAGCCGAGCGAGCGGAAACGCCGCGAAATGCGCCAAGCCCTCAGCCGCCGCAACCGCACGTTCTGATTCTGCTTTCCGGCGGATACTGCTCACGGGTTTCTGGCTTACCGCTATCGTGGCATCCGCCACGGCGCTCATGCCTTATATAAACGCGACCCCAACCGTTCGATCTTCCGCTATCGGCCAGCATAACCTGGATAACGGGCTTGCGGCCGTCTGGGAAGAAGACCACCGCCAGCCGCTGGTGGCCATCGAAGCTCGCATCAAGGGCGGCCTCCGGGGCGAAGGCCCTTACCTCGGCACCGGCATCACCCACTTCATTGAGCACATGCTCTTTAAGGGCACCCCGACCCGTCCCGCGGGTTCCATCGACGCTGAAGTCCGGCGCATGGGCGGCTCCATCAATGCTTTCACATCCACGGATACCACGGGCGTCAGCCTGTTCGTCGAATCCAAGTACTTAAAGGAAGCCATGGACATGCTCTCGGACATCCTGCAGCACGCGGTTTTTGATGCCGCCGAGTTCGAGAAAGAGCGCGCGGACGTCACGTCCGAGATCAAGATGAACCTGGACGATCCGAACCGGCGGCTCTACCACACGTTCTTCGGGCGGCACTACCTTGAGCATCCTTATAAGCATCCAATCCTCGGCTACCCGCCGCAGCTCGAAGCGCTCAAGGTTGAAGACATGAAGACCTTTTACGCCAACCAGTACCAGCCCCAGAACATCACGATCAGCTGCGTCGGCGACCTTTCGGGCCAGGACATGCCGGCGCTCATCGACGAATTCTTCGGCAAATGGCAGCGGGGAAAGCCCAAGCCGGAGTATGATGTTGTGGCTCAAGAACCGCCCACTGCCAGCGCAAAATCCGTCACGATCGAAATGCCGATCCAGTCTTCGTACGTCATGCTCGGCTTCTCATCCGTGAGCTTGGCGGAACCCGAGCTTTACCCCTTGGACGTGCTGGCGTCCATCCTGGGGTCCGGCGAAAGCTCCCGGCTGTATGAAGCGCTTGTCCGCAAAGAGCACCTCGTCGATACCATCGGCTCCTGGAACCACACGCCCTACGACCGCGGCGTGTTCGCGATTCAATTCCGTACTTCTCCGGAAAAAGTTCAGAAAGCCATCGCCGGCGTGATCCGCGTCGTTGAAGAGTTAAAGGATAAGGGAGTCACGGATGCTGAATTGGGCAAGGCCAAGCGGCAGAAGACCGCCGAGTATGTGTTCGGTTTGCAAACCATGGAAGCCAAAGCCGGCGATCTCGCGAATTCGCTTTCCATGACCGGCGATCCGGAGTTTTCGCGGCGCTATGTAGATGGGATTGATCGGGTAGCCGCAAAGGACGTCGTGGACCAGGCTAGGCGCTTCCTGACCATCCCCACCATGACGACTGCGATGATCCGGCCGGTGGATGCCGCGCAGGAAGCGGCTCCTGCTGTCAAGGACCAGGGAATTCAGCTCACCAAGATGCAGTTGCCCAACGGCGCCACGACATTGGTGGGTGTGGACCACCACCTGCCGCTGACAGCGATCGTGGTCGCGTTCCGCGGGGGCGTTCGCGCTGAGCCGGGCGACCGCGCCGGTCTCTCGAACCTCGCTTCCCAGATGCTGACCAAAGGCACGAAAAAGCGTTCGGCTTCGCAAATCGCCCAGTACATCGAATCGCTGGGCGGCAACCTGGATGCTTTCAGCGGCCGCGACGGTTTCGGCTTGGTCCTGCAAGTCCTGAACGAAGACCTGGACAAAGGGCTGGCGCTGCTGCAAGAGGTCCTGACCGAATCCACTTTTCCGGATGCTGAAATCGAGCTCCAACGCCAACTGGTCCTTCAGCGCCTGAAAGCGCAGCAAGACGACATTTTCCAAGTGGGAAGCCAAAAATTGCGTGAGCTCTACTTTGGCTCGCATCCGTACCACCTGAACCCGCTGGGCACGCCTGAGTCCGTGGCAACGATTTCGCGGCAGGACTGCGTTGATTTTGCCGGAGCGCGCGTATCGCCTACAGGCATGGTCGTGGCTGTGTTCGGCGACGTGGACGAGGCCGGCACGTTTGCCTCGCTCAAGCGACTGTTCGGCACGCTCAAGCCCTCGCAGCAAGACTGGCCCGAGCACCTAGATATTCCGCCGGTTCAAGGCATTAAGCGGCA
>JAHFGY010000076.1 GCA_023247195.1 Candidatus Omnitrophota bacterium | reverse complement strand
ATTTTTCCATGTAAAGTCCGGGTTTTCCCTTGACAGCAATCCGCCCGCGACGGTATAGTTTTTGCGTCGAGTGGAGCGAAGTGGGAAAAAGTGGTAAACCTTCGCTGACCCATGGGGCGCAATGTTTTACGGCGAATATGAGCACGCCATTGATTCCAAGGGACGCCTCATCATCCCATCGAAATTCCGGGAAGCGCTTAAATCGCAGCACGCGCAGACCCTTTTTCTCACCCGCGGCCTCGACGGCTGTCTTTTTATCTTCCCCGAATCGGAATGGCGGCTGGCCGAAGCGCGTTTCAAGCAGATTCCTTTCACGAAGAGCGAGGGACGGAAGTTCAACCGCCTTTTCTTTTCCGGCGCTTCCGAAGCGGTTCCCGACGGGCTTGGACGCATTCTGGTCCCGAAAGCGTTGAAAGACTTCGCCGAAATCGACACGGACGTGATGATCATCGGCGTTTCCAATCGGATCGAAATTTGGGCCAAGAATCGGTGGAAAGAGTTCTACAACAACTCTCGCCAAGGATTCGAAGAGTTAGCCGAAAAGGTGCTCCTGGAGTAATGGCAAGCGAGCTGGAATACGCCTCAGCTGCCGCCTGTGCGACCATGGATGAAACCACTCCTCCTGAAATGTCTCCGCAGCACCATCCGGTGCTCGTGCAAGAAACGCTGACCTTTCTGCAGCCCCGCCCGGGCTCCGTCATCGTGGACGCGACCGTGGGATTGGGCGGGCACAGCCTCGCGATTCTGCCGCATCTCATTCCGCACGGCCGCCTCATCGCGCTCGACCGCGATGAGCGCGCGCTGGAACTCGCGCGAAAACGGCTGGTCGAATTCGACGAGCTCGTGACTTTCATCCACGACGATTTCCGGAACCTGCCGCTCGTGCTGGAAAACCTCGGTATCCGGCAAATCGACGGCGTGATCGCGGACCTTGGTATGTCGAGCATGCAAGTGGACAGCGCCGAGCGCGGTTTTAGCTTTGCGAAGTCCGGACCGTTGGACATGCGCATGGATCAAAGCCAGCCGCTCAGCGCCGGCTCGCTCGTCAATACGTGGTCGGCCGAGGAGCTCCAAGACATCATTGGCCGCCTCGGGGAAGAGCGTTTCGCGGGCCGCATCGCGCGGCGCATCGCACAGGCGCGCGACAAGTCGGAAATCCGGACCACGGCCGAGCTGGCTGAGATCATACGCCTCGCCGTGCCGCCGCAGGCCCGCTACGGCCGCATCCACCCGGCGACGCGAACGTTCCAGGCTTTGCGCATGGCGGTGAACGATGAGGTCGGCGCGCTTGAGCAGTTCCTCGGCAGCCTGCATGGCCTGCTCCGCGCCGGAGGACGCGCGGTTTTGATCAGCTTTCATTCGCTCGAAGACCGTCCCGTGAAGCAGACATTCGCCGAAGGCAAGCGCCACGGCATCTGGACGGTGTTGACGAAGAAACCTTGCTACGCTTCCGATCAAGAGGTTTTGGAGAATCCCCGTGCTCGCTCCGCTAAATTGCGGGCCGTTGAGCGCGGCCCGAATGCCTCGGAGGGTCCTTTTTCCTCATGACGCTTTCCCGTTGGGGATTGCTTGTTCTGACCATGACTCTGCTCGGGGTCAGCTTGGTCGCGGAGCGGACAGCTGTTTTTCAGCAGAGCTACGCCGTGGGCTCACGCGTGCGGAAGCTCCACGTCGAGGAAATGCAATTGGCATGGCAGCGCGGCCGCGTGATGGGGCAAGCGTCTCCGTCGGCGCTTTCGGCGGCCGAGGAAAAACGGGGTCTTGAGTTTGTTTCGCGCGCGGTCGTCCAGACGGAGCGCAAGCCGGCGGGCTTTATTCAGGTCGCCGCCGAGGAATCGCGACGCTGAAGACCGCGAACGACCGGATCGCGCTGTGCATCGCGGCAGCCGTTGGGCTGTACGCGGTTCTTTTTGCTCGCTGCGCCTGGCTCCAGGTGATCGGAGCCGGACGTTACCGGAATGTGGCGGATGCGCAACACCAATCCGAAATTCCATTGGCTTCCCGGCGGGGAGCCATCTTTGACCGAAACGGCAGGCCGCTGGCGATGAGCGTGCCGGCTCAGTCCATCTATGCAAACGCGCGGCGGATCACCGCCAAGGCTGACGTGGCTCAGCGCTTGTCCCGCATTTTGGGATCGGAAGCCAAGCCTATGAAAAAGAAGCTGGAACAAGACAGGGGATTTGTTTGGATGGCCAGGCAGGTCGAACCCGAGATGGCGGCCGCGGCCATGACGCTCGAGTCCGACGGCATCGGCGTGGTCGAAGAATCCAAGCGGCTTTATCCGCAGGCTCGCCTGGCCAGCCACTTGCTCGGCTTCGTCAACATCGATCACCGCGGCCTCGAAGGCATGGAGCTTTCCTTTAACGGCGCTTTGAACGGCGCGCCGGGTTGGCGCTCGACGGTTAGGGATGCTCGGGGCGAATCGCTCATCGGCCCTTGGACGACGCAGATTGACCCTGTGGACGGCTATGATCTTGTGCTGACGATCGACAGCGTGGCGCAGCAGGTCGTTGAGGAAGCTCTGGAGTGGGGCGTGACGAAATACCACGCCAAAGGCGGCTCGGTCATCCTGATGGACCCGCACTCGGGCTCGATCATCGCCATGGCGAACTGGCCGACGTACGACCCGAACAATCCGGGGCACGCCAAGCCTGAGCAGCGCCGGAACCGGGCCGTCACGGATCTGTTCGAGCCCGGAAGCACCTTTAAAATCATCGCCGCTTCCGCGCTGTTGGAAGAGGGGCGCGTGACGCCGGATGAGCGCTTTTTTTGCGAAGAGGGCAACTTTCACACGATCGGCAGCCACATCCTGCATGACCACCACCCGCATGGCAGCCTGACTTTCGCGGAAGTCATCCAGATGTCTTCTAACATCGGAACTTCGAAAGCCGCGCAGCGTTTGACGCCCGACGAGCTTTACCGTTATATTCGAGCCTTCGGGATCGGCCGTCGGACGGGCATCGGGCTCCCCGGTGAAATCAGCGGGCTCATCAATCCGCCGAGCCGGTGGTCAAAGCTCTCGCCTTTCATCATTCCCATCGGACAGGAAGTGGCGGTAACGCCGATCCAGCTGGCCGTGATGCTGTCGGTGATCGCCAACGGCGGCTTGCGCGTGCAGCCGCGCATCATCGACCGCGTCCAAGTCGCCGACGGGAGCATCATTCGCTCGTTCCGTCGGGAGCCGCCTGTGCGGGTGATCAGCCCGGACACGGCGCGAACCATGCAAACGATTCTTGCAGGAGTTGTGGAGTCAGGCACCGGCCAGCTGGCGAGTGTCCAGGGCCTCACGGTGGCCGGAAAGACTGGAACGGCGCAAAAATTGGAGCCGAACGGACGCTACTCCCACAGTCGTTTTGTCGCGTCCTTCGTCGGCTTCGGTCCGGTGCCTGACCCGCAGTTCGTCCTTGTCGTGAATATTGATGAGCCCAGGCCGTTGTACTTCGGCGGTGTCGTTGCGGCACCGGTTTTCAAGCGAATTGTCGAGCGGCTGATGGGCTACTGGGATTTGCCACCAACAACGCCCGTGGGGGTTTAACACCGATGACATTGCGTGACTTATTGCAGGGAGTGACCGCAGAGCCGGTCGCCGCCGTGCCGATCCGCGGGATCGCGCGGCACTCGAAACAGGTCCGGGAAGGCGACCTGTTCGTGGCCGTGTCCGGCGTTGACAGCGACGGGCATCAGTTCATCGACGAAGCCATCGAGCGGGGAGCGGCCGCGGTGATCGCGGAGCGGCTGCCCGCATGGGGCGTTTCGGGCAGCAAGCGCGTGCGATCCTGCCCATGCGTGGTCGTGCGCGACACGCGGCAAGCGCTTGCGGTGATCGCCGCGCGCTTTTACGGCCATCCGGCCCGCAAGCTCAAGCTCGTGGGCGTAACCGGCACCAACGGCAAGACCACAACCACGTATTTAATGAAGAACATCCTTGAGTCCGCCGGTCTTCGCGCCGGCATGCTCGGCACAATCGTTTATCAGATCGGAAGCCGCGAATTGCCGTCGACGAACACGACGCCCGGCCCTCTGGAACTGCAGCGCTATTTCGCGCAGATGGTGGGCGAGGGGCTGCCGTGGTGCGTGATGGAGGTCTCGTCGCACGCGCTGGCGCAAGGACGCATCGACGGCTTGGAATTCAACGCGGCCATCTTCGCGAATCTCGGCTCCGACCATTTGGATTACCACAAGACGCGCGAATCGTATGCCGCTGCCAAGCGCAGGATTTTCGAATACCTGAAGCCGGACGGCTTTGCCGTCATCAACGTCGATGATCCGTTCGGGCGGACGCTCGTGGAGACAATTCCGCATCCGCACGTCGTGACGTACGGGGCGGAGCACCCGGCTAAGGTGCGGGTCACCGAGGTCGAATGCACGTGGCAAGGCATCCGCATGAAACTGGAAGGCCCCTGGGGATCGCTCAGCTTGGCCACGCCGATGCTGGGCCGGCACAATGTTTCCAATATCACGGCGGCGGTCACGGCATTGCTCGCGTTGGGAGTGAGCCCGGAGCAGGTTGGCAAGGGCCTGGGGGCATTGGAGCACGTGCCGGGCCGGCTTGAGCGCGTTCCCAACGACGCGGGCGTGCACGTGCTGATCGATTACGCGCACACGGCCGAAGCTCTGCGGCTTACTCTGCGATCGCTCCGCGAGATAGCGCACGGCAGGATCATCGTTGCCTTTGGCTGCGGCGGCAACCGCGACCAGCAAAAGCGCGCGGCCATGGGGCGGGTCGCCAGCCTTTTGGCGGACCACGTCATCCTCACATCGGACAATCCGCGATCGGAAGATCCGTTGGAAATCATCCACCATATCCGCTCGGGTTTTGCGCCCGAGTTCCAGCGATTCCAAATCGTGCCTGAGCGAGAGCAAGCGATCCACGCCGCGCTCGGACTCGCGAAGCCGGACGACACGGTGCTCATCGCGGGCAAGGGCCACGAGACCTACCAAATTTTCAGGAACGTGTCCGTGCCTTTCGTGGACAGAGACGTTGTGGAACGGTGGGCGTCGAACCGCGCAACGTTGGCTCTCTCGTCATGAGGAAGGACACACGCGTGAGGAATCGTACCTGCTGATGTGGACGCTGGCTGAGCTGCTCGAGGCAACGGGCGGCGCGCTTTACCGAGCCGTTCCCGCCGTTCAATTCGATGCGGTCCGCATCGATTCGCGCGCTGTCCAGCGCGGGGATATCTTTGTCGCGATCCGCGGCCGTCGTTTTGACGGGCATGCGTTCGTCGGCGATGCGGTGTCCTGCGGCGCCGGGTGCGTTATCGTCGAGCGCGGATCAACGGTTCTCCCCGAAGTCGAACGCGTGCCGGTCATTTTCGTGCCGGACACTATCGCGGCGCTCGCCGCTCTGGCCCGGTTCCACCGCCGAAAGCTCAAGCCGACTGTCATTGCGGTGACCGGCTCCTGCGGAAAAACAACGACCAAAGACCTTATCGCGCACTTGCTCGGCGGAGAAGCCGAGGTTCTCAAGAGCCAAGGCACGCAGAACAACCACATCGGCGTTCCCATGACGCTGTTGAGCTTGCAACCGCGCCACCGCTTAGCGATCGTCGAGATGGGCACCAACCATCCGGGCGAGATCGCATTGCTCGCCGCCATCGCCGAGCCGGATGTTGCGGTCATCACTAACGTCGGCCCGGCACATTTGGAGTTCCTGGGCTCGATCGAAGGCGTGATGCGCGAGAAACTTTCTCTGCTGGAAAAATTGCCCGCTACCGGCTGCGCGGTGCTTCCCGGAAACCAATTGGACGTTTGCCTGGAAGCGTTGCAGCGGTTGCCGGCCGGTGTTCGCGTTGTGACCGCGGGAACCACCGAGGGAAGCGACCTACAAGCCGTGGAAGTCGGCCGCACGAGCCAGGGCGTGACCATGCGGCTTCGCGAGTTGCCGCACACGTGGCAGATCCCGCTCTTCGGCGCGCACAACGTCGAGAACGCGATGATGGCGGTCGCTTGCGCCTGGGCGCTTGGCGTACCGCTTTCCGTGGCGCGGGAGCGGTTGGCTTTAGCGACGGTGAGCCCGCAGCGCTCCGAGATCGTGCGCTGCGGCAGCATGACCATCCTGAACGATTGCTACAACGCGAACCCGCTTTCCGTGGCGCGCGCTTTGGAAACGCTTCGCGATATGGATGTGGAACGCCGGATTGCGGTCGTGGGAGATATGTTAGAATTGGGCGATTTTGCTCCGTCAGCGCATGAAGCCGTGGGCCGGATGGCGTCGCGTTTCGGCATTCACACGGTCTTGGCTGTCGGGCAATTTGCCGAATGCGTTGCATCCGGCGCGCGCGATGCGGCGTTCGAAGTTTCCGTTTTTGAAAACGTGGATGACTTGCTCGGCCGCCTCGCCGAGGTCGTGCGTCCCGGCGACGGCATCCTGGTGAAAGGCTCAAGAAAGCTGCAGCTTGAACGCGTTACCACTTTTTTGCTTGAGCGCGATGCAAAGAGCGGAGGGCAATCGCCCACGTGAGTGCTACAATCCAGCTCTTCGGCCGGGAGTGCCTGATTTTCCTGGCCAGTTCCGCCGTGTGCGCAGCGGCGGGACCGTCCTTTGTGCGCTGGCTGCGCGGCGCACGCTGGCTGCAGCCCGAGCGCCACGAGGACTGCCCGAGCCTGCAGAAAACGCAGGCGGGTAAATCCGGCACCCCGACCATGGGCGGGCTGCTGGTTCTGGGAGTGGCGGTGGCGGTTGCGGCTTTTTCCGGCGGTTTTTCCTCCCGCTCGGGCTGGATGATTTTTGCAGCGGTCGCGGGTTTCGGCGCGATCGGCTGGATTGACGATCTCTTAAAATTCCGCGGACCAAACGGACGGGGGCTGCGCACGTGGCCGAAGCTGGTGGCCAGTTTTGGACTGGGAATCGTGCTGGCGTGGGGGCTGTATGCTTGCGCGGATCGTCCGGGACATATGGATCTTCCCTGGGATGAGCGGGGAATGAGCGTCGGTGCCGCGTGGATTCCATTTGCGGCGCTCGTCATGGTCGGCGCTTCGCATGCGGTCAATTTGACGGACGGGATGGATGGCCTGGCGGCGGGCTGTTTGGTGGTCACGTTAAGCGCGTTCCTACTGGGCGGCTTTGCGGCTTTCCGCGGCTCTCCTGCGGCTGTCTGGGCCGCGGCGCTGGCCGGCGCATGCGCCGGATTTTTGTGGATCAACAGCTACCCGGCTTCGGTTTTCTTGGGCGATGTGGGCGCGATCGGCTTAGGCGCCGGGCTCGGTGCTGTCAGCCTGGCGGCGGAAGCGCCGCTGTGGCTGCTGCTCTTGGGCGGCATCTTCGTGGCCGAGGCGCTGTCGGTGATGGCGCAGGTCGCGTCCTTCAAATGGTTCGGTCGCCGGATTTTCCGCGTGGCTCCTCTGCATCATCATTTCCAAGTCGGCGGGATTCCCGAACCAAAACTCGTTGTGCGTTTTTGGCTGGCGAACCTTGCGCTGGTTTTGGCGGGTCTCGCGCTGAAAGAGATGCGATGAGCGCGCCAACCTTGCAGCGCGCGCAGAGCGTTGACCGCTTCGGGCGGTCGTGGGAAGGAAAACGCGTTACGGTGGTCGGGCTCGGACGAAGCGGCCAGGCCGCCGCTGCATTGCTGTGCCAGGTGGGCGCGCGCGTTCGGGTCACGGAATTCGCCGAGTCCACCGCGCTTAAAGAAATCCAAAGCAGATTGTTGGAGCAAGGCGCGGTCGCGGTCGAGCTGGGCGGGCATCAGCACGCATCGATCGATACCGCGGAAATGGTCGTCGTCAGCCCGGGCATCTCTGAAAGCGCCGAGCCGCTCTTGTGGGCGCGGGCCCGGGGTATCCCGATCATCAGCGAGATCGAGCTCGCGTATCATTTCTGCCCGTCACTGATCGTGGGCGTCACGGGCACCAACGGAAAAAGCTCGGTGGTGACCATGATCGCGCGCGTGCTGCAAGCCGCCCGCCGCCACGCTGTCGCTTGCGGCAACCTGGGCGTGCCGTTTGCGTCCGTGCTTTCTCAGCTAACGCCCGAGTCGGTCGCTGTCGTGGAGCTCAGCTCTTTTCAGTTGATCGGCTGCCACCGTTTTCGTCCCACGGTGGCGGTGCTGCTGAATATCGGCACCAACCACTTGGACCGTCACACCACGACCAACAGCTACCTGAGCGCCAAGGCCCGTATTTTTCAATCTCAAACCGCGGATGATTGGGCGGTTATCAACGGCACCCAGCCGCTGCTGCAAGCGATCACAGCCGCGCTGCCAAGCCGCAAGCTCATCTTCGGCACGGATGCCGGCAATGATCCGGCCTTCTTGCTTTCGCCTCGCACGCTGAGCGCGCTTTCCCCCGGGTGCCAAGCCGTGCTGCAAGCGGTGCGCGCGTTGGGAATTTCCGATCCGCTCACGCATCAGGTGATCCGGGAGAGTCGCGGTTTGGAGCATCGCATGGAGTTCGTCGACGCTGTGCGCGGCGTGCGGTTCATCAACGATTCGAAATCCACGACGCCCGACAGCCTTGTTTTTGCGCTCACCCGCGTCCGCGGTCCGGTTGTGGTCATTGCCGGCGGTCGCGATAAGGGAATGGATTTTTCGCCGTTGGCCGGCGCGTTGGCCTCGGCCCCTGTTAGGGGAGTTATCTTGATCGGCGAGAGCCGAAATAAGCTTCGCCCGGTCGTGGAATCCGCGGCGTCTCCGGAGCGCGCGTTGCACGAAGCCGCCACGCTGGACGAAGCTGTGCGCACCGCCGCGCGGTTGTCCGGGCCCGGCGGCACCGTGCTTTTCTCGCCCGCTTGCGCCAGTTTCGACATGTTCCGGAATTTCGAGGAAAGAGGCCGCGCTTTCAAAGGCTGCGTGCGCGCGCTTGCGCGGGAAAGCGAAGCCAGCGCATGAAACGAAGCGCCGTATCCCGCTTGCTTCCTTGGCTCTTGGTCGGTCTCATTTCCATCGGGAGCGGACTCGGGTTTTTCACTCTGTGGAAGGGACAAGGCGAAACGCGGCAGCGCATGGAGATGGAGCTCGTCCAGCGCCGCCAAGAATCCGAAACGTTTCAGGCTCAAGTGCAGGCGGTCACGGAGAAGTTGGGCACGGTGCAAAGCGAGCGCGCCGACCTTGAGAAAAAATCGGTCCAGCTCAAGAGCCAGCTTGAAACCGTTAATACGGAAGTCGAGCGCACGAAGACAGAGCTCGCCCAAGCCCAGGACCGCTACGACCGCTTGAGCGCAAAGCACGCGGAATTGGAATCCGAATTGACGTACCTGCGCGCGGAACGGGACGCGGCCAAGCAAGCTGCTGAACACGCACGCACGGCGCAGGATGATCTCGAGCGCACCGTGGTGCGCTTGCGCGGCCGGATGGAATTATTGGACCGGGACTACAAGAAGCTTGCCGGCAGTTTGGAATCGCTGAACCAGAGCACGCGCCCGGGATTGAATGTCTTGGCCGACAGCACGTGGGGTCCGCTGCAAACGCCGGCGGTGCTCGCCGACTCCTCTTCGGTAACCGCAGGAGCAGCGGCGCCTACGCAGCCGGCGGCGGTCGCGGCCGCGGGCTCAATTGAGCCTGCGGTTGTGGAATTGTCGAGCGTGCGCGTTACCCGCGAGCAAGACGATCTGCGTTCCGCGGTGAGCGGGCAAGTGGTGGAGGTCAACGCGCCGCATCGCTTCGTGATCGTGAACAAGGGCAGCGACGACGGAGTGGAAGCCGGCATGGTCTTCAACGTGCTGCATGACACGGTTCCCGTGGGGCAAGTGCGCGCGAGCCGCGTGCGTCCGGGATTGACCGCATGCGATGTGGTGACGGCGGCGGCTGTGCAAGTGGGCGACGTGGCGCTCCAACGATCGCAATGACGCCCCGACAACTGCGCCAATTTCTTTTGGTCATCGTGGCTTCTCTCCTTTCAATCGGCGCCGTGGCGGTCTACTCCTCAAGCGCCATGGTTTCTGAAATGAACTACGGCGACAGCGGCCATTTTGTCCGGACGCACCTGATCGCGATCGGGCTGGGCTGCCTGGCCGCCGCGGCATGCCTAATGGTGCCTTTTGACCGCATCCGCCGCGGATCGGTTTGGCTTTTCCTCGGCAGCCTCGTTCTGCTTGTTCTCGTGCTCGTTGCGGGACAGCATGTCGGCGGCGCGCAGCGCTGGTTCCGGTTATGGAAATTCAGCGTGCAGCCGTCGGAGCTGGCGAAGCTCGCGCTCATCATGTACCTGGCCGATTTTCTCGCACGCAAGCCGTTCCAGATCCGAGACTTTTGGCGCGGCCTCCTACCGCCGTTGCTGGTAGCCGGTTTCACCGCCGGGCTCGTCCTGCTGCAGCCGGATCTGGGCACCGCGCTGGTGATGGTCAGCGTCGCATTTCTTCTGCTCGCCATCGCGAACGCGAATGGCCGGCATCTCGGCGGGCTGCTCGGCGTTGGTTTTCTGGGACTTATTGTTCTCATCGCTTCCGCCGAATACCGCCGCCGGCGCATGCTCGCGTTCCTTGACCCGTGGCAAGACCCGCAGGGAATCGGCTACCAAATCATCCAGTCTTACTGCGCCCTCGCGCGCGGAGACTGGTTCGGGGTCGGCATCGGCGCCTCGTTTCAGAAATTGTTTTACCTGCCCAGCGCGCACACGGATTTCGTGTTCGCCATCA
>JAHFGY010000075.1 GCA_023247195.1 Candidatus Omnitrophota bacterium | reverse complement strand
CGTCGCATACTGAAGCAAGTCATGCACACATCGCGAGGCTCGCCCCGGCAGCGGCTGGAAGTGCTTGAGCGCATCGCGGAGCGCGCGGAGCTTGAGAGATGGTTTCGCTTGCACGCGCCGACGTTTGAGGAGCGCTTTGAGTCCGATTATGACGGGCCCGCCACGGATTGGGCAGAGCTCTGCGCGGCCCTTGAATGGGCGGAGGCATTCCAATTGCTCCTTGAGGCAAAGCCTGTTCCGCGGTTCGTACTCACCTACCTGCGTCAGCCGGACGCCTGGACTGACGACCTTCGGAACAGCCTGAGCGAGCTGCGCCGCCAACTGGGCGAGTGACATGTCGGCGTTTCTTGCGGCCGTCGGCATTGCGATTCTCGCCTACTTCTTGGCTTCGGCGTTTGAGCTGATCACCGGGAACCGGTCATTGCCTCGTTTGGACCAAATCGTTCCCGATCCATCCGTGCCTCATCCGCGAGTCTCGGTTATCGTGGCCGCGAGGCAGGAAGCCGACACCATTGAACCCGCATTAGCCTCGGTGCTGGCGCAAGACTATCCCAATTACGAGGTGATCGCGATCAACGACCGGTCCGAGGACGCGACCGGCGCTATTTTGGATCGTATGGCCGCCGCGATTCCGAGCCGGTTGTCCGTGGTGCATGTCAAAGAGCTTCCCCCGGGTTGGCTGGGGAAGAACCATGCGCTGTATTTGGGAACCGAACGCGCCTCCGGCACAATCTATCTCTTCACCGACGCGGACGTGGTCATGGCGCCGGACACCCTATCGCGCGCGGTGGCGCGTATGCAGCAGGCGCAGGCCGACCACGTTGTGGTTATCCCCCGGATTGTGACGCCGCATATGGGCGTGGAAGCGTTTGTGTCGTTGTTCGTTATTGGGTTCGGGCTTTGGTACCACATCTGGAAAGCGCCCAACCCACGATCGAAGTTCTTTGTCGGGATAGGCGCTTTCAACATGGTGCACGCGGAGGTTTACCGCCGGGCTGGCACGCACCGGGCGATTGCCTTGCGGCCCGACGACGACATGAAGCTCGGCAAGCTCATCAAGCTTGCCGGGTTCCGGCAAGATCTTGTGAACGGCATCCGCGGCGTGAGCGTGGCATGGTACCCGTCGCTGCGCGCGCTCGTCGCGGGGCTGATGAAGAACGCGTTCGCCGGGCTGGATTACCGGCTTTGGAAGCTGGCGGCCGCTGTTTGCTTCATCGGGCTGGTGCGCGTGTGGCCGTGGGCGGCGCTCGCGGTTACGCATGGACCGGTGAGGGCGATCTACTTGGCCATCGTTGGGCTCATTCTCGCCATGGCATGGGACAATGCGCGCTTCAATCGCTTCCATCCCTGGATTGGGCTGCTCGAACCGTTTGCCGCGTGCCTGCTCATCTTCATTGTTTTGCGGTCCGCGGCGGTGACGCTGCGTCAGGGCGGCATCCGCTGGCGGGGAACGCTTTATCCCTTGGATGAATTGCGGTCGAACAACGTATGATGGCCGAACAACGCATGATGGAGGAGCATTCAGCATTGATCGTGGGCTGTGGGTACGTAGGCCTGGAGTTGACTCGACAGCTTGCAGCCGATCAGTGGCGCGTGTGGGGCATGCGCCGCTCTCCGGATGCGGCGGAGGCGATCCGGCAAGCCGGTGCCGAGCCGATCATCGGGGATATTCGATCCGCCGATAAGGTGCTGCCACTCCCACCGGTCGATTTCGCCGCCAGCCTGCTGGCTCCGGGCCACGCTGACGATTATCAAGACACGTACGTGCAGGGAGCTGAGGCGCTTGTCCGTTTGTTTAAGGAGAAAAAGCTCAAACGGCTGGTTTGGGTTTCAAGCACGAGCGTGTATGGACGAAACGACGGTGGCTGGGTTGATGAGGAAACGCCTCCGGAGCCTGCCACGGACAGGGCTTGGCTGCTTTTGAAGGCTGAGGAAATTATCCTCAGAAGCCGCTTGCCGGCACTCGTCCTGCGCCTGGGAGGAATCTACGGTCCGGGACGGATGCGCAAACCGGCGGACCCTCCGGCTCAGAACGAGGCTGTGGTATATATGAACTCCGTGCATGTCGTGGATGCCGCAGCCATGATCCGGCATCTCTTTCAACACGGCCAGCCGGGCGAAATTTACCTGGGCGTTGACGGCCGACCGCTCGCGCGCCGGCCGGATGCGCAGACTGATCGGCGCACGGTATCGAACAAACGCTGCTCCAACGCCAAAATAACCGCCCTTGGATATCGCTTCCAGTTTCCTGCTCGCCTGCCTTGACGTCTTAACGTATTAACAGGCATAGTTTTTAGATGCGCCTGGCACCCCCAGGCGCCTTCTTCTATAGGGGTACTATAGGGGTATAGGGTGGGTTAAAAGCGAGGAGTCATCATGCAGATCGAGCAGCGCTACTGGCTTTCGAATCAAGGATGGAGCGCGGAACCATCCGAGCTTGGCAAGAGCGCAGGCCTTGTGTTTGTTTTTGGAAGCCCGCAGACGCTTGTCGACCCGCGGCATCTAGCTGTTCTGCATGACGCTTACCCAAAGGCCGTCTTCTTTGGTTGTTCCACCGCCGGCGAGATTTGCGGCACCCGCGTTTTTGACGACTCTCTGGTGGTGACAGCCGTCCGATTCGATTCCACGCGCATCGCGCAAGCCTCGGTTGAAATTGGCAACAACGGAGACACCAGCGCCGCATGCGGCGAGCGCCTTGTCAAGATGCTCGACCCCAAGGGATTAACCCATGTACTGGTCTTATCCGATGGCGTGCATGTCAACGGCAGCGAGCTGGTGCGCGGCATGCTGAAGCATGTGCCGCCGGGCGTGCAGATCACCGGGGGTCTCTCAGGGGACGGCACGCGTTTTGAGCGGACGTTCGTGCTATCGAATGGCGGGCCGGCGGAGCGACGCGTCGCCGCAATGGCGTTTTACGGAAGCCGCCTAAAGGTAGGCTATGGCTCGCTCGGCGGATGGGATTCGTTTGGTCCGGAACGGATGATCACGCGATCAAAAGCCAATGTCCTATACGAGCTCGATAACCGGCCGGCATTGGGATTGTACAAAGAATATCTTGGCGAGCATGCTGCCGGGCTCCCGGCCACTGGGCTTTTGTTTCCGCTCAGCATCCGGCTTGCGGACGGCGAGCAAGTCGTGCGCACGATCCTCGGCGTGGATGAGAAAGAGCAGAGCATGACCTTTGCCGGCGATGTTCCGGAAGGGGTGCATGGGCGGTTGATGAAAGCCAACTTCGACCGGCTGATCGACGGCGCGCTGGGCGCGGCCAAGACAAGCTACGAAGCCATTGGCTCGACTTCTCCGGACCTGGCGATCCTGATCAGCTGCATCGGCAGGAAATTGGTGCTGAAGCAGCGGATCGAAGAGGAACTGGAAGCCACCGCGGGCGCGCTCGGCAGCAAGACCGTGCTGACGGGGTTCTACTCTTATGGAGAGATCTGTCCGTCGGCCCCGAATGCGAACTGCTCGCTGCATAACCAAACCATGACCATTACCACCTTTGCCGAGCGGTGATGCATAAGCTTCTCGAACGCCAACTCCGGCGTTCCGGATTACTCGAGTCGCTGAAAGCGCTGCCGGAAGCTTGGCAAGCTTTTCTCGAAACCGTGCACCAGGCATATGAGCAGTCGGATACCGACCGCGTGATGCTTGAGCGCTCGCTCGATCTCACATCAAAAGAGCTGACCCAGCGGAACGCGGACCTCCGCCACCAGCAGCGCGTGCTGAATGATCTCACCCGCAGCCGGTCGATTTATCTCGGCAGCTTGCAAGAGACGTTGGGCAAGCTAACAGAGGCCCTGTCAAAGACGCTGGGGGTTGAGAGAGCCGGCGTCTGGTTCTTCAACACAGACCAATCCAAGATCGTGTGCTCGGATTTGTATCAGAAGAGCAAGGACCACCACTCAAGCGGCGTAGAAATCTCCACGACTGAGCACCCAGCCTATTTCCTGGCGTTGGCAGCCGAACGTACGGTTGCCGCGCATGACGCACAGCATGATGCGCGCACCTGCGATTTCGCGGAGACACACTTCAAGCCGTTGGGCATCACTTCCTCCCTGTCTGTTTCCATCAGTTTCCAAGGTAAGGTGGTAGGCCTGATCACCAACGGGCACGTGGGGTCGCCGCGCGAATGGACGCTGGAGGACCGGCAGTTCGCCAGCTCCATCGCGGACGTGGTGTCCTTGGCCATGGAAATTGGCGAGCATCGCCGCGCTGAAGAAGAAATCACAGCCGCTTACGGCCGGCTGAGGCAGACCCAGGCGCAGCTGGTAGAGACGGAGAAGCTCGCCATGCTCGGCAAGTTCGCGGCCGGCATCGCCCATGAGATCAAGAACCCGCTCGCCATTATTCTGCAGGGAGAAAATTACCTTCGGCATGTCGAGGGCTTGCAGTCGCCGGAGAAACAAGAGGTCTTGCTGCTGATGCGCAGCGCCGTGAACCGCGCGGACCACATCGTGCGCAGCCTCCTTGATTTGGCCAGGCCGGCGGCGCTCAGGCTCGGCAACCACGATTTTCACGTGATGCTGGATTCCGCATTCAGCTTGGCTATCAAGCCCTTTAATCCCAATGCTTACCGGATCACGAAGAATTACACCCAAGAGTCGGTGAGCGTGAACGTCGACGAAGACCAGATGCAGCAGGTTTTCATCAACTTGGTCGTGAATGCTCTTCAAGCCATGCCAGCAGGCGGTGAGCTGACTATTCGGACGTATACGAAGACGATCAGCGCTGACGACTCTGGGGTAGGCAGGCGCGCGACGGATTATTTCAAATTGGGTGATCGCGTCGTGGCTTGCGAGATCGCGGATACCGGCTGCGGCATTCCGGCGAACAAGATCGCCAAAGTATTTGATCCGTTCTACACAACGAAGCCGCGCGGCGAAGGAACCGGGCTGGGGCTGTCGATCGTTCGCGCCATCATAGAGGCGCACCGGGGCTTGATTGCCGTTCGCACGCAAGAAGGCCGCGGCACTTGCTTCACGGTGCTCCTTCCGCTCTCCCAGTAATCGCTGCATAGCAGACGTCGACTAGTGGACGTCGACGGGGCAGGCGTAGTACCATAGCCGCCTCATGGGAATCAGCTGCGGTATCGTCGGCTTGCCGAACGTCGGCAAATCCACCCTGTTCAACGCGTTGACACGGGCTTCCGTGCCGGCCGCGAATTATCCCTTTTGTACGATTGACCCCAATATCGGCGTTGTGCCTGTGCCGGACTCGCGTTTGGACAAACTGGTCGAGTTGGTGCCCACTCAGAAAATCGTTCCCACGGTCATGGAGTTTGTGGATATCGCGGGCTTGGTTAAAGGCGCGAGCCAGGGGGAGGGCCTTGGCAACCAGTTTCTCGGCCACATCGCGCAGGTGGACGCGGTGGCGCATGTCGTACGCTGTTTTGAGAGCGAGGACGTCGTGCACGTGAGCGGATCAGTGGACCCCGCGCGGGACATTGAGATCATTCACACCGAGCTGGCGCTGCGCGATTTGAGCATTGTCACGAACGCGATGCACCGGCTTGAGAAGCAAGCCAAATCCGGCGACAAGAAGGCGGTCCAAACGCTCGACGTGCTGCGCAAGGTGCTGGTGCCGCTGGATGCGGGAAAGCCGTCCCGCAGCGTTGCGCTCGCGCTGTCGCCCGCCGAAAAGGAATTGATTCATTCTTTGAACCTGCTGACCTCCAAACCGGTCATGTACGTCGCGAACGTCGCCGAAGATCAGGCGGCCGGCGACGGGGGACCGCATGTCGAGGTGGTTCGCCGCATTGCAAAGGACGAAGGCGCGGTAGTTGTGACCATCTCAGCCGCCATCGAGTCTCAAATCGCGATTCTGGAAACAGACGAAGAGCGCGTGGAATACCTTTCGGCCGTCGGGCTCAAGGAGCCTGGGCTCAACCGCGTGATCCGCGCCGGCTATGATCTGCTGGGGCTGATCACCTTCTTCACCGTGGGCGAGACAGAGGACCGGGCGTGGACGGTCCGGCGCGGCGCTCCGGCACCCGAGGCCGCGGGCAAGATTCACTCCGACATCGAGCGCGGTTTTATCCGCGCGGAAGTCATTGGCTACGACGATTTCCTTGCCTGCCGCAGCGAAGCGGCCGCCCGGGAGCAAGGCAAGCTCCGCGTGGAAGGCAAAGAGTACCTCGTCCGAGACGGGGACATCATGCACTTCCGCTTCAGCGTTTAGCCTTTTGGGCCTCCCATGAAGAAACTCATCGTTTATGATTTGGACGGTACGCTTGTCGACACCCTCGACGATATCACCACCGCGGCCAACCTCATGCTCACCGAGATGGGGGCGCGCACCATCAGCAAGCTCGAGGTCCGGGGGTGCGTTGGCCGTGGGCTGCAGGAATTGGTGAACGAGTGCTTGGGAGGGGAACAAGATTCCAAGCGCTTGGCGGAAGGGATGAAGATTTATCGCCGCCACTACAGCAAGCACATGCTGGACCACAGCCAGCCGTATCCCGGCGCTATGCAGGTGCTCGAGCATTTTCGCGCGCGCGTGCAAGCGGTTATCACGAACAAGCCGGACCCTTACGCCACGCAAATGATTGAAGCGCTTAAGCTCGCGCCATTTTTCTCCGCGATTATTCCAGGCGGCGGAGCGTTTCCGAAAAAGCCGAACCCCGCGTCGCTACAAAGTCTTTTGACCCTGCACAACGTGCGCGCGGACGACGCCGTGTTCATCGGTGACAGCGTGGTGGACATCCAGACCGCTCGCGGGGCCGGGGTTATGAACGCCACGGTCAGTCATGGCTTGGAAGACCTGGAAGCGCTGCAAGCCGCGCGGCCGGACCGGCTCTTTCCTCATTTTTCCGCGCTCCTTGCCTGCGCCAAGCTAGAAAAGTGGTAGGCCTTAGGGCGACGTCACCTGCAGCGTGGGCCCGCACACGCGATTGTTAGATTCATCCGATTCAATATCCTCGCCTGCCTTCGCGGAACCGACGGTAAGCATGCTGAAGACTTTGAGATCGGCGAAGCGGGCTGCCGGCGGCTTTAAGTTCCGGTACGCTGCGGATCGTGCTGAAAGGCCGGCCAGGCTGTATTCGCAGCCGGGCTGCCCTGCGCGGCAACAAATAAGTGCGTGAGATCGTTGTCCCCATCGTGCGACACGCCGATTCTCTTGCCTCGATTTACAGGCTTCTTCCGCCGGTGTTATACTAACCGATACCTCCATGGCGGGACATTCCAAGTGGAAAGGCATAAAGCATAAGAAGGCCATCGTTGACGCCGCGCGGGGCAAGGTCTTCACCAAGGTTATCCGCGAGATCACCGTTGCCGCCCGCATGGGCGGCGGCAGTCCGGATGCCAATTCCCGCCTGCGGCTCGCGCTGGTCAAAGCGCGCGAAGCCAACCTCCCCAAAGACCGGATTGACCAGGCCATCAAGCGCGGCACCGGCGATCTTCCGGGCGTCACCTACGAAGAACAGCTCATGGAAGCCTACGGCCCGGGCGGCGTCGCCATCCTGGTTGAGATACTTACCGATAACAAGAACCGCACCGCGCCGGAAATGCGCAGCATCCTGACCAAACACGGCGGCAACTCGGCCGGAGCCGGAGCGGTTGCCTGGATGTTCCAGAAGAAAGGCATCATCGCTGTGCCGATGCAAGGGCAGAGCGAAGACGCGCTTATGGAGATCGCGCTGGAGGCCGGCGCGGACGACCTCAAAGTCGAGGGCGACATGGCCACGATCACCGCTTCGCCCCAGGCGCTGGAGCCGGTCAAACAAGCGCTGGCCGCAAGCAAAATTCCCGTCGAATCCGCGGATCTCACCATGGTCCCGAGCACGAACGTCCGCGTCGACAATCCCGACATAGCCAAGCAGCTTCTGGCGCTGCTCGACGCGCTTGAAGAGCAGGACGACAGCCAGCACGTCTACGCTAACTTTGAAATTCCGGACGAATTGCTCGCGCAGCTGCAGGAATCCTGAACCCGGATGCGGATTCTTGGCGTCGACCCGGGGCTGAACCGCACCGGCTTCGGCGTGGTTCAAGTCGAGGGGGCGCGGTGCGTGCTGGTCGCGGCAGGCGATATCCGGCCGAATCCCAAGGCCGGGCTGCCGCTGCGGCTTGCGAAGATTCACACGGAACTGGCGGTGCTGGCGGATCGCTACCAGCCGCAGGTGCTTGTGCTGGAGCAGGCTTTTACGCATGCTCGGTTTCCGACGGCTGCGCAGCGCATGGGCCACGCGCGCGGAGTCATATGCCTGCTGGCTCAAGAGAAAGGCATTTTGCTTGCGGAGTACTTGCCCACGCGGATCAAGCGTGCGCTGACAGGACGGGGACATGCGACGAAAGACCAAGTGGCGCGCATGGTGCAGCAGTGGCTCGGGGCTTTCGACCCGTCGTGGTCATCTGATGCGACGGACGCGCTGGCCCTGGCGATCGCTCATGCGCACATGGAAACGAACCGCGCGGCCCTTGCGCGCGCGGCCTGAGCCATGCGCCTGCCTGTGTTGCTGAGAGGATTGATTCGCGGATGATCGTTCGGTTGCGAGGTGTGCTGCGCGCTATCGGCGAGCTGCATGCGCTTGTCGACGTGCAAGGCGTGGGCTACGAGGTTCTCGTGGCCCCGTCGATCGTCCGCAGCCTCAAAGAGAGAACAGACACCAGCGCGGAAGTGGAGTTTGTCACCTTCCACTACCAACAACTTGAGGTGGGCCGCGGCATCCCGGTGCTGATCGGTTTCTTGAACGAAGTGGAGCGCGAGTTCTTTTTGAAATTTATCTCCGTATCGGGCGTGGGGCCGCGCGCCGCGCTCAAAGCATTCACCCAGCCCATCCCGGTCATCGCCCGGGCGATTGATGAAGGGAATTTGCCTCTGCTCAAATCGCTGCCCGGCATCGGCGAGCAGCGCGCCAAAGAAATCGTGGCCAAGCTGCAAGGCAAAGTCGGGAAATTCGGCTTGATCCAAAGCCCGAGCAACGGCGAGCCTGTGGTTGTGCCGGCTCCTCAGCCGGAATCCATTGAGGAAGAGGCGGTGTCGGTGTTGGTGCAGCTTGAGTACACGCTCAACGAAGCGCGCGACATGGTGCGCGCCGCCAAGGGCCGCAACGCCAAGGCCAAGACCGCAGAAGATTTGCTGAATGAAATTTATAAGCAGCGACTGGTAACGGCGGACGCCTCGTAGCATGCCGAAAACGCAGTCCATTCCTCCAGTACGCTTGCTGCCGACCGATCCTTCGCCCTTTCCGCTTCCGATTTTGCCGCCGGCCGCGGAGAACGACGAGGATCGCGTTCTCAACCTCAGCTTGCGGCCGAAGATGCTCGATGAATTCATCGGCCAAGAGCAGGTGCGGGAAAATTTGCGCGTGGCGGTTCAAGCCGCTAAGCGTCGAGACGAGCCGCTGGAGCACGTGCTGCTCGCGGGCCCGCCCGGCCTGGGCAAAACCAGCATCGCGCACATCGTGGCCAATGAGCTGGGAGCAAAGATCACCGCCACCAGCGGTCCGGCCATCGAGCGCGCGGGCGATCTCATCGGCATCCTCACGAATCTTGGCGCGGGCGACGTGCTGTTCATCGACGAGACCCACCGCTTGTCCAAAGTCGTGGAAGAATTCCTTTATCCCGCGATGGAGAACTACCAAATCGATTTCGTGATCGACAAAGGGCCGTACGCGAAAACCATCAAATTTCAGCTCAAGCGCTTCACGCTGATCGGCGCAACCACCCGCGCGGGACTGCTGTCGAACCCGCTGCGCAGCCGCTTCGGCATGATTTATCACTTGGAGTTCTATCAGCCGGAAGAGCTCGCTAAAATCGTGCTGCGATCCGCCTCCATTCTCGGTCTTTCGGTCGATCCCGCGGTGGCGGACGTGATCGCGCGCCGCTCGCGGGGTACGCCGCGCATCGCGAACCGGCTCTTGCGCCGCGTGCGCGACTACGCGCAGGTGAAGGCAGCCGGAGAGCTTACGCCGGCAATCGCGGAAGCGGCGCTGACCGCGCAAGGTATCGACTCATTCGGGCTGGACAGCATCGACCGCCGCGTGCTCAAGACCGTGATCGAATCCTACGGCGGCGGGCCGGTGGGCATCGACGCGCTGGCCGCGGCGCTGAGCGAGGAACGGGACACGATCGAGGACGTGGTCGAGCCGTTTCTGATCGCATCAGGTTTGCTCAAGCGCACCGCCCGCGGCCGAACCGCGACCCGCGCGGCTTATGATCATGTGGCATCGCTGAAAACAAGCAAAGCGGATCTCTTTGCGGCTTCCTCATGAGCCAAGACATGCAGCCATTGGGCCGCGGCTTGATAGTCATGGGCGCGCTGGTTATGTTGGGCGGTGTGCTGCTCATGGCGGCGGGGAAGGTGCCTTGGCTCGGCCGGCTGCCCGGCGATATCCGCGTCGAGCGTCCGGGCTTTTCTTTCTATTTTCCGATTGGAACATGCATAGCCCTAAGCGCTCTCATGAGCCTTGTCGCCTGGATCGCGGGCCGGTTCCGGCAATGAAGCGCTTGCTGGTCGCCGCTGTCAGCTTTTCGGCGTTGTTCGCAGCAGCGCCCGCGGCTTGGCCGCAATCCGCGGCCGAGAACATCCGCGTGGCTGTGGCCCAGAACGAAGCTGAGGTCGCGCTCAAGATCCGCGGCCGCTACACGCTCACGTCTCTGGACACGGG
>JAHFGY010000074.1 GCA_023247195.1 Candidatus Omnitrophota bacterium | reverse complement strand
AACTCACCTAATAGCCGCAGCAACGCAGGATTTCCCGCCGCGTCGGGCTTGCGGGCGGATCGGAAAAACGCCTCGAAAAATCCAAGAATCTCTTGTTCTGATTTTTCCTTTTGATCCGCGGAATCCGACGGCACGACAAGGGGCTGAGTGCTGGCTCGCGCATAGCGCTCCAGCATTCGGAAAGCCGCCATCCGCAGCGACATGTCCGGTGATTTCCACTCCTCGCTGCCGGCGAATGCTGCGAGCATGGCCAGCGTGGGGTCATCGGCATGGCGCTCAGCCAGCACCCGCATGGATTCATCCGGATACTTTGCCGAAACGGTCAGAAGCACCGCAATCGTCGCAGGCTCCGCAACCGGGAATCGTTCGGCGTCGTTGTCCACTAATCGCTTCAATGCCAACTCTTGAGCCAGGCCGGCAGCATAGGCGGTCAACACCTCGTTGCTCAGAGCGCTGAGAGCTCGCACGGCGAGCATGCCCGTATAACTATCGCGGCCGGCGAGCTCTCCAAATAGCCCATCGGCAACGGCCTGTGCCTGGGGATCGGTAAGCACATTGGCTCGGATAATGGCTTCCAAGGTCATGACCGCATTCGCACGCTCCTTCACAGAAGGATGTTGCAGAGAAGCCAGCCAGCTATCCAATTGCTCCACGGCCTCAACCGCATCGATTGCGGGTATCGGTGGCAAGGCGACCCGAGCGGCAGCCGGACTTGGCTGCGAAACGGGCCGCGGAACCGGCACTCCCGCTGGAACGGGCCGAAGCGCTTCGGGCTCGGCAGCGGCGGCTCTGACCTGAACGCTGAGCCGCCTCAGGAGCCACCCCAGAAATAGCGTGAGGCTGCTCACGATCCATGCGCCGCAGTAAAGTGCAGCGGTGGTTACTTGCAGGAGAGCCACCTGGCTTGTCCTCACAGGAGCCAAGAAAGCGAAGAATGCGGTCGGCGTTCCACAGCAGATCCCGGCAATGAAGATGAAACCGCCGAAGAGCATTAGACTGGTGCCCATTGAATTCAACCACCACGCGGGCTGGCGAAGCGAAGGCAACCAGTGCCACTGCATCCAGTCAATAACCGCGCCCGGCAGGCGAACAAGGGCTACTACAATGCGGACTGATCGCACGAATAAAACTCCGCCAACGTGAAGAGGAATGCCGATTGCATATGTCGCGATAGCGATCGGCCATGCGATCGGAATTATCCATCGGGCATGAATGCCCGGCTGGCGGCCGGGCGCCAGCCATGTCAAAGCAAGCGCCGGGATCCACGTCACGAGGTCTGTTCCCGCAACGAAAAATTCTTCAATCGCGCGGACGATCCATGACCGCGGCAGCCAGCGCCAATGCGGAATCTGTTTGTGGATCGCTTCGTGGATGCTGTACCAGTTCCTCTCAAACGGGCTGAGCCGAGGATCCGGTTCGTGCTCCGTGCTGGCAGCCTCGAGCGTACCGGCTCTCAGCATTCCCATAGCCTGGAAACCGAACACAACCATCGCGTACATCTCAAGGAACAGCGATGGCCCGATGTCGCCCCATGATCCCGGCACAGCCCCCTGCCCTATCAGCTGTCCGACCAGATAGCCGACCGCCATCCATGCCACGCCCGAAACAAATGCATTGGCGAAATTCTTGTATTGCTTGACGGTGAATGTGCCTGCAACGTCCATCGGCGATGCGGGTGTTATAGCGGCCTGGTAATCTCGCTGGCTGTCATAAGGAACGAACGCATGCGCGATAAAGCCAGAAGCATCCAGTTGGTGAGCGCTTAGATCCGCGAGCGCGAAGTCGGTCTGTTCCGCTTGCTTGTAGCCGTAGCCGACCTTTCGCGTAACGACGCGTGCCTTGCCTCCATTGATAGAGATAGCGCGGGTCAAGAACGTGCCCAGAGCCAAGGCGGCTGTCCCGATTCCGTTTCTGCCCGCGTGGCCCTGCCCGCCTCGGGTGTAGGAAATACCGGAAGCGAACAGCTCGCTTAAGTCTTCTTGCGGATTCCCTCGTGAATTGATGGCGCCGGATCCCCAATCCAGGATCGCGAGCTCGATGCCCAGCTCGCTGAAACGCCACAGCAGCACCCCTTCGCCGTCCGCGTGCTGCAATAAATTCTCCAGCATGTTTTCGATCGCCATCTGCGCCACGCTCAAACGCCCGACCGTGGCTCGCACAAGCTCGTCGGAAACATCGGTGACCGCTTGCCGGTAGTCCCGTGGCGACACTTTGCCCGCCCAGATTTCGGACGAGAGCACACGGCCATCCCAACCCTGCCGGCGCGCATGCGCGAGCAGCTCGCTCCGGTCATAACCGCGCCGGGACCAAAGCTGAAACAGATCCGATTCCGAAGCGGTATTTTCTCCATCAGCGGGCGGCACGGGCTTGTAAGCATGGATCGATTCCCAATCCGCTTCCGAAAACGCGAACAAGCCGTTCATGATTGCGGCCGGCAAGGTCACAAGAATAAGAAAAGGAGCAAAAGCAAGGGCGGCCAAGGTCAGGACAGCGAGCAGGAAGGAAAGCTTTTCGCTGGCGCGGATGCCGGCCAGCGCCACTTGCCCGCGGTTCGCACGGGTTCGGGTGGCGTTGAAGCCAACGCCATATACCCCGCCGTATCCGCGGCGCAGCCAACCGAAGTCTTTCCACGTGTACCGGCCTGCCTTCAGATGACCATGCTCATGATTGGCTATGGAGCCGATCGCAATCGTCAGCAAGATAGCGGCATGAATCACCGGGGTAATAGGAAGCGCTACCCCCAGCAACATGGGCAATACCACCGAGAAAGCACCGACGCCCCCCGCGGCTATCAATCGCCCAAAGGTCAGCGCGAACGGACGGGTCGGCTCCGGGGTTCTCTGAGGCGATACCGCTTCAGGCACACGCTTCAGCACAAAGCTCTCAATAACAAGCGGCTCTCCCGCTTGGTTGTGCGCAACGACGATTTCACCGATGCGCGAAACATCGATCCCGGCATCGATCACATCCTGCAACCCAATCACAATAAGGTGGCGTTCACGTTCCTCTCCGCCCGTCCTCACTACCTCAATGAATTCGTCATCCTGCGCGGGATAGGCTTCGCTTCGATTCTCATGCGGATCGTCGTCATCCAGCTTGATGTAACCCAGCGGCTCAGTCCGCTCCCGCGCGGCGCGCGCCTCGCCTGTCAGCGTGATCTCGATTACGAACTCGCTCGCGTCTCCATTGCCCGTGGCGGCTGTCCAATCCCAGACCCCGGGCCATGTGATCCACTGGGTCTGGGTAGTCTCAACCGTTCGCTCCTCGCCCGCGCTGCCCGCGGGGATAACGATCGTGCGCTCTCTCGGTTCAAAGCCGGACTCCGCACTGGTCAGCTGGGCCACGTCGTATTCCACCTGCTCGCTCGCTGAGGCAGCTTGCGAGGCTGTCGGCCGAGGAGTTGCCGTGGACGCTACCGTTGCCGCAGTCGGTTCAAGGGTAGGCTCAGCGGTCGGCTCCGCCGTGGCTAGAGGCTCGCGGGCTTCGCTCGCTCCATCGCGGACCATCCTGACCTGCCGGACATAGATATGATCGCGATAGGATCGCCCGTTCCGGTTCCCGTTGTGGAAGAAAATGATCTCGTGAATGACCGGGCCCACGGCGCCGTCGTCCACCAGCTGGACCATCTCCGTGGCGCGGATTTCGATGATCTGCCTGAAGCGGCCGTTTCCGAAGGCTTCCGTGGAGACCACGTGTTGCTCGGCAATGACTTCACCCAGCGGCTCGTTGTAAGCGTCGTAGTCGTTCAGCTCGGCAACCCCGAGCGCCGGGTAATCGCCGTTCGCATCCGGCGCGAAAACCTGGCCATCGGGCGGCGTGCCTTCAATGACCACTTGCACGGCCCAATCCGATGCATCCTGGCGATACAAAGCGCCTTCGCCGAAATTCAAGTAAAGGCTTTCGTCGCCCCATGCCAGACGTTGGTACCGGGTGTACCGCTGCCCGTTGATCTCAACAGCCCTTGCTGCCCTCTCGTACAGCCAGCGACGCGCGTTGTAGGCGGTGGCTCGCCGGCGCTCGTAGCTCGCGTCCACATCAATCGTGATCCCGGGCTCATGGCGCACGCGGAAAGTTTCGAGGCGCAGGTCTGTTTCTTCGTCATGCACCACGGTGATCCGGCCGATATCCGCGGGATCAACACCGGCGGCGATCAGCGCATCCAGGCGAATGGCGACGCGCTGTCGTTCCACCGCGCGGGTGTTTTCCTCGGTCCAGCCATCTGGCCACTGGCTGCGCGGAAGCAGGTCGCTCGAAATCACCTGCTGCGGCGGGTAGCCTTCCCACAGCTCGCCGGGATCGGAATCATCGAACTTAATGATTCCGAGCGGCTGGAATGTCGCGGCCCGGTTCTGCCGCCACCGGCCGATAACCTCGACCTCGATGACCCATTCTTCCGGGTGCTCCAATTGAGACCAGTCCCAATGCTGGTCGCTCGGCCACGACATGGACTCGAAGAAATTGAGCCGGATCGTCCGAGACCTTGAATCCCCTTCCGGGATGGAGACGACAATGTCCCGGGCGCTGGATCCCTTGCGGTAATCCCAGCCTTCGTTGTCTTGGTTGGCGTTCTCCAATACCGTGTCGCGCAGCTCGACGAGATAGTATTCCTCCTCCGGAACGAACGGCGCGATCTCAGTTGGCGCCGCCGGCGTTGGTTCCTCCGTCGCGTCCGGTGCCGGCGTATCCAGCGTGACAAATCTCGCCAGCACCCACCCTTCGGGCTTTTCGCCGTCAACGAGGAAGTAAACCTCGTACCACAATTCTCCGGCGGTATTTTCTTCTGAACCGAGGATCCATACCTGGGTGTGCGCGGGGATGACCGCTACCCGCGCGCTCGTCGCGCTCGCCTCGCTGCGGAGATTGATCGGGCTATTACCGGTATGCCCTGTCTGAGGGATTTCATCTTGGCTCTCGGCAGCCGTCAGCGGCACCCGCGCGATCACCGCATCGCCCACCTGTAGGTTTTTCACTTCCACTTGTGTTGGGGGTGGAACCTGAACACTCATGTTTGCCGGGGCGATTCCGACTAAGCGCGGGTCATTCACTTCCCGCAGCACGGTCCAAAGATAATTGAAGTAGGCGCGCTCTTCAGCCGGCGAAACCTCCTCCGCGTATTCCATGGTGATGGAGATTTTCTTGCCCTCCGGAACGGCCTGGTCCAGGAGCGCTCGAACATGGTCCGCCTGCAGACCGAAGGGATAATCCACCAGTTGAAACCACAGATTCACTTCTTCCGAGTATTCAAGCTCCCAGGAAAGAAGTGGTTTCCCTTGATACATAAGCGGAACGGCGTCTACCAGCTTGCTGCTCGCGGGAGGAATGTTCTCCGGCGACCAAAGCGATTCTTGCAGACCGGCCGGCAGAGGTGTGGCTCCCTGGAAGGAATTGATCATAAGCGGAACGCCGGCTGCTCCGGTGCGCGCATGCACCGCCTGGAGCAGTTCGAGGTAGCGCTGAAGATACCGCGGTGTCTGTTCGGGAGTCCACGGGTTGGTCGAGTCGCTGTAGGTCCAATACGGTTCGAGATGGAAATAAAGCCCATCCAATTGCGGAAAATCCGATAGCAACGCGTCGACCTGGCGCAGTATGTAGGCATTCTGCACCGGCACCGCAAAATCGAATAGCCATTCATCCGTCAGCTGGCCGTTCGGCCCGGTGGGCGGCTCCGTCAGCGCATCGGGCCCGAGTTCCTTATTGCGCTCTCGGGGATCCGCATACCAACTGGCAGTCAGCGTGGCGAATACCTGGATGCCCTGTGACTGCAGTGTGGTCATGAAAGCCTGCCAGTTGGGTTTTGTCGCCTCGGACGGAAACTCTCCGGGCGCCAGGTAAAGGTAGACGCGTGTCACGCCCAGCGCTTTCAGATGACCGGCGGCCGCCTCCAGCTCCCTCGCCAAAATTGTGGGATCGTCAGAGAATTCAGGCGTGATGACGTAGTATCCTTGGCCTGGTCCCGGAGCCAACTGGCCCGGTGCCTCTCCCGTCGGCTCCTCGGTCGCGTCCGTCTGGGAAATCCCGTCGCCTTGCTGAAGCAGGAAGTAGCTGCCAGCGGTAAGTCCGGCTACCGGCGCCACCACCTGGAACGCCGCTGCGGCCGCTTGCGCCGCGGCAAATGGACGGAATTGCACCGGGCGGCGCGATCGTTTCCCAACCTTGTCCCATCCGAATGTCCAGTAAAAAGCAACCGGCAGGTACTCGCCGAAGGACGCGAGCAGTTCCCACCAGATGAACAGCGCGGTGTGGTACCAAAGGCGTGCAAGCCGGCCGGCGGGTTCCGCGGACTTGTGGCCCCGCAGAGCGTGCACGTGCTCATGTCGCACGAGCCGCTTGAGCGCTCTTTCCATCCGAAACTTTTCATTCACGCGGCTGAACAGCGCGGCCGCGTCCCGGTTAATCAGCAGGATCTGACGGTTTGTAGGAACCGCGCGGCCATTCCGCTTCGTGTAAACGGTCACCCAGCGCGCCTGCTCATCTTCCCGCAGCCGCACCGTCTCCAAGTTACCGGACGGGCCCACCAGCCGAGTTCCTTTCGTTCCCAGAATACGGAAGTTACCGTCGCCGAATTCGGCTTTCAGACTCGCGCGCAGCGCCGCTTCGCGCTCGATGCGCTCGTTCGGCTTCAGGGCCGCGGATCTCCTGCGAATATCTTGTAGCTGCCGTTTCTCGGCCACGAACCACACGATTGATCCCGCCGCAGCCAGCCCAATACCGATCAAAACCGCGGCCGAGACTTCCTGCCCCAGCACGCGCTGCGCGGCCAGGAATATCCAGAGCAGAGGCAAAATCGTTTTGAGCGCGCGCGGCAAAGCCAACGACTTGGACAAACTGGAATCACCGGACGCCTGATCCGGAGCTTTCAGGATCTCCGTCACCTGCTTCGTCTTTTCATCCATGAGCGCGAGCACTTTCACCCGCAGCGCCTCAAATTTTTCGCCATTATTCTTCCGCCCCCAGCTTTGCGCTCCGATGATCCGGACGATCTGATCCTGGATGTCCGCGTCGCGGTTGAGCAGCCGGGCTCTCTCTTCGGCTTGCGCGGGGTTCAGCATGCGCAAGTGCTGAGCCGATCCCTCTTTGAGCAGCGCGTACAGGTCCGCGGAGAAATCGCTCCACACCTTGGCGAGTTTCTCAGCACGGTCCGAGCCGTCCCCGGCGTCCTGCGCCGCGGCGGCCATAGCCCGCATAAAGCGAGCCTGCACGTGCCAGTTGTTTTTCTCTTTTCCGGCCAGAACGTCCGGCGCCATGAAGCGGGAGATGATCGGGAGCTTCCCGGGGTCGGTGCGGGAGAGAAGCGAGTATCCGAACGAGATCCAGAGGTCGATATCGTCGCTTACATCGTGCGAGCTGGAAACGCTCAGCGCCGCTAGCAAGTCGTACAATTGCGCGCGGCTCAAGTTGTTCGCAAGCGGCATACGGTGGATGAGCAGGTGCGAGCTCGGAAGCTCATCAACTTCGATATTCTCTCCTTCCGCCACATCCGCGATCAGCGACTCGAGATCTTCTCCCATCGCGGTGATCCCCTGAGTCGCAAGCTCCCGCAGTTCTTCGCTCGGATCGTTCAGGGCAACGTCCCTTAGCGCCATGGCGACTCTGCGGTCGTGCCCCCCACCCACCAACATCGCCACCGCCCAGATGCGCTCCGTAAGATTCTCGTTTTGCAGAAGCGATATCACCCGTTCGGTTAACTCCTCGCTGCCTTTGCGGATCCGCTCCGTGAGCGCAAGGGTCGCATGGTTGACCAAGGTTTTGTCGTTCGATGCCATTGCGGCAATCAAGGCATCGTCGGCGCGCCGATCGCCAAGCCTTCCGAGCGCGAGCGCGTCGCCGTAGCGGTATCGGCCGCCGGTCTGGGTCAGGCGTTCAATCAACGGCAGCGACACATCTGGATCCAAGTCAATCGCCAGCGCGGCAAAATCATCCGCCATGCGCGCGTACGGGTGCTTGAGATGCTCCAGCAAAACCGGCAAGGCCAGCGTCTCATGCCGCAGATGAATCGCGTTCAGCACCGCCTGCAGAACCTGCTCATGCGGATCTTTGAGCATTCGGATCAACTCAGCGCCGGCCCGCGGGTCCTCCAGCGCACCAAGGAGTTCAACGGCTTGTATCCGCGCTCCGGGATCGAGCGACGTGCTCCGGCGGACCACCGCATCAAATTCGTCCAGCGGCGCTTCGGCCACTCCTTCATTGCTCATGGCTCTTTCAAGAGCTCGAACAGCCGGCTGGAGCGCGGATGTTAGATAGAACGCGTCTGTATCGATATCGTCAAACGCATCATTGACGATGTCGCCCACAACCGGGTCATCCACGAGCGAGGACAAGAATTCCACGATGCCTGAAGGAGGCCGGATTTGCCAACCTTTGCGCAGCGGACCCACCTGGCAAAGGAACAGCGCCCACAGCCGATTGGTCTTTTCGGAGTTGCTTGCCCGGGACGTGAGCGCAAGAACGACAAAGCCAAGGACTTCGGGGCTGATGCTCGCTTCATTTTTAAATAGGCCTTCCCAGGAAACGATGGCGTCTTTGCTCTCGAGGCTGCCGGGCGCCAGGCCCATTTCAAATACCTTCAAAGCTTGCCGGACGCCGTTTGTTTTTCCGCCTACCCAGAGCCGATCCCCGATGCGCTTGGCAAGGCGGGCACGAATCTCGTTCTCCGGGCCGGGCGAGCTCAGGACGGAGGCGGAACGGGTCTTGCGCGCAGCAAGGGGCGCGATCACAAAGTTACGGAATAAGTGGAAGGCGAAAACAGCGAGCGTGGCCTGGATAACAATCGCGAGAAACGAAGCGCCGGCCGCGATGCCGATGAGCGTGACCGCGGCGTAGATAGCGTTGTAAACGAGGTTCCAACCCGTCAGATCTTGCTTCTCCGCCTCGGTCGGTGCGCCCTCGCTGATGCCGAACCGGGCGCTGATGCGCTTAACTTGAGTCCAGTGCATCAGACGGAACAGGTGCCAGCTCGGGCTCGGCGCGCGGCTCCACGAGACAAAGGCCAAGAACAGCAACACCACCGCTTTCATCACGGCTTCGTCCTGCCCGAACACCACCGCCAGCAGCTTGCCGAAGAGCTCCGTGAACACGCCGATGCTGAGCGTGCGAGCCAACAAGTCCTCGCCAAGCATGCCGGCTATCGTCGAAAGCACCTCTGCCACAGGCTTTGGAACCGACAGCGATATGAACGCGCGGCTGACCGGAGCCACCAAGGCCGCGGGCGTTGAAAGAACAGTTTCACCGGCAGGGTGCGGCTGGGACAGGTTCGCGAAAAACTCGCGGTAGCCTTGAGCCAAAAGCAGCTGGCGGCCGGCCCATACTCGTTTTTCGTCGTCTCCCTCAGCGTCTTGTTTTCGATTGCTCAACGTTCGGCCGTAATTCAAAAGCCAGGTCTGAAGCCGGTCTACCGCGCGCGCCTGAGCCTGCGCGGGAGCCATTCCTTCCCGCTCGTGAAACTGCTCAGCCAGCGCCTGGACGATGCCGTCGAACACTTGAGACATATCGGTGTAAAGCAGGTGTTTGTAAGTGGTTTCGTCCCGGAATACGTCGCGGTAAGTGTGCCAAAGGAGCAAATCCAAGAGGTCGGTAACCGTTCCTCGCTCCAAGTCGCGCGCAGTGATCAATTTCGTCGCCAATGTCCCCTCGTGGATCATGAAATCGCCCCGGTTCGGATCCACGTCCCGGATAAGCAAGCCGGTCTGATCCTGCGGGTCGAACGACTTAAGGAAGTACGTCGTCAAGATCCGGCTGAACTGGCTGAAAACCACTTGGCATTCTTCCGCGGACAAGGCGCGGATCCTCTTCACATCGTCCACGGCATTCAAAGCAAGCCGAATGCCCATGCGCAGCGGCTCACCTGCTTGCGCTTCGGCATAATTGACATACAAGCCAAGGACATTTACTTCATCGAAGCCTTCCGGGCCAAGCGCCTCATCGCTGAATACGACCAATTCGCGGCCGCCGGACATAGGCAGCTCCGCCCGGGCATGCACGGCGGGCACAAATCGGCTGTCCAAGTGAGCCAACGTTTCAAGATTGACGGAGTCTTTTCTTGTAACATCCGCGGGATTCGCCAGCAGGTATTGGCTTTCGATCTCTAGCTGTGTTGGCGCGGCATCTTGCGTAGCAAGCACCCAGATCTCTTCACGACCCGCGGGTTGGCCGTTCTTGTTCAGCAAAACGGCCCGGCAAATGTGGTTATAGGCGCCGCCATTGGGCCGGATCACGCGAATGCGTTGCTGTTTTTTCTTTGCCAGACGGGTAAGCGGAGTGGAGAATTCCCCCTTGTTCACCGCGGCCTGCAGCGCGGCATGGATTTCCCGCGGCTGGAAAGATTGGTCCGAATAGTGAATGTCATCCGGAAGCTCGTCCCATCCCTCAAAATCGAGAAAATTCGCGTGGCGGTTTGACCGGCGCGCCCGTGAGAAGCCGGCTACCCCAACGACCGGGCCAAACACGTTAAGCGCATTCAACAAAAGAAAGATAAGGAGATACCGCGCCTGCTCCAGGTTGGTCCAGAGGGCCATGTGCTCATGCTTGATTTTAAGCGCGCGAGCGGCGAGATCCCTGTCATACGATTGCGCGATGATCTCTTGCAGGATTGCGGCCTTGGACGCATTGCGAGGGGCTTCGGTTGCCAAGTTCGCCAGCAC
>JAHFGY010000200.1:859-3259 GCA_023247195.1 Candidatus Omnitrophota bacterium | reverse complement strand
AAAACAGGAACGCGATATCCAGAAGCGTTTACTGCAGATCATGGATGGCATGAAGGCGGTTGGTGAAGCCACCGGCCTAGACACGCAAACCCGGAGAAAGGTTCAGCAGTGGCAAGCTGAGATCGATGCTATGCAGCCGCGCCACAGACAGCTCAGCGCGCTCCTTGAGTACAAGAAATTCCCGCTAGTCGCTCTGATCCACATTCCTCGCGCGACTTGGGAAGATTGGATGGGGGAAGGAGAGTCGGCCGGGGTGAAAGCTCATCCGCAAGGCAGCAATTTGCTCGCCCAGATGGTTGTGCACGAGATGGGAGAAAGGATTTTGGCCTCGCCTGAAGGAATCACTCCGCATGAGCAAGCCGTTGTTATGGAGCTGTTTCTGGCTTCCGATGAGGCGCGGCGTATCGGCATCAGCGACCTGAACTGGTGGTTTCTTGTCCATGCAGTAGAGCAGCACAATGCCGCTTACTTTGAGAAGCTCGTCAGGGAATACGTCATCTACAGGGATCCGTCCTTGGGCAGTTTTTACGACGCCACCTGGCTTGCGCTGCGTCTCGACAAGGCTTTGGGCCAAGCGGTACGGAGCAACGTCAGCCGCAGCGTTGGAGCCTGGTACAAACCGAAGCTGCGTTCCGATCGGTTCGTGAAACGCGGCCCCGCCACGCCTACCGTGCTGGAGGCCGAGCGTTTAAAGCTTGAGGCGAGGTATCAGGATGAAGGACTCCCGATGCCCATTCCTGCGGATGTGCTTGATTGGATCGATGAGCACCGGGTCGGCAATATCTACAAGCACCTGCTTGAGCTCATTCGCGAAAACCGAATCACGTTCCGCATCCACGACACAGGCAGCGCCTTTTTCCCGCGGGAAATAGATGCTCCATCCTGGGTGCCGGGTGCTGAGTTCTTCATCACGCAAGTAGGCCGGCGCAACTATGCCGTGCATGTGACGCGGCAAGCTTGGGAAGAAATGTGGCTGGAAAGCGCTAAGGCTCATGACCCTGAAGCGCCCGCCTTCCTCGCGCAGGTTCTGGTCTATACGTACATGCAGAATTTCCTTCCTGCCATCGAAGGCCTTGGGCGCCACTCTTGGGCGGGGATGACTGCCCAGCATTTTGGCGACAAGCAGACCCGCCGGCTCGGGGTGAACAATCTGGATCTTTATTACCTAGAGCAGGCAGCCAAGCAGAATAACGTCCGCTACTTGTATAACGTCCTTTGGGAATATCGCAGCAGCCGCGACCCGCAGGGCGGGTTCAAACAGGCGCTTTATGAGGCCTTGGCTGAAATCGACAGCAATAATCCGGAATGGCTCTTTGAACAGATTCGCAGCGGCAAGGATCTCTTGTCCTATTACGCCTACCTGTTCCAGTTCAAATTCAACGACAAGCAAGAGGTTGAGCAGGCTCTGGTGGATTTTGGAGCCGTGCAGGTTGCCCAGGATCCCGCACTGGAGCTTCCAGAGAAACGGCTGGTTGCCGCATCGCTTGCGCTGGAGCATCACGCCGCGACGCATGACAATATCGCGCAATTTTTGAATGATCCCGAAGAGCACTTTGTTTTTGCTATGCCGTACGGCCGATACACGCTCTACTTACCGCAGAATCCGGGCGCATTCCTTTCCTTGAAAGCCATCGAGAGCTTTTGGCCGGAAGCGGAAGAGCTGGTGCGAATGCAAGGTCTGCAGCAGGATTTTGAAAAACTGCAAGCCGAACGCGAGCAATTGCAGTATCAGTTGGTCCAGCGCAGGTTCGACATCTCATGGGTCCAAACGAACCAGCCGGCCGATGAGCAAACCGATGAGAAGTTGCTTGAAGCGATACGGAACCTGCAAACGATGGAGGCCGGTGCGGATCTTCTCGTTCAACAAATTCGCGACATCAACCGCAGAATCGATGACAACCGGAAAGATTTCGCGCATCGCTATAACCAACCGTTCGTCCAATGGCTGTCCAAGGATGTCGTTCATCGGGTGGAGGAGCGGAGGCGTAAGATTGACCAAGGAGAGCGGCTGCCGCGGGCGATCGTCGTGGGGTTGTACGGCCCCAGCTCTGCCGGAAAATCGACGCTGACCGAGCAGATCGTAAGAACCGTCCAGAGCTCCTATCCCGGTCTGCACGTCATTTCGCTCAGTTCGGATGCTTCGCTGCTGCCGGGCGGTTTCCGCTACGAGAAAATCAACGGCACGCGATACACCTACGTCAAGGACCAGGGTATCTATGACATTCATTCGCTTGCGCGCATGCTGCGCCACCTGCTGCGCGGCTGGACCGTCGCCGTCGGCACCGATGTTCATGGCGGCCAGACTTCAGGCGTCATCGACGGCAACCAGATGGATGTTATTGTGCTGGACCTGACGGCGTTCGGGGTGGACCACCACATGTTCGAAGACATCGACCTGTT
>JAHFGY010000200.1:0-849 GCA_023247195.1 Candidatus Omnitrophota bacterium | reverse complement strand
TGAACCAGAATGACCGCGACCGGCTGGAGCGCCGCCTGGAGCGGGACACCCGGCCTACGGATGAGGATTCGAAGTCCCGCGCGTTTACGCCCATCTATGTTGAGGCCGAGCAGACGGACAAGACGCTCAGCGAGAGCTATACGGCCATTGATGACTTTTTACGGATGTTGCACAACAGGCTTGAGCCTATCTTGGTGTGGCGGCAGGAGAGCGATGGGATGACCAGTTCGCTCATGGTGGTGGATGAGCCCGCCACCAATGCCGTGCCCATTGAAGACCCCGATCCGTCGGGGGTGTTTCCAACGGGCAACGTGGTCCGGCTCGTCAATGACATTCACGACGACTGGACGAAAATCATCAACGATGGCGCGTTTGTTTTCAACTTGAACAACACACTGCTTGGCGTTGATGAGACGCTCAACGACCACCCTGAGGTGATGGATCAGCTGATCCAGTTGCTGCAGGAAAATATGCATATCGCGATCCTCTCAGGAGGATCGATCGCCGACCTGAGTAGGCGGGTCGTTGATCCGCTGGTTGGTCGGATGTCCGAGATCAGGGAGGGCTTGGATCTGGCCAAGCTCGGCTTGGTCACGCTTTATGTCGAAGGCGGGGCCGTGAAGATCACTTTTGAAGGACTGGGCAGCACGCACGTCGACAAGGCTTTCTCGGAAAATTCACGCCTTCCCAATGATGATGTTCCCGAATTTGCCAGAGCGGTGGCCACGTTGTCGGTTGAGCACTTCGGGCTGGGGGCGGATGACATTCAGGCCTGGCGTCAATACGCCAAAACCCAATATGAAGGCATAAGCTTCGACATGTCTTGGGCAGACGGCAACCAAGGCTGGA
>JAHFGY010000006.1:30623-42757 GCA_023247195.1 Candidatus Omnitrophota bacterium | reverse complement strand
CGGCTCAGGCCACTCAGCGGACAGACCCGAAGCAAACCGGTACCGGCAACGCCAACATGACGCAGATCGTGCAGTTGGTGAACACCTTTATCAGCGAATCGATCGCGGCCGGAGCCAGCGACATCCACCTCGAGCCTTCCAAGGAGCAATTCGCCTGCCGGTTCCGCATCGACGGCATCCTGCACAACCGCCCGGCGCTGCCCACGGAATCGCAAGCGCCGGTTATCTCCCGCATCAAGGTTATGGCAAACATGGATATCGCCGAGCGGCGGCTCCCGCAGGACGGCCGCATTCAGATGGAAGTCGGAGGCCGGCCGGTGGATTTGCGCGTTTCAACCTTCCCCACGATCCACGGCGAGAACGTGGTCATCCGCATCCTCGATAAGAAGCGCGCGATGCTGACGCTCGAGGACCTCGGGTTCATGGACCGGACGCTCGACACGTACGTCAAGCTGATCGGCAAACCGCACGGCATCGTTCTTGTGACCGGTCCCACGGGCTCAGGAAAAACAACCACGCTTTATGCCACGCTCAATCGCCTGAACGGCCAAGACAAGAACATCATGACGCTGGAAGACCCGGTCGAATATGAATTGGCCGGCATCCGCCAGTCGCAGGTGAACTTGAAGGCGGGCCTCAGCTTTGCGACCGGACTGCGTTCCATGGTCCGCCAAGACCCGGACATTATTCTCATCGGCGAGATCCGCGACAAAGAGACAGCCGAGATCGCGATCCACGCCAGCCTCACCGGCCACCTCGTGTTCTCGACACTGCACACCAACGACGCCGCGAGCGCCGCTTCCCGGCTCACGGACATGGGCGTCGAGCCGTTTCTCGTGGCCACGTCGGTGATCGGCATCTTGGCGCAGCGTCTCGTACGCGTGCTCTGCGAGGACTGCAAAACGCCTTATCAGCCGCCCAAAGAGCTGCTCGACCGGCTCGATGTCAAAGCAGGCACCAGCATCACGCTGTTCGAACCCAAGGGATGCCCGAGGTGCCGGCAGACCGCTTACACAGGCCGGCTCGGCGTGTATGAGCTGCTTGTGCCGAACGAGAAAATCCGGAGTTTGATCACGCAAAAGGCGCCCGCGGGCTTGATCCGCGACGAGGGCATCAAGAGCGGGATGACGTCGCTGCGGCAGGACGCTATTGAGAAACTGATGAAGGGGATGTCGTCCGTAGCGGAAGTGCTTCGCGTCACATCCGAAGAATAATGCCAACACCGGAGGCCGGCATGTCGGATTCAAAAATAACGCACCGTCTTCTTCTGGCGATTCTGGTCGTGCTGCTGGCTCAGACTTATCTCTTGATCGAACGAGCCGCTCAGGCCGACACGCTCCGGCTGGATTACGCCATCACCGAGAAGCTGGACGAGACGCCTCAGCAATACTTGCACGTCATCACCCACGCGCCGATCGCCAAGAAGGGATCGAACTAGCGCTTTCGCGCGTGCACACGGCTGAGCCGAACTTCCGGCAGCAGCCGTTCGATGTCCTTCCGGTGACAGAGCTCGGTGCCCGGCGTCATGGCCGTGGCCGCGCCGCAAGCAACGCCCAGGCGGAAAGCCTCGGTGAGCGGTCGGCCGCTGACCCATCCTTGCAGCAGCCCGCCGACCATCGAATCGCCCGCCCCAACCGCTGAAATCACGCGAACGCCCGGCGACGAAGCGTGCCATACCTGGATCGGATCGCCGCAAACCAGCAGCGCGCCTTGCGCCCCCAGCGAGAGCACAACATTCTCCGGACCACGCTCCCGAAGCGCCAGCGCGACCGTAACGCCCGCGTCCAGGTTGGTAATGTCCTTCCCCGCCATTTCCGCCGCCTCTTGCCGGTTCGGTTTGATCAGCCACGGCCGCTGTCGCATGCCAAGCCGCAACGCCTCGCCGGAGGTATCCAGAACCGCAGGGATTCCTTGCTTACGAGCAAAGCGGATCCAAGCCGCGTAAATGGACTTTGGCGCTCCCGGCGGCAGGCTTCCGGATAATGCGAGCGCTTTCGGCCGAACGCGGTGTGCGAACACGCGGCGCTTTAACTCCGCGAGAACCTTGGCGGGAACGCGAGGCCCGGGCGCGTTGATCTCCGTAAAACTGCGGGGCTTTTCCACGAGGATCTTGTAGTTATTGCGGGTCGAACCGGTCACGCTCACAAAGTCGTGCCGGAGATGAAGCTCATCAACGAGCTCGCGTAGAATCTTGCCGTCCACTCCCCCGGCGACGCCGTAGGCAATGGTTTTCCCGCGCAGTTCATGCACCACGCGCGACACATTGATGCCTTTGCCGCCCGCGTACCGCACAAAGCTCGTGGAGCGATTGAGTTCCCCAACGCGTAAAGACGGCAACTCGACCCACTCGTCGAGCGAAGGATTAAGCGTTACGGTGAGGATCATGCGCCGCCCGCTCACGCGCCGCGAGCGCGCGCCTGCTCGTACACGCTGATATACGCTTCGGCCGACCGGCCCCAGGAAAAATCCTGAGCCATGTCGTTCTGGATGAGCTCCATCCACACCGGCGGATCCTGAAAAACGGCCAGCGCGCGCTGCACCGCTTCAATCAAAGCCGGTACGGTGTAAGGCTCGAACGAAAATCCCATCGCGCTTCGATCCGCGAGCGTTTCAGGCGTCATATCCGTCACCGTGTCCGCCAGCCCGCCTACTTTGCGTACGATCGGCACCGTGCCGTAGCGCATGCTATACATCTGGTTCAGCCCGCACGGCTCAAAGCGCGACGGCATGAGGAAGGAATCCGCTCCGCCTTCGATCTGATGTGCGAGCGCATTGTCGAAAACAAGATTCACCGAAAGCTTCTCCGGAAACTGCTTCGCGCGTTCCTGCAGCTGCCGCTGGTAGATCAGATCGCCGGTTCCCAGAACCGCGATCTGGATCGGCAGATGCATCAACGTATCCAGCGCCTTGAGCACCAGGTCAAAGCCTTTTTGTTCCGCCAGCCGTTGGACCATACCGATCAGCATGTCCGGCCGCTCAGGCAAACCGCATCGGCGCTGCAGCGCTTGCCTGCAGATCGCTTTGCCGGCGAGGCGTCCGGCGCTGAAGTGCGCGGCCAAGTGAGGATCCGTTCGAGGGTTCCATTCATCGATATCGATGCCGTTCAAAATGCCGGTCAACCGGTCTCGGCGCTGGCGCAAAATTCCGTCAAGGCCGCAGCCTTCTTCCGGCGTCTGGATCTCTTCCGCGTAGGTCGGGCTAACAGTTGTGATGGAGTCGCTCGTTATCAGCCCGCCCTTGAGGCAATTGATCTGCCCATAAAACTCCAGCCCGTCGATGCCGAACAAGTAATCCGGCAAGCCGGTATCGCTCCACTGCTCGCGCGAGAACAGTCCCTGATAAGCCAGGTTGTGGATCGTATAAACAAGGCGCGCGTTCGCGGCCCAAGGCTCTTGCCGAAAAGCACCATGCCGCAGTTGAGCGCAAGCCAACGCAGCCTGCCAATCGTGAACATGGATGATGTCCGGATAGAAGCCGCTTTGCGCGATGTATTCCAAAGCCGCTTGCGAGAAAAAACTGAACCGCCGCAAATTGTCCGAATAATCGGACCCGCGCGTGCCATAGAGCCCTTCGCGATCAAAAAGCTCCGGCTGCTCGATCGCGATAACCGGTACCGCGCTTTTGGGCAGCGTCACGGTCCACACGCGGCCTTCGATCAGGTCCGCTCCGACGCGCGCGGTCAGGCGCATGTCCGTCGGCGTCAGCGGATACGTTGTGCGGTTGATCGCGGAATAAAGCGGGATCACGACTTGGACTTCATGCCCGAGCCGGGCCAGCGCTTTTGAAAGCGCACCCACCACATCGCCTAGCCCGCCGCTTTTGATCAGCGGCGTGCATTCCGATCCGACGAAGAGGATACGCAGGGGCGGCTTGCGAAGTTTACGCAACGGCGCGGTCCCGTTGCCGTCCGGACGCGGGATGCGCGGCCTGGACGAAATCGCGCGGTTTCAGAAAAGGAAACAGATTGTCCCGGTTTTCGATGTCGACCAGATCTTTCTCGTCGATCACCCCGCGCTCGACGGATTCAGCCAAGCGGTAAAAACGCTCCGTGTGTTCCTGCAAACGGCGGTAGGCGTAAGTCGTGTGCGTGCCGTTCTTGAGAATAAACGGCCAGTCCGATGACTGCGCCAGCAAGAGCTCGCGGCCCATCTGAGCCACGGCGCGCGCTTTCAGCGGGTCCTTCATCTCTTGCGCGGCCAAAGCGCTCATGCGCTCGGTCATGGCGTGCAGGTCCCGGTAAATCCAATCATTGGCGCCGTTGAGCCAAACTTCGTTGTATCCCTGAAGCCCCCAGCTCGACGGCGCGGGGTCCACGACTTGCGGTGCCGCGGCGAGCGATAGGTATTCGCTCGGCGTGGTCCATGCCAAGTCCGGCACCACGCTCGGCGCCTTGCGGAACAGGATCTCGAGCCAATCCGGTCCCTCGAACCACCAATGGCCGAACAGCTCCGCGTCAAAGGGAAACAGGATCGCCGGCGGCCGGTCCGTGACGGATTTCAATGCCTGCACCTGGCCGGCGCGGTCCAACAGGAACTGCCCGGCGTGGGCCGCGGCCTTTTCCAGCGCGCGGTCCGGATCATAAGGCGCCTTGTCCGTCGTGGGGCCGGTCACGCGGTAATATTTGATCCCGGTGTACGTGCGCACGCCGTCGCCGCCGAGGAACGGCTTAAGGTAATGGTGGTCCAGATCGAATCCTAGATCGCGGTAAAACTCCCGATAATCCGGATCGCCGGGGTAACCTTCAGTCGGGCTCCACACGCTCCGCGAAGCCGCAAGGTCCCGGCCAAATACAACGAGACCGCTGTTCGGACAAGCCACGGGCGCGTACACGCCATAGCGCGGCCGCGGCGAGCCGAACAACACGCCGTGCGCGTCAAGAATCGTGTACCGGATGCCTTCGTCCGCGAGAAGCGCGTCCTGGCCCGCTGAAAAACCGCACTCCGGCAGCCAGAAACCCGCGGGCTTTCGATCAAACGCCTGTTGCAGCGCTTGGATGCCCACGCGTATTTGAGCGCGCACCGCGGACGGCTGCTGGCTCAGGAGCGGCAAGAAACCATGCGTGGCGCATGTGGCCAACGGCTCGATCGTTCCGGCGTTTATGAGATGCCGGAACGCGGCGATCAAATCACCGCGGTAAGTGCCGAGATAAAGGCGCTTGGCTTCGGTCAGCCGGTGGTAATAGAACCATGCCAGCCGGTGAAATGTCGGCGTCCAGCGGGTGCGCTGCGTCTCTTGGGAAACGAGCTCGATCGTTTGGTCCAGGTAGCGCAGGTAGCGCGCCTGCAGCAGCGGATCGCCGAGCATCGCCAGCAGCGTGGGGCTGAACGACATCGCGAGCTTAACGGGCACATTTTCTTCGCGCAGGCGGTTCAAGCGGCTCAGAAGAGGCAAGTAGGTTTCGGTCATCGCCTCAAAGAGCCAGCGCTCTTCAAGGAAATTATCGTGTTCTGGATGGCGGACAAACGGAAGGTGCGCGTGGAGGACGAGAAGGAGATACCCGGACGGAGAAGGCATGCTCACCGCCCGTTACACGGTTTGTTTTGGACTTGCGTCCTTAGTCGGCCGCACCGTTCCCTGCGAATCAGACTGTCCGACCGAGCTTTCGCGCACCACGCGCAGGGCAACGCCGCGGGTTTGCGTGCCGTCGGACGAGACCGCCTGCACGGGAAGCATCTGCGTGCCGTCGGGCAGAATAAACCTCATGGCAAAAGTGCCGTCGGGCCGAAGCGCTACCGCTTGGCCTTGAACCGTTACCTTGGCTTTTGGATCCGTGCCGCCGTAGAGGATGAGTTCCGTGTTCACCCACAGGCCGAAATCCTTAGACGCGACAGCCGCCCCGCCCGGTGAAAATCCCGGCGAGAAAACGCCCGGCGAAGAAAGCCCCCCGGAGGAAAGCTGCCGCTCGAAGAGCTTCTTCAATTCCTGCGGATCAGCGGCCGCTCCGAAACCCGCGGTCACGCCGAACAACCTCCAATAGTCCGCGTCCGACACCGCCCATTTATCCTTATCGGATTCCGACGGGCCGAAGCGCGGAGTGGTCACTTCATTCGACTTAGCCAGCGTCAGGAAACGCCCGGACTTGGTCAAGAGCCCCAATTCAACGCGAAAGCGGCGGCCCGGCGTGTTCACCGGTACGTACCATTTGGTCGCGAGGCTGGAAACGCCGATATCGAACGTTCGAGCGCCGGCTTCGGTCACGTCAAACACGCGCAAAACAATCCGAAGGCCTTCGATTTCTTGAGGAAGCAGCTGGCTGCGCACCGAGCGTTCGCGCTCAGGCCGGATGCTCCAGTACGCGTACAGCCACCAGGGGTCTTTTACCATCAATGTGATGGTATCCGGCACGGTGTCCGTCGATTGTTTGGATGAAGCCCTAGAGGCTTTGCGCGGTTTTGCCGCGGCAAAAGGCATGATCGGAGCGGAACTCTCTTCTTTGACTGCGGCAGGTGGGGGCGTGTATACGCGCACCAGCCCCGGGCGCGCAGGCTTATCGGCTTTCTTTCGGCCTGTCCACGTCGGTACGCGATCCGGGCGCTTGACCGTGCCGCGGCGGGGAGTTGAAGAAGATTTGGCCGGCTTTGAGGCGCCCGGACTTTTTTCTTGCGAAGATTTCTTCGAAGCCGGAGGCGCGGCCTCAGGCTGCTTATCCAACCAAGAAGGAACCCTCACCGGAGTGTGGACGCGAGGCTGTAGCGGCTTGGGCTCTTCCGCGAGCGGCGCCGGAGCCGAGGGCTGCTCTTTTCGCGGCTCGGCGGTGCCCCGGCCGTCGCCGTCATGCTTTAACAAACGGGAAGCTCTGGCCGCCAACTTTCGCAAAACAGCTGCGGAACCGGATGGGTTCTCTGGAACGTCTTTGCGTGCCGGAGACTTTGAAGAAGCGGCGGGTCGGGCCGGCTTGGAGCGGGCGCGGCCGTCAGCTCGTTTCTTACTGCTGTCGGAAGGGGGCGTCTTTGCCATTTTGGGCTTTGGGGTTAATGGCATTATAACGCGGCCGCGCAGCGCCGTAAACGATCCATGATCGCGACTCCCAATCCTTCTTCCGGAACTGGCTCAGCCACAATGGTTTCCAGATTCAATGCATCCAACTGTCTCAGTGAAGCGAACAGAGCCGCCGCGGCCGACCTCAAGGAACCGTCCGGAGCGAGCACCGCAACCGTACCAAAGCCTTTTATGTCCGCGCGCGGGCGAAAAAGAAGCGCGCCGACCCGTGGATGGGCGCGCGCAGCCAGCGATTCACCCGAATCCAGCAAGATCAACGGGGTGCGCGTGGCATAGTGTTTTGCCAGCATGCCGGGCGCGGCCGGTTTCTCTCGCATGCTATCCGATGCGATTTCGACCGGCCCAATGAGCGCTTCCAGTTCTTCCCGCAAAATAGCGCCTGGCCGCAGAAGCGTGGGTTTTTCTTCAGCAAGCGAAACAATCGTAGATTCCAAGCCGACGTCGCAGCTGCCGCCATCCAGAATAATGTCCGCAGCATCGCCTAATTGCGCGGCCACATGCGCGGCCGTGGTCGGACTTACATAGCCGAATGGGTTCGCGCTGGGCGCGGCAACCGGGCAAGCGCACTCCTCAAGCCACGTTCGGGCAAGAGCATGGCCCGGAATGCGCACACCGACTGTGGCAAGCCCCGCGGTCACGATATCCGGAATGCTCTGCCGCTTCTTGAGCACCACGGTCAACGGTCCGGGCCAAAAACGTTTCGCCAAGGCGGCCAGGCGCGGGTCCGGCTCAGCAATGCTCGGAATCAGCGATGGGTCCGCGACATGCACGATCAGCGGATCGAACGAAGGCCGCTTCTTGGCATCAAAAATACGGGCGACCGCTTGAGCGTTGCGCGCATCCGCGCCAAGGCCATAGACCGTCTCCGTCGGGAAAGCCACGATTCCTTGCCCGCGGATGCAGGCCGCGGCTTCCGCTCGGGCGGCAGGATCGGCAATGGGCAGAATGCGGGACATGGGCTGGAACAAAATAACGTTAGTGGTGCGGAGGCTGCGGCTCAAAAGCCAGCGAAGCCAGAATCGAACCGCCGATCAGCCCCGCCACGATCGCCAGAGACAGCGAGATGGGCACGTGGTAATGGCCGCTGATCAGCATTTTTCCGCCGACGAACACCAGCACAAGGCCGAGCCCGACCTTAAGGTATGTAAATTGGTTCATTGCGCCGGCGAGCAAGAAAAAGAGCGCGCGCAAGCCGAGGATCGCGAAAATATTCGACGTGTACACGATAAAAGGATCGCGCGTGACCGCAAAGATCGCAGGGATCGAGTCCAAGGCAAAAACCAGATCCGTTGTTTCCACAACCGCCAATACCAAAAGCCAAATCGTGATGTGCCGCTTGCCGTTGATCTTCACGATGAACCGGCCGCCTTGATCACCGGCAGCCACGGGAAAAAACTTTCGGCATAGTCTCAATACCGGGTTCTTCTCCGGCATCACTTCCGATTCTTTTTGGGTCAGCAGCTTATAACCCGTGACCACCAGGAATCCGCCGAAGACATAAATCAGCCAATGGAACGCGGTAAGCAGCGCCGCGCCGACGACTATGAAAATAGCGCGCATCACCAGAGCGCCGACGATGCCCCAGAACAAGATCCGGTGCTGGTATTTGTCGGGCACATTGAAATACGAGAACACGACCAGAAACACAAAGAGATTGTCGACGCTGAGGGCTTTCTCGATCAGGTACCCGGTGAGAAATTCCAAGGCATGCGTGCGGCCGAACGAAAGGTAGATGACCCCATTAAAAACAAGGGCCATGCAGATCCAAACCGCGCTCCACAGCAGCGCTTCTCGCATGCTGACTTTATGGGCGTGGCGGTGGAACACGCCGAGGTCCAGCGCGAGCATTGCAATGACGAACACATTGAACCCCACCCACAAGAGGGGGGTGCCGATGCTGATCATTGTCGAGGAAACCGAGGAAGCAAAGAAGCGGCTTTAGCCGCCGACAACATCTCCCACAACCGGCTCAACCTTCACGCCCTTCTTTTCCAAGTAGACCACCGCGCGTTTGAGGTTTTCTTCGGCGCCTTCGATTTCGAGCGTTACTTCACCCATCTGCTCGGTCACTTTGGCGCGCCGGATGTTGGGGATGACTTCGTATTCTTTGGACATCATGTAGATAACCGGCTCTTTGATCAGGTGCTGCGGAAAGATGAGCGTCACTTGCTTGCGTGCCATCGTACCCTCCGTTGCGTTGCCGACCGTCTCAGCCCGCGCACGTCGGCGCGGACTCAATGGACTGTATCGCGTTGATGGTTGGATGCTCGCCGCACACGGCGCAGTCCGGGTTCCGCCGCACGGGCACTTCACGGAAACGGCTCAGTCGCCCATCGAATACGACCAGCCGATTCAACAAAGGTTCTCCCACGCCAAGAATGGCCTTCAAAGCTTCATGCGCCATCAAGCTGCCGATCAGCCCTGCTTCGGCTCCCAGAACGCCGGCTTCTTGGCAGCTTGGCACGCTTCCGACAGCGGGCGGCTCCGGAAACACGCACCGGTAGCACGCGCTTTGGCGCGGGCGAACGCTCATGACCTGACCTTGGAAGTTCACCACGCCGCCATGCACGAGAAACCGGTTCGCCAGCACGCAGGCGTCGTTCGCCAGATAACGCGTCGCAAAATTATCCGATCCGTCGATCACCATGTGCCAGCGGGAAACCAGATCCTTGGCATTGGCCGCGTCAAACCGGCCTTCGATGGCCTCAACCGAGATCTCCGGATTCAGCCGGCGGATGCGTTCCGCGGCGACAACCGCTTTCGGCCGGCCGACGTCCGGGGTCTCATATAACGTCTGACGATGAAGATTGCTCCAGGCCACGGCGTCGGCATCGATAACGCCGATGCGGCCGACTCCGGCCGCTGATAAGTAAAATAGCACCGGCGACCCCAATCCGCCCGCGCCAATCACCAGCACCGACGCTTCCGATAGCCGATTCTGTCCGCTCACGCCCACTTCCGGAAGGATGAGCTGACGGCTATAGCGCGCTACTTGGGCCTTGGATAGTGCCACGCTCAACCTCCGGCGATGGCGGGGATGATCGATACTTCGTCGCCGTCTTTGACGGCGGTCTGGTCGCCTTGCAGAAAGCGGATGTCTTCCTCGTTCACGAACACGTTCACGAAGCGGCGCAGCTTGCCGGTTTCGTCGCAGATGCGTTCTTTAACGCCGGGATACCGGCGGTCCAGATCGCCGAGAAGATCGGAAACGTTCTTGCCCTCGCAAGCCACCTCACCTTGTCCGTTGGTAAGCCGCTGCAGGGGCGTTGGAATGCGAACCGTTATTGCCATGAATCCTCCTTATCCAGGTGTTAGGCGCGGCATTTTTCCCCGGCCAGCCGCTCGCCCAGCGTGGATTCGAACGAAGCGAGCGATGCTTTGATCTTCACGGGCGCGCCCACCCGCGAAAGAATCGGTTCTTGCGTCTTCAATCCGTTTCCGGTGATGCAAATAACGATCGACTCATTGCGCGGTATTCGGCCGGCTTCGATCAGCTTCTTCGCGACGCCCAGCGTCACGCCGCCCGCGGTCTCGGTGAAGATTCCCTCGGTCTCTCCGAGAAGCTTCATGGCTTCGACGATCTCATCATCACTCACCGAATCCGCCCAGCCGCCGGAATCCAGTACCGCCTTTGTCGCGAAATACCCGTCGGCCGGATTGCCGATGGCGAGCGATTTCGCGATCGTGTTCGGCTTCACGGGCTTCACGATTTCGGATCGCTCGCGGATCGTGTTCACGATCGGCGCGCAGCCTGTGGCTTGCGCGGCATAGAGCGTGGGCATGTCGCCGTCAACCAGGCCAAGGAGCTTGAATTCCTTGAAAGCTTTGCCGATTTTCGTGATCAGCGATCCCCCGGCGCACGGCACCACAATGTGGCGCGGGATGCGCCAGCCGAGCTGCTCGGCGATCTCGTAGCCGTATGTTTTGGAGCCTTCGGCGTAATAGGGGCGGATGTTGATATTCACAAAGGCCCAATTGTACTTCGAGCCGATCTCGGCGCAGAGGCGGTTCACATCGTCGTAGGTGCCTTCGACAGCCACGAGATTCGGCTTGTAAATAAGGGAGCCGATGACTTTTCCGACTTCGAGGTCGGCGGGAATAAAGATATATCGGTTCAGCGACGAGCGGGCGCCGAGGGCGGAAACGGATCCGGCTAAGTTGCCGGTGGAAGCGCACGCCACGGTGTCGAATCCCAGCTCTTTCGCGCGCGTGAGGGCGACGGATACCACGCGGTCTTTGAACGACAGCGTCGGATGGGAAACGGAATCGTCTTTAAGGTAAAGCTCGTCTACGCCGAGCGCCTTGGCCAATCGGTTGGCGCGAATCAGCGGCGTGAATCCGGAGAAAAGGCCGACCGTGGGATCGCCTTCAATCGGCAGCAATTCGCGGTAGCGCCACAGCGACTTCGGACGCGACGCGATGACCTCGCGCGTCAGCGCGCGGCGGATCGCGTCATAGTCGTATTCGACTTCAACGCTGGAGAAGCAGTATTCGCAAACGAACACCACTTCCTTTGGGTAGACTCGGCCGCATTCGCGGCATTTAAGGCCGATCATCGTGCTCATGGCTGTTCCTTCAAGCAATCAGCGACCTTTTTCGGATGAGCATCCTTACCCCGCCGCTCATCGGCTCGCTTATCAAGATCTCGTGGCCGTCCGCGCGCAAGCCGAACGGCAGCGTGCGCAGCACTTCCCCCTCGTCGACGCAGACTTCCAAGATCTGGTCTTCGACCATGCGGGCAAGCTGCTCCCGGGTCTTCGCGTAGCACTCCGGCGGCGTCTGCCCGCGCAAATCAAGCGAAACATCCACCCGCAAACCTTGCACTGAAGATGGCTGCTGCATTATCCTCCTCAACCGTCAAAAAACGGCTGAATGCTGAGGTACCGTTCGCCCGTATCGCACAAAACCGTGACCACCGTCTTGCCCGCGCCTAACCGCTCGGCCATCCGCAGCGAGGCCCAACAAGCCGCGCCCGCGGAAATGCCGACGAACAGCCCTTCTTCCCGAGCCAACCGCCGCGACGTGGCATACGCGTCCTCGTCGGAAACCGTTATAATCTCATCAAAAACGCTTCGATTCAAGACATTCGGAACAAAGCCAGCGCCGATGCCTTGGATCATGTGCGGGCCGGGCGT
>JAHFGY010000006.1:0-30523 GCA_023247195.1 Candidatus Omnitrophota bacterium | reverse complement strand
GCTCGCTTCACCGCGCCGATCATGCCTTCGGCCGCAGGCGTCAGAACGACTTCAGCGCCGAAGCTCTTCAAAATTTGGATGCGCTCAAGGCTCATGGTTTCCGGCATGGTGAGCATGATGCGGTAGCCTTTGGCCGCGCAGATCATAGCCAGCCCGATGCCGGTATTGCCGCTGGTCGGCTCCACAACCGTGGAGTTTTTGTTCAGCAGGCCGCGCGCTTCCGCGTCTTCGATCATCGCCAGGCAGATGCGGTCTTTCACGCTGCCGCCCGGGTTCGCGGATTCCAGCTTGCCCAATACCGTGGCCCAGCCGGGTTGCGGCAGCCGCGCCAGACGCACTAACGGCGTGCCGCCGATCAATTCCAGCACGTTCGCGGCCATTTTTGTCTTCATGGGCAAATCCGCAGCCGCAGCGGCGATAAGACATCGGCGGAATACTGTTTTTGCCTCGCCCACGCTTGCAGGTCTTGTTGGACGTCATCCGTGCTCATCCGGACGTCCAACCCTTCCTCGCCGGGTTCGAGCCGCCCCATGGCCTCTGCCACGATCGCCAGCGCCTGGGCGCACAGCATGTCCCGCACATTCACTTCACGTAGCCGCATGGGTTCCATTATTAATCCGGGCGCTTGCCGGTTCATGGCGCGACGCGGATCTCTTCGGGCGTGATCCGCTGGCCATCGATGCGGTAGCTCTTCAGATCCGGGTGCTCCGGGTCTTTGAGCGAAACAAGCGCATAGGAAATTTCAGGCGAAATCGCCAGGCTCACGTCCACGGACGAGGGATAAGCCGCGGACGCGGTGTGCGAGTGATAGATGCAAAGCATGTGCTGGTTGCGCTGCCGCATCTCCTTCATCACGCGCAGCTGCTCGCGAGGCTCCATCGAATAGCCGATCGGGCTGTCTTCCACGTTGGTCATGGGATAAATCGCGGTGGCTATCCGAACAGAGCCGGACTGCAGCGCAAGCCCTTTGCCCGCCAGCATCCCGCAAGCTTCCTTGGGATGGCGGGAACGGCAGTGCTCGATCATCTGGTCGACGAGCGCTTGGGAGAGCTGCAGCGTCGCGGCCATGCCTATCCTAAGCCAAGAGCTCGCCCCGCCTCACACGGCGGTTGGCTGGCGCATGGCCTCGATCAGAACCTCCGCCACTTCCTTGCGGGAAACTTCCGGCGGGGGCAGCTGGCCGGCGAGCAAAAGCTCGCGGACTTTGGTGCCGCTGAGGCTCACGTGCCGGTCCGACGAATGCGGGCATGTCTTTGCGGAAACCATGCTGCCGCAGACCGTGCAGAACGACGTGTTCTCGAACGGCAGCGGCATAATGCCGATGTCTTCCGCGGGGAAATCCTCGAAAAGCTTTTGCGCGTCGTACGTGCCGTAGAATTTGCCCACGCCGGCGTGGTCGCGGCCAACGATGAAGTGTGTGCAGCCGTAGTTCTTGCGGATCAACGCGTGAAAGATCGCCTCGCGCGGCCCGGCGTAGCGCATGGATGCCGGGTTCACCGCCAGCATCACGCGCTCCTTGGGGTAGTAGTTGGCGAGCAAAACCTCGTAGCTCTTCATGCGAACCGACGCGGGCACGTCGTCGCCCTTGGTCTCGCCCACGATCGGGTGCAGCAGCATGGCGTCGCAGATCTCAAGCGCGCATTTCTGGATGTACTCATGCGCGCGGTGAATCGGGTTGCGGGTTTGGAAAGCCACCACGCGCTTCCAACCGCGCTCCTCGAACAATTTGCGGGTCTCAGCCGGGTCAAGCCGGTAAGGCAGAAACGTGCTCGCTTTGGTTCGGTTCAAGACGCTGATCTTGCCGCCGAGATACGTGGAGCCGGCAGCGTTAAGCCGCTTCACGCCCGGGTGCGTCTCATCCGTGGTCCGGAACACTTGCTGCGCTTCGCGCGACTTGTCCGGGGTGTAAATATCTTCCAGTTGAAGCACCGCCACGATCGCGCCGCCGGACTTCAACGCCACTTCTTGGCCGGGCTTCAGCGACTTGGCTTGATCGGGCGTGACTTGCAGCGTGACCGGGATGCTCCAGACCAGCCCATTGGACAGCCGCATCTTGTCGATAACGCTGGTGTAATCCTTCTGATTCATGAAGCCTTCGAGCGGGCTGAATCCGCCAATCGCAATCATTTCGATATCGGAGAGCGTCCACGCATCGATATCCAGGCTCGGCAAGCTTGCGGCCGTGGCAAGCGCCGCTTGGCGCGCCGGGGCCTCAAGGATGCGGTTAATCAATTTTCCACCGTGCGGTTGAATCATGGGAAGGACCTCCTGCGACTGTTGGAAAGCTGGTTCTTTCGAGCCGCTAGGATGTCATAGCTGACCAAAATCGTCAATGAAAATGGGGCGAGGGAGAGCTTAATCCTACTAAATGAGTAGGATTAGCGCACCGACGGCACAGCAGGCTTCTTAATCGGGGCTTCTTTTGGCGTGCTATCTTTGCGGAGCTGGCGCAGGCGCTCCAGCCGCTGCTTGATCACTTGCTCATGCCCTTGGTCCGTGGGCTCGTAGTAAACCGGGGTTTCGCCGGTTTTCGGGTCTTGCAGGTAAACCTGCGCCACATAATGGTCCGCGTAGTCGTGCGCATACTTGTAGTCAACGCCCCGCCCCAGCTTTGCGGCGCTCTTGTAGTGCGCGTCCTGCAAGTGCGCGGGCACAGCCAAGGTACGGCCTGATTCCACATCACCCATGGCTTTATTGATGCCCATATAGGCGGCATTAGACTTGGGCGCGCACGCGATATACACCGCGGCTTGGGCCAGCGGGATGCGGCACTCCGGCATGCCCACGAACTCGGATGCATGCAGCGCCGCCACCGCCAGTACCAGCGCTTGAGGGTCGGCATTCCCCACGTCTTCGGACGCGCAGATCACCATGCGCCGCGCAACAAAGCGCGGGTCTTCTCCGGCATAGAGCATCTTCGCCATCCAGTACAAGGTGGCATCCGGGTCTGAGCCGCGCATGGATTTGATAAAAGCGGACGCGGTGTCGTAGTGCGCATCGCCGTGCGTGTCGTAGACCACCGCTTTTTTCTGAATGGATTCTTCGACCACGGCGCGCGTGACATGCACGACACCCTCTTTGCCGGCCGGCGTTGTGACAACCGCGACTTCCAAGGCATTCAGCGCTCGCCGGGCGTCGCCATCGCACGCTTCGGCTAGGTGGCTCAGCGCGTCGTCATCCGCCCGGGTCAAGATGCGGCCCAGGCCGCGCTCTTTGTCCGCGAGCGCGCGCTTCATTAAAGTTTGCACTTCGTCGGCGGCGAGCGGTTTAAGCTCGCACACAAGAGAGCGCGAGAGCAGCGCGGAAACGATCGAGAAAAAGGGGTTCTCCGTCGTGGCGCCGATCAAAATCGGGTTGCCGCGCTCCACGTCCGGCATGAGCACGTCCTGCTGCGCCTTGTTGAACCGGTGGATCTCGTCCACGAACAGGATCGTGCGCCTGCGATCGCGGCGCTCGCGGTCCTTGGCGTCGGCGAGCGCTTTGCGCAAATCAGCCACGCCGGATGAGGTCGCGTTCAGCTGCAGGAACGCGGCTTGCGTCACCGCGGCGATCACATGCGCGAGCGACGTCTTTCCTGTGCCCGGAGGTCCGTAGAAAACCACGGAAGTGAGCCGGTCCGCTTCCACGGCGCGGCGCAGGATGCGGCCGGGTCCGATTAAGTGGCTTTGGCCCACGACCTCGTCGAGCGTGCGCGGCCGCATGCGCGAAGCGAGCGGCTCGGCGAGAGCGGAAGCGGTCGGTTTGGGTTGATCGGATTCAAATAGGTCCATGGGGAAGGAGAAATCAGCCTTGCTGATTCAGAAAGACTTATCACAAAAAAACACCCCGCGACTGCCGTGGACGTCCGGTCAGTGTGAACCCTGTATACCAGGGGGGAGCTCTCTCCGGAGGGATAAGTGCTTCCCAAACATACTGGGCCTGCACGTCCCAACGGAATACGAACTCCCTGCAAACTCATGTTGGTTCAACATGATCCGAACCTCACGAACAGCGCAGGGCTAGAAACACGCTAGCACTTCAATTATTGCGATGCAACCAGTAATCGCGCGTAAAGCGGAAGATGATCGGAGCCAAAGGGTTCCAACACGCTTCGTTCGAGGATTTTTACGTCGGCGCTGTGCAGGATGTGATCAATGGGGATTCGGAAAACAGGGGGTACGGATGTGGGCCAAGTCGGGTGGATTCCCCTCCCCAGCGCACTGTCCTGAAGCCGGCCGCCGGACGCGGCGCGGAACGCGTGAGTCCAGGGCGTGGTGTTGAAATCGCCCACCAGAAGCGTCGGGCCGCTTTCTTTTCGAATCTCCGCGCCGAGCGCCTCCAATTGGTCATTCCGGAATCGCCAGCCTTCGCGGCCAAGCGGCGTCAGCGGGTGGGTCAGCCATACGGTGAATGACGTATTGCCGGAGCGGCCAACGCAGCGGAAAGACGGCAGGCCCGCTCTCCCGAAATAGCGCGGCTCGATCTCCAGGGGGAGCTTTGAGAACACCGCGATCCCGAAATTGTCGTCGCGGGTGATGGGCTCATGCACCGAATAATCCGGAAGGCCCTTTTGCAGCTGCGTGTCCCACCGGCTGTCTATCTCCACAAGCAAGACCAAATCCGGGTTTTTCCGGTGGATCAATTGAATCAGCTCATAACTGTTTAGGTTATCGGTCAGGACATTCGCATAGAGAAGTGTAAGCGGCGCGCCAGCGTGATCAGCGGCTGCGGCCGCCGTCGGAGCCGGCATCAAGTACGGCGCGATCGCAAGCACCGATCCCGCCAGCGCGGCTGCTGCGATCATCGCCCGTTTAAAACAGCGAGTCCAGAGCAGCAGCCCGATCGCGATGAGGAGAATGAAGGGATACTGAAGGCGAAAATGGTTGAATATATCCAGAGCCCAATGCCACTCCCCGCCCATGCCGAGCACCGGGCCCGCGATCGCAAAAATGAAAACCACCCAGCAATCGCTCTTTCTCATGCGGCAATTAGGCAGCGCGGGGCTTGCGGGAAAGGAGAGATTCGCCTTCTTCGGATTCGGCCTCCGCGTCGGCGATGCCGGCGCAGATGCCGCGCTTAGATGCCTTCACGAACGCGAGCATTTCTTTTGCCTCAGGCGACTTCGCGCTCTTTTCGATTTGCTTAAGGGCGTTCGCCACGTTGAGCCCGCTGCGGTAAAGCAGCTTGTAAACCTGGCGGATCTCTTCGCGCACCGGCGCGGAAATGCCCGCGCGGCGCATCCCTATAACGTTCAATCCCTGGATCACCCCGGGCCGCCCGCCGCAGAGCATGAACGGCGGCACGTCCTTGTTCACCGCGGAAAGCGCGCTGACCATGGCAAGCCGCCCCACGCGCGTGAACTGGTGCAGCCCGACCATTCCGGACAGGAAAACCCCGTCGCCGATCTCACAGTACCCGGTAAGGCTGGCTAAGTTCACCAAAATCACTTTGTTCCCCACTTGGCAGTTGTGCGCGACATGCGCGTTCGCCATGAAGAAGCAGTCGTCGCCGATCTCGGTGGAGGATCCTTCTTTCGTGCCTCGGTGGATGGTCACATATTCGCGGATCGTGTTCCGGTTCCCGATGTGCGTAAATGTGGGCGCGCCGGCGAACCCAAGATCCTGCGGCATGTGGCCGACCACGGCGCCCATATGGACTTGATTGTCGTCGCCGATGGCTGTGCCCGGCCCCAGGTACACGTTCATCCAAAGCCGATTCCGCGAGCCCAGCACGACGCCATCCTCGATGGCGCACCCCGGGCCGATGGCATTCCCGTCGCCCATGCGCACGTCTTTGCCGATGATCGCTGAAGGATGAATCATGTTCTTCATGGCTCACGCATGCGTTTTGGCGGGAACACGACGGTGAATTCGCCCTTGGGCGGATGCTTCTCGAAGTGCGCTCGCATCGCGCTCACGCGCTCGCGGCGCGTTTCTTCAAACTTCTTGGTCAGTTCCCGGCTCACCGCCAGCGGGATATCGCCCATGACTTCGTGGACTTCCTCCAAGAGTTTCATCATGCGGTGCGGAGATTCGTAAAGGACAACCGTGCGTTCCTCATCGTGTATGGTCTCGAGCCGCTTACGGCGCGCGCCGGGTTTCACCGGCAGGAACCCTTCGAATACGAACCGATCCGTAGGGAAACCGGACAAAATCAGCGCCGCAATGGCCGCGGTCGGCCCCGGAATGCCATCCACAGTAATGCCGGATTCAATCGCTGCGGCGATCAGCGAGCTACCTGGATCGGACACGCCGGGTGTTCCAGCATCGGTAACCAGCGCCAGGTTCTTGCCTTCTTTGAGCGCATCCAATAGACGGGTTGCCTTGGCTTCGCTCGTGTAGCTATGGAAGCTCGTTGTGGGCGTGGAAATAGTGTGCGCTTTGAGCAGGATGCCGGTGTGCCGCGTGTCTTCGCAAGCGATAAGGTCAACGCTTCGCAAGGTTTCCAGCGCGCGCAGCGTGATGTCCTGCAGATTGCCGATAGGAGTCGCAACCACGTAGAGCATGCCACTCATGCGCCGAGCAAACCGCGCTTACTCGACGGTGACGCTCTTCGCGAGGTTCGGCGGCTGGTCCACGTCGCACTTATTGGCAACGGCGACATAATACGCAAAGAGCTGCAGCGGAATAGCCGAGACGATCGGCGAAAAAATCTCCTCGGTCTCCGGCACGGTGATCAGGCTGTCCGCGTAGCGCTTGATGTGCGAGTCGCCCTCGGACGCGATCACGATGCAATCGCCCCGGCGCGCGCGCACTTCCTCGATATTCGAGATGACCTTCTCGTACACCGGCGACTTGGTGGCGATGAACACGACCGGCCATCCCATTCGGATGAGCGAAATCGGGCCGTGCTTCATCTCGCCCGCGGCATAGCCTTCGGCGTGGATGAGCGGGCAGATTTCTTTTAGCTTCAGCGCGCCTTCCAGCGCGCTGGGGAAGTTGTATCGTCGTCCTAGGTAATAGAAATTCCGGCAGCCCGCGTACTTCGCGGCCACGCTTTTCACATCCGGCGCTTTTTCCAATGCCTTCTTGATCACGTTGGGAAGCGCGGCAAAATCGCGCACCAGCTGCTTCCAGCGCGCGGGCGCGAAGCGCTTGCGCTTCTTGGCAAGGTAAAGCGTCAGCAGCGTCAGCGCGGTCACCTGCGACGTATACGCTTTGGTCGACGCCACGGCAATTTCCGGGCCAGCGTGCGTGTATAACACAGCGTCGGATTCTCGCGCGATCGACGAGCCCATGACGTTGCAGATGGAGAAGATCTTCGCGCCTTGCTTCTTGGCCAGCCGGATGCCGGCAAGCGTGTCAGCGGTCTCGCCGGACTGCGTGATCGCGATCACCGTGGTGTTTTTGTCCAGCATGGCGCCGCGGTAGCGGAACTCGCTGGCTAAGTCCACGTCCACGGGGATATTCGCGAACTCCTCAAGCATGTACTCACCGACGAGCCCGGCGTGGTACGCGGTGCCGCACGCGATGATGATGATCTTCTCTTGCGGCTTTAGGGCGTCGAGAAAAGCCCTCGTGCTGCGGTTGAACGTGATCTGACCGGTCTCGGGCTTGAGCCGGTTGAACAGCGTCTGCTCAATCGCCGTTGGCTGCTCGTGGATTTCCTTGAGCATGAAGTGCGCATAGCCTTCTTTGCGCGCCGCGGTCAAGTCCCACTTGATCGTGGTCGGCTGGCGCTTGAGGAGCTTGCCATCAAGCGTAGTGATCTTCGGGCCGCTCGCGCGCAGTTCCACGACTTCGCCGTCATTCAGGTACCAGACGCGGCGGGTGCGGCCCAGTACAGCGGGTACGTCGCTGGCAAAGAACGATTCGCCTTTGCCGATGCCCACGATAAGCGGGCTGCCGTTGCGCGCGCCGAAAATGCGGTCCGGCTCGTCGGCGGAAAGCAAACACACGGCGTACGAGCCGCGGATCTCTTTCAGCGTCAGGCGGAACGCCTGCTCAAGCGGCATGCGCTTGGCATGCTCTTCGATGAGGTGCACGATGACCTCGGTGTCGGTTTGAGATTTGAACTCATGCCCTTTTGAGATGAGTTTTTCTTTAAGCTCGGCGTAATTCTCGATGATGCCGTTGTGCACGATCGTCAGCTTCCCCGTCGAATCCGAATGGGGATGCGCGTTGGTCTCATTCGGCAAGCCGTGCGTGGCCCAGCGCGTGTGGCCAATGCCGATCGTGCCGATCAGCGGGTGCTTGTGGACGTGATCCACGAGGCCTTGGAGCTTGCCTGCTTTCTTGCGCACTTGGATCTGGCCGTCATGAAGCACCGCCACGCCGGCGGAATCATAGCCGCGGTATTCCAGGCGGCTCAATGCCTCGAGAATGGTATCGACTCCGTGATTCTTCCCTACATATCCCACGATGCCGCACATGCGTTTATCCGTTGTTCGCTTGATGCCGATACACGATGCGTCCGCCCACCATCGTCAGCAGAACGCGAAAATGATCGTCAAAAACCGTCAGGTCCGCCCGGGCGCCCACGCGCAGCGAGCCGTATGAATCCGATAATCCGAGTAGCGCAGCGGGCACGCGCGTGGCCATGGCCACGGCGTCGTCTATGCTCGCACCCGCGAATCGCACCGCATTTTGCACCGCGCGCATCATGGTCAGCGCACTGCCGGCAAGCGTACCGTTGCGCAAATGATAAGCGCCGCCGGAGAGCCGTTTATCCCACGGCTGGAAACGGATGGAATCCGTCACGAGCGCGACCCGTTCCGGCCCTTTTGCCCGCACTAATAGCTTAAGCGCATTCGGGCTGACATGCACGCCATCCGGAATGACTAAGGTCGTCACATCCGGATGGGTCAAAGCCACATCCAGCAAGCTGGGCTTGCGGTGGTGAAAAGCCGGCATGGCGTTGAAAACATGCGTTACGGCGCGGGCTCCTGCTTTTACAGCCGCGAGCGCCTGCCGCTCGGTTGCCGCCGAATGTCCCAAAGAAGCTGTCCTGCCGCGCTTGGCAAGCCAGCGCACCGCTCCGAGCGAGCCCGGCAGTTCCGGGGCAAGCGTCACCAGGCGGATGCCCCCGTCCGTTGCGCGATCCAAATCGTCCAGTTCTCGTACCGATGCCTGCCGCATCCAACGGGGAGGTAACGCTCCGGCGCGTTTGCGGCTCACAAACGGGCCTTCTAAGTGCAGCCCGATGCAGGCCGCCCCCTTTAGCGCGGCCGCGACCCGGCTGCGGCGCTGGGCTTCCTGCCGCAGCGCAGGAGCCGGCTCAGGCCCTAACGTTGTCAAAAAAGATGTGGTCCCAAAACGGGCCGCGTACGGCGAAACAGCTTCCGGCATTCCCCAAACATGCAAATCCATGAACCCGGGAGCCACGTACGCGTGTGTGAAATCCAGGCCGCGGCTGTGTGTTTTCCCGGACTCTATGCCGCTTATCCGGTTGCCGCTTATTGCAACTGCTCCCGGCTGAATACCTTGCGGCGTTATTAGTTTCGCGCTAGTTATCCACGTGTTTTCCACAGCCTGTGGATTTCTCTGTGAATTACTTGAATCCGGGTTGTCAAAAAAAGCGTCCCCGGCGGGAATCGAACCCGCGCCGAGAGCTCGAAAGGCTCTTGTCCTAACCACTAGACGACGGGGACTCAAGTCGTTCCTACGCTTACTTTGCGCTCTTGCCGCGGCGTTTAGGTGCCTTGGGAGTAGTCGTTTTAGCTTGCGGCGTTTCCGGCTCAGCTTCCACCGGCTTAACCGGCGCTGTTTCAAGCGGAAGCGTCTGCTGAACCGCTGTGCCGGCGGCGGCATCATCCACATCATCCGGCACGACCGTTGCCACCGAAGCCACGCGGTCTTTGCCTTTGATGCTGATGATCCGAACGCCTTGCGCGGCCCGGCCCGTGGTGCGCACGTCCTTGACCGAGCAGCGAACCATCATGCCTTCCTGGGAAATGAGCATCAGCTCATCCCGGTCATTCACGGTCTTGGCCGCGATCACGGCGCCATTCTTTTCCGTGACCTTGATATTAATAATGCCTCTGCCGCCGCGGCTCTGCAGCCGATATTCTTCAAACGAGCTGCGCTTGCCGAATCCCAGCTCGGTCACGGTCAGCAAGTCCGCCTTCGGCTGGACCACGGCCATGGCGATCACTTCATCGTTCTTGTCGAGACGGATGCCCCTCACGCCTTGCGAGGACCGGCCGGTCTCCCGCACCTGCGTGTCCGCGAAGCGGATCGACTGGCCCAGCTTGGTGATCAGCACCACTTCGCTCGCGGCAATGGTCACCTGGACGTTGATCAGCTCATCGCCCTTCTCAAGGGTGATGGCAATAATACCCGCTTTGCGCTGGTTCGAATAGGCCTCGAGTTTAGTTTTCTTGACCGTGCCTTTGGACGTGGCCATGACAAGGAACTGCTTTGGATCGAACGCCTTCACCGTGATGAAGGCGGTCAGCCGCTCCCCGCTCTGGAATGAAAGCAGGTTAACCACCGCGGTTCCCCGCGCATACCGGCTCGCTTGCGGCACTTCATGCACGCGCATCCAGTAACAGCGCCCTTGATTCGTGAAGAACATCAGCGTTTCGTGCGTGGATGCCACGAAGAGGTGCTCGACAAAGTCCTCTTCCTTGGTCTCCATGGCGGTGATGCCAACGCCGCCCCGGCGCTGTTTGCGATACGTCGATACCGGCAGCCGCTTGATATAGCCCGCGTGGCTGATGGTGATGACTACATCCTCGTCAGCTATCAGGTCTTCGATCTTGAGGTCCTTGATCTCACCCAGGAAGATTTCTGTGCGGCGCTCGTCGCCGTATTTCTCTTTGACCTCGGCCAGCTCGGCCTTGATAACCTCAAGCACCTTGCGCTCGCTCTTCAGAAGGCTTTGGTAGTAGTCGATCTTCTTGATGAGCTCCAAGTACTCGGCTTCTAGTTTGTCGCGCTCAAGCGCGGTCAAGCGCTGGAGCTGCATTTCCAGAATCGCCTGCGCCTGCCGCTCGGTCAGGTTGAACTTGCGGACCAGGGCTTCCTTGGCTTCCGCCGGCGTCTTGGATTGGCGGATCGTCTTGATGATCGCGTCCAAATCCTTAAGCGCTTTCTTCAAGCCTTCGAGGATGTGCGCGCGGTCCTCGGCCTTGGCCAGCTCGTACTTGGTCCGGCGGATCACGACTTCCTTGCGGTACTCGATGAAGTGCTGCAGCAGCGGCTTGATGCCGAGCACGCGCGGCCGTCCGTCGACGATGGAGAGCATGATGATGCCGAACGTGGTTTCCATGGTCGTGTGCTTGTACAGCTGGTTAAGAACGATCTGGTCATTGGCGTCGCGCTTGAGTTCTATCATCACGCGCATGCCGTCTTTGTCCGACTCGTCGCGCAGATCCGAAATGCCTTCCAGCGTCTTTTCTTGCACGAGACGCGCGATGTTCTCAAGCAGCGTGGCCTTGTTCACCTGGTACGGCAGCTCGGTGATGACGATCGCCTGCCGGTTCCCCTTGAGCTGCTCCATCTGTACCTTCGCGCGTACCTTGAGCGATCCGCGCCCGGTTTCATATGCTTCCTTGATGCCGGCCACGCCGGTGATGATCGCGCCGGTCGGAAAATCCGGTCCCTTCATGTGTTTCATGAGTTTGGGCACGGTGGTGTCCGGGTCGTCAATCAGCGCGCACGCGGCGTCCACGACTTCGCTCAGGTTGTGCGGCGGGATGTTGGTGGCCATGCCGACCGCGATTCCGCTGGAGCCGTTCACTAAAAGATTGGGGATACGCGACGGCATAACCTTGGGCTCGACCAGCGACCCGTCGAAGTTCGGGCCAAAGTCCACGGTCTCTTTCTCAATGTCCGCGAGGATTTCCGTGGCCGGGCGCGAAAGCCGCGCTTCGGTGTAGCGCATGGCCGCCGCGGCGTCGCCGTCCACGGATCCGAAGTTGCCCTGGCCGTCGACCAAGGGGTACCGCAAGCTGAACTCCTGAACCATGCGCACGAGCGCGTCGTAAACCGCGACGTCGCCGTGCGGGTGGTACTTACCAAGCACCTCTCCGACGATGCGCGCGCTCTTTTTGTACGGCTTTCCCGGATCCAGGCCAAGCTCATGCATCGCGTAGAGAATGCGGCGATGCACCGGTTTCAATCCGTCGCGGGCGTCGGGGAGCGCGCGGCCCACGATGACCGACATCGCGTACGAGAGATAGGAGTCTTTGATCTCCGTCTCGATATTCCGCGGAATAACTTTTTCGCCTAAGGTGTACATTCTGTTTCCTTACTTACACGTCGAGGTTCTTGACCTCGAGCGCGTGCTCTTCGATGAATTGCTTGCGCGGCTCCACATCTTCGCCCATGAGCGTGGTGAACATGCGCTCGGCCTCAACCGCGTCCTCGCTCGTTACTTTGAGGATCGTGCGCTTGGCCGGATCCATGGTTGTGTCCCACAGCTGCGTAGGATTCATCTCGCCCAGCCCCTTGTAACGCTGGACGTTCATGCCGCGGTGCCCTTCTTCCTGCACAGCAAGCAGCACCTCGCGGGCGCCGGTGAATTCTTTTTCGTCTTTCTCTCCGGCGAGCTTGAACAAAGGTTTTCCCTCTCGCGGCAGAAACTCTTCGAATGATAAGCCGAGCTTTGCCATTTTCCCTTTGAGTTCCGCGAGCTCGGAAGCTTCGTAGATTTCCCAGAAATGCGTTCCGCTCACGCTGCCTTTTTCCAGCTCTTCCAGGTTTAAATCATGCTTCTGCGCAAACTTCGCAAGCGCTTCATCATTGGCGATAAAGTGATCCTCGCCGTTGATGCGAATGTAGTACAGCGCCGGATCGTTCTTACCCGCGGCGTTCTCAATATACTTTTGAACGTTCATACGGTAGCGTCCGAGGCCTTTTGCCGTGGACTCGAACTCGACCAGCGCGCGCAGGAGCTCGATCAAACCCTTGTCCTTAAAGGTCTTCTTGCCGGGCAGATACGTGACGGACGAGCCCTCGGCTCCGAGCTCAATGAGCAGATTCGCCATTTGCGCTTCGGTCTCAATGTACTCTTCGCGCTTGCCCCGTGAGATCTTGTACAGCGGCGGTTGCGCGATATAGATATGCCCGGCCCCGACGAGCTTGGGCAGCTGGCGGTAGAAGAACGTCAGCAGCAACGTACGGATATGGCTGCCGTCGACATCGGCATCGGTCATGATCACGATCTTGTGGTAGCGCAGTTTTTCCAGCGACATCTCGTTTCCGATGCCGCAGCCCATGGCGGTGATCAGCGTGCGGATTTCCGTGTTGGTCAATACTTTGTCCAGCCGCGCTTTCTCGACGTTGAGGATCTTGCCTTTGATCGGCAGGATCGCTTGAAACCGCCGGTCGCGGCCCTGCTTGGCCGAGCCGCCGGCCGAGTCTCCCTCGACGATGTACAGCTCGCACAGCGCCGGGTCGCGTTCGGAACAATCCGCCAGCTTGCCCGGCAGCGCGCTTGACTCAAGCAACCCCTTGCGGCGGACAAGCTCGCGCTCATGCCGCGCCCGCTCTCTTGCGCGCGCCTCGGTCAAACACTTATCCGCCACCTTGCTGGCGACGGACGGATGCTCTTCGAGAAATGCCGACAATCGCTCGTTCACGATCGACGTGACGATGCCTTCGACTTCCGGATTGCTGAGCTTGGCTTTTGTCTGCCCCTCGAATTGGGGCTGCGGAACTTTGACGCTGATTACGGCGGTCAAACCGGCGCGCGCGTCGTCGCCTTCGATCGTCAGCGTTTCGCTCTTGAACATGTTCCGAGCTTTGCAATATTGGTTGATGGTGCGGGTAAGGGCGGACTTGAAACCCGACAAATGCGTGCCGCCGTCCGCGGTGTTGATGTTGTTCGCGAAAGCGAACAGATGCTCGGAATAAGCGTCGTTATACTGCATCGCGATCTCGACCGCGATATCGTCCTTCGTGTCCTCGAACACAATCGGGTTGTGCAAGGTCGTCTTGTTCTTGTTCAAGTATTCGACGAACTGCTTGATGCCGCCGTCGAACTTGAAGACGTCTTCCCTTTCCTTGCCGGAGCGCTCGTCCTTGAAGGTGATTTGAACGCCCTTGTTCAGGAACGCGAGCTCGCGCATCCGGTGCGCGATCGTGTCGTTGTTGTAGTTGATGCCGTCCTTGAAAATTTCCTTGTCGGCTTTGAAGGTAATGCGCGTGCCGGTGCCGGTCGCCTTGCCGACCACGGTCAGATCCGAAACAGGGGCGCCTCGCTGGTAGCGCTGGCGGTACATTTTGCCGTCGCGTTTGACCTCGGCCTCTAGCCACTCCGCGAGCGCGTTCACCACGGAAATGCCGACGCCGTGGAGCCCGCCAGCGACCTTGTAGGTCCGCTGGTCGAACTTGCCGCCGGCATGCAGTTTGGTGAGCACAACCTCAAGCGCGGATGTCTTTGTGCTCTTGTGCTTATCCACAGGAATTCCCCGTCCGTCATCGATCACGGTCACGGAATTGTCTTGGTGGATAATCACGTCGATCTTTTTGGCATGGCCCGCCATAGCCTCGTCGATGGAGTTGTCAACAACCTCCTCGACCAGGTGGTGCAAGCCTCTGGCGCCGTTGTCGCCGATGTACATGCCGGGGCGGCGCCGCACCGCTTCCAAGCCTTCCAGCACTTGGATGCTGCTTGCGTCGTATGCCGACTGGGGTTCTTCTTGTGGCTTCTTCTTCGTTCGGTCCATTACGTCCACGCGATTACTCCTGTTCACTGCCTCGCTGTTTAGGCCGCGCATACAAAAGCGCGGGGACACTCATTCCCACCAGAGCGCCCGGCTGCTTCAGCCAGCGCCGGAACGCGGTCGGCCGCGTCAACGTAAAGCGCAGGCCGCCGTCGCGCAGCACGAGCGAGCTGCGGCGCCCCGGTCGAGCAAGCGGCAGGATCGCTACGATATCATCGACCCGGGCCGCGAGCTCTCGATCAATCAGATACGCCATGCGATTTCTTCGCGCTTGCCGAGACGCGCGTGCGCGCGCTGCGGATCACGATTTCTTCAACTTGTCCGCCGGTCTGCTCGCGAACACGCCTGAGCAGCGTTAGCCGGCGATAACTCAGCTCAAACCCGTCTCCGGGGTGGTCCACATCGATCCAAAGTTTGCCTTTTGCCAGCCGCACCGGTTTGGAGTGCGCGGCCAACCCCTCGCCGACAAGCAGCGGCCAACACCGCTGAATGCCGAATAGCGGGCCCTGTTCCTTCTGCGTCCGCAGGAGCAGGTTTTGAATAACGGTCTCAATCCCGGCGGCCATTAAGAAATCCGCATCGGCAGGACAATATACACAAAGTCCGGCTCGCGGATAACCGCCGGCTTGTCCGCGCCCGACACCTCAACCCGCACATCATCGTCGTCCATGGTCTTAAAAACTTCCAGCCAGAATTCCGGGTTGAACGCGATCGTCATGGGCTCGCCGTTGTAATTCACAGAAATTTCTTCGCGCGCGCTGCCAACGTCTTGCGATTCCTTGGAAACGACAAGTTTGTTCTCCCCCAACTCAAAAACGACCGCCTGCGAGGTGGCGGTGGTCATCAAGCTTGCGCGCCGGATGGCTTGCGTCAACAACAACCTATTCGCGGCAAAAATCTGTTTGGACGGCGGCGGAATAACCTTCTCGTATTGCGGAAATTGTCCTTCGATCAATCGCGTCATCATCCGGATCGGTCCGAACCGAAACATGAGCTGGTTGTCTTTAAGCGGCGTCAGCGTCACATCGTCGGGCGCGCCGTCATGAAGCAATCTCGATAACTCCCGGATCGTTTTTGCTGGAACAACCACTTGGAAGCCGGCCTTACCCGCGGTGGTCACTGGGCTCTTGGCCACAGCCAATCGCCGACCGTCCGTCGCGACAACGGTCAGCCCGCTTCCATCCGCAATCAAATAAGCGCCGTTTAGAATAAACCGGCTTTCTTCAAGCGACATGGCATACAACGTGCGCTCGATCAGCCGCTTGAATTTCCCTTGCGGGATCACAACCCCTTGCTCGGCATCCAACGGCGGCAGCATGGGGAAATCTTCCGGAGGCAACCCTGGAATCCGAAAGCTGCTGCTCCCGCAGTTCACGATCGCGGTGTGATTCTTCTTGGCTTCAAGCGTCACGGTGTCATCCGGTAGTTCGCGGATAATCGTCGTGAGCCTGCGCGCGGGCAGCGCCACGGACCCGGCCGCGGCCGGCGAAGTGATCGGAAACCGGCACTGGATCCCCACATCCAAATCCGTTGCCGTGAGCACAAGGTCGTCGCCCTCTGTCTGCATCAGCACGTTCGAGAGGATGGGCAAGGTGCTGCGGTCATTCACCGCGTGTTCCACCATTTGCAGATGCTTAAGAAGCTGGGCTTGCGGTAGCGTTATCTTCATGGCTTCGTTTTACACACCTCACAGGTCCTAGTTCGAGTACTGTATTTATATATAAAGATAAAGATCGTAGCAATCGTCGGGCTTGTGGAAATGTGGATAGTTTCCTCAAACCATCGGGCGCTGCGCCCCTGCCATGACCAATTGGTTCAAGTGATCCACGACTTGCTTCTTGTGCGTATCCTGTGTGATCTCGTTGTCAATTTTCTCAACGGCGTGCATAACTGTGGTGTGATCGCGTCCGCCGAACGCCCGGCCGATTTCCGGAAGCGAAGACTCGGTTAAACGCCGGCACAAAAACATGGCAACCTGGCGCGGATACAGCACGGAACGATGCCGTCTGGCGCCTCGGATTTCCCCCAGATCCACTTGGAAATAGTCCGCCACACGCTTCTGGATGGTTTCAATCGTCACCCGCGAGCTCACTTCTTTTACCATGTCTTTCAAGACTTCGTGAGCGACGGCCACGGTTTGCGGCTTGTTTGAAAAATTGCAGTACGCGACCACCCGGATCAGCGCTCCTTCGAGCTCGCGGATATTGGACGTGATCTGCTTTGCGATGAACTGCGTTACATCATCGGCGACCTGGATCTTCGCCTCTTCGGCTTTCTTGCGCAGAATGGCGATCCGCGTCTCAAAATCCGGCGGCTGGATGTCCGTGACTAAGCCCCATTCGAATCGGGACACAAGCCTTTCCTCCAACCCGGCGATGTCTTTCGGAGACCGGTCGCTCGACATAACGATCTGTTTATGCGCGTCATACAGCGCGTTGAATGTGTGGAAAAACTCTTCCTGAGTAGCTTCCTTGCCCGCGATGAATTGAATGTCATCTATCAACAGGATATCCACAGTGCGGTAGCGCTCGCGAAAACGGGCGGTCTGCTTGGTTTGGATGGAAGTAATCAGTTCGTTGGTAAACCCTTCGCTCGAGAGAAACACAATGCGCTTGTTCGGCCAACGATGAACAATGGCATGCCCGATCGCTTGCATCAGGTGTGTTTTTCCGAGCCCCACGGGTCCGTAAATAAACAAGGGATTATAGGCTTTTGCCGGAGATTCGGATACCGCCATGGATGCGGCGTGAGCAAATCGGTTGCTTGGCCCGACAACGAATTTGTCAAAGGTGAAGCGCTGGTTGAGCGGCTTTTCCCAGCTCGATGCGGAGCCCGAGGCCGGGGTCGGCCGCGCTTGCTGTTGATTCGTGCGTTGCTGCGCGGCTGCGATGATATCAAGGACTTCGGTGACCGTGTCCGACGGGCCGGAGGGCGAGGCGATCGCGACGATTTGCACGTCGCGGCCGACCGCAAGCGTTCGGATCACGTCGAGGTAATGGGAAGCAACCCAATCACGGAAGAATTGGTTCGGTGCTTCAAGGACGATACGCTCCGCCTCCACTGTAGCTACATGGAGCGGCTCGATCCATCGACCAATTACTTCTGATCCAAGCTTCGTTCTTAGCGCTTCGCGAACCTGGAGCCAATCAAAAGGAGGGTTTTCCACAGCTTCCACATGTTTTGCACAGGCAAGCGAGTCAGATTCAAACGTGAACAAGTATTATAGTCAGTCCAAGGGAGCCGCTCAAGCGCTTTCTCCTTGATTAAACACGTCGCTGTGGCTTATAATCCGGCTACTATGAAAAAGCATCTGACTAACAAATCCAACCTCAAGCGCAAGCGCACATCCGGTTTTCGAGCGCGCATGAGCACTGTGGGCGGGCGAAGAACGTTGAAGCGGCGACGGAAAAAGGGCCGCTGGCAGTTGATTCCATAGTTTCCTTGCGAATTCCCCTCAAACACAGCAATCCTTATCGCCAACTGCTTCGATCCGCTTGCTGGCGAAAAGGTCGATTTGTATCCATGCTGGTCCAGCCGAATCACCTTGGATTATCGCGAGTTGGCATCCGCTGTCAACGAGGGTTAAAGCCCGCTGTTACCCGCAATCGGATCCGGCGGCGGATTCGCTCGATCGTTTTTTCGTCGGAATTTGCTCTGCGACAAGGAGTTGACGTTATTGTCGTCGGAAAGCCAGCCGCTTCGGAAGTAGCTTTCTCTTTGTTAAAGCAGGAGTTGGAGCAATTAGTGCTCTCCTAAGGGCATTCATTTATATCTATCGTGCTTGGCGGCCGCTGGCATGGCAAGGAGGTTGCCGCTTCTATCCTTCATGCGCCGCGTACGCGGACGAAGCGATTGCAAAGCATGGCGGGGCTGGTTTACGCTTAGCGCTTCACCGGATCTTTCGATGTCATCCCTTGAGTCGTGGAGGCCTTGATCTTGTCCCATGAATGAGCGACGGGTATTTATAGCAGCAATCATTTCGGTTGTCTTTTTTGCCGGCTACATGCAGTACATGACAGCCCGGTATCCTCAACTCAAGCAATCGAAAGCCCAGGCAACATCTGCTGCCGGCAACCAAGAAACCACCCTTCAAGCGAGCACCGCGTTGGCTCTTTCCCCCATTCCGGATGAACCCGTGCAGACCCTGACATCCGAGCACTTAAAACTTGAAATTGGTTTACAGACAGGCGCCCTTCGAGCGGCAACTCTGCAGAAGTACCTAGATGAAGAAAAGCGGCAAGGCATTCGCTTTTCCAGCGGCTACCCGATTGCGGAGCTGGTCTTTGGAGATAAGGCTACATGGACAAAGCAGAGCGAAACAGCTCAATCGGTTGCTTTCCAGGTGGAAGATGCCGCCGGCTGCGTGCATGCAGTTTCCTATGAGCTGGTGCCGTCAAAGCCAGTCGTTCAATTGCGCGTTCAGTCCTCGGAATGTGCCGCAAGCGCGCCAGGAGTCCATTTAATTGGCTCATGGAGCAAGAGCACCTCGCACTCATCGGTTCAGAACCGCCTGGAGTGGGATGTGCTCACCTACAAGGAGCCCGGTATTGGTAAGAAGTATTCCAAGAAGACCGGCCTTCTAAAGAAGCCGTACGCTGTTCCACGTGGAACAGCTCAAGTCACCCTGACCGAACGGTATTTCTGCCAATCAACGCGATTCTCCGATGAATTAGCGCAAGCGCGCCTCTTTTCGAATGGAGAAGGCCTGCCGGTAACCGAATCGCTTTTGCCCAATCACGAGCATTTGATCTCTATTTATCTGGGATCGCGAGACTACTTTGAGCTCCAACAAGCGGGTTTTGAAGAGGCGTTCCATGTAAATATCTTGGGACGAATCGGGTTAATCCTCCTTGCGATTCTTTCTTGGATCGCCGGAATGACCCATAATTATGGCATCGCGATTATGTGCTTTTCGTTCCTGATTACACTGGTGATGGCGCCTTTTACGCTCATCAGCTTCCGTTCCATGAAGAAAATGCAGGTGCTTCAACCCCAGCTCAAGAAGATCATGGACAAGCATAAGGACGACCAGGTGAAGGCCAATCAGGAAGTTTTTGCTCTGTATCGCGAGCACCGGGTGAGCCCGCTCAGCGGCTGCTTACCGATTCTGCTCCAGTGGCCATTGTTGATTGCGCTTTTGCAGGCTATCACCAGCTATACAGCGCTTCGAGGCCAATCGTTCTTATGGATTCGGGACCTTTCGCTTCCGGATCGGCTGGCACAGCTTCCGTTCGCGCTGCCGATTTTGGGCAGTGATCTGAATTTCTTGCCGGTGCTGATGGCCGGCGCTATGTTTATGCAGACAAGGACGTCGCAAAGCGGCGTTGCGGTGGATAAATCAAATCCGACAGCGGCCATGATGAGCGGCCCCATGATGCCGCTTCTTTTTGCCGTCATGCTTTACCACGTGCCTGCCGGGTTGGTCCTTTATTGGTTGACCAATAGTATTCTAGGGACGTTGCTGTACCGCTGGGCAAAGCGATAACGTTACCCACAGGTGTGGATAACGTGTGCGTCTAGCCTTGCATTTAAAGAGGAAGTCGGTAGAATAGCGCTATGGATGGTTGTGTTCCACGTAGAACACGCGCCCCTCAATGACACGTTTAATCGCTGTATGCAATCAGAAGGGCGGTGTTGGTAAGTCGACGACGGCGGTGAATGTGGCCGCTTACCTCGCGCTCTCCTCGAAAAAGGCTCTCCTGATTGATCTCGATGCTCAAGGCAATGCAACGACCGCCTGCGGGATTCAGCGTGGGAACGTGGAGCACGGGATTTACGAGGTGATGGTAAACGGCTTGGCGATCACGGAAGCGATCCGGCCAACAAGTATTGAGCGGCTTCACATTGTTCCGTCCAGCATGGACCTTGCGGGCGCCGAGCCTTATCTCGCCGGCGTTGAAAAGCGCGAGCAAATTTTGAAGAATGCTTGCCAGCCAGTGCTGGATCAATACGATTACATTATTTTTGACTGTCCGCCGGCACTGGGGGTGCTGACAGTCAATGCGCTCGTGGCAGCAGACAGCACGCTGATCCCGGTCCAATGCGAGTATTTTGCATTGGAAGGGCTGAACTCACTCCTCAAGGCGGTAGGGCTGATCAAGGAAAGTTTGAATCCATCGCTGCGTGTCGGCGGAATTGTCTTAACGATGACGGATTTCCGCGCTAACCTAGCCCGAGAAGTGGCGCAGGAAGTGCGGGGCTTTTTCAAAGAGCTCGTTTTCAATACCGCGATTCCGCGCAACATCCGCCTTGCCGAATCACCCAGTTTCGGGAAGCCTATTTGCCTTTATGATCCAGCCTCCTCGGGCGCATTAGCGTATCATCTTCTCACGCAAGAGGTTATAAATAAGGAAGGAATGGTGACAGGATGACGCGACGCTTAGGACGTGGATTGGCCGATTTGATTGAACCCCGAATAGAGAAGCCACAAGACCTGAGTCGGCCCATGGCAACGGGGACGCCAGGGAATCCTTTTACCCATATTCCTGTTTCGCAAATTCATACCGGCAAGTATCAGCCGCGCACGGATGTTCCGGAAGAAGGATTGGAAGAATTGAAAGCATCTGTGCGGCGCCAAGGCGTTATTGAGCCGGTGATTGTCCGGCCGCTGGCCGACGGCGGCTATGAGCTGGTCGCAGGCGAGCGGCGCTGGCGCGCGGCAAGGGCGGTGGGGCTTACCGAAATTCCCGCGCTGGTTCGGCCATTGGCTGACAAGGAAGCGCTTGAGTATGCATTGATTGAAAACATCCAGCGCGAAGACCTGAATCCATGGGAAGAAGCGCGCGGCTACCTTCGTCTTATTGAGGAATTCGGTTACACGCAGGATGACGTGGCCGCGGCGGTGGGCAAAGAGCGCGCAACCGTGGCGAATCTGCTGCGGGTTCTCCGGTTGCCCGATGATGTGCAGCAAGCGGTGCGCGACGGTCGGCTGTCTTTGGGGCACGCCAAAGTTTTGTTGGGGGTCGATGGAGCGGCGAGGCAGCGGCAGCTTTTCGAGCGCGTCATGAAAGAGCAGCTTTCGGTTCGGCAGTTAGAAGGGCAAGCGGCGGCATGGAGCCCGCGCCGTCGGGCGCGCCGCGTGAGCGATGCAGGCTCGTCGGCGCTTGAGCAAGCGCTGCGCCAGCGGCTTGCGACAAAAGTGCACGTCGCCGCCAAAGAAAAGGGCGGTCGGATCATCATCGAATATTTCTCCCAGGAGGACCTGATGCGGTTAACAACGCTGCTCGGAGTCACGACTTGATGGCGAACGAAACCACCTTGGTCGTGATTAAACCAGACGCCATTCAGCGCGGGCTCACCGGTTACGTGCTGACGCGGCTCGAACAGCAGAAATTGCACGTCATCGGCGCAAAGGCGACGCGGGTAAGCCGCGAATTGGCGAAGGAGCACTACAAGCATCTCAGCCATAAGGATTTTTTCAACGACCTCCTCGACCACCTGACCGGGAAAATTCACGGCACGAGCTACGTGCTGGTTTTTGTGTTTTGGGGACCGGAGGCCATTGAGCGCGTGCGCCAAGTGACAGGCGCGACGCATCCGGAAAAAGCGGATCCGATGTCGCTCCGTGGATCGTTTGGCCGCATGACCGCCGCGGGCATCATGGAGAACATCATCCACGCATCGGCGGACCGCACCGAAGCGGAGCGCGAGATTGCGTTGTGGTTCCGGCCCGAAGAGCTTTTGAGTCTTCCCATTGTGACCGGCGCGTGAGGCTGAGCATGCCCGTAAAAAAGAGCAACGCGATTCAAAGCATGACCGGGTTCGGCCGCGCTATGCGCAACGGAGCAAAGGGTTCGGTATCCGTGGAGCTGCGCAGCACCAACCATCGGTATTTGGAAATTGATCAGCGGCTCAGCAACGGATTGAGCTCGATTCAGGGATTCGTGGCCGAGACGCTGCGGCAGCACCTGAAGCGTGGACGCGTTGAGGTTTCGGTTGCCGTGCACTCGGACCGCGGTTCGCGCAAGCGGCCCGTGTTCGACGAAGAATTGGCCCAGCGCTATCACGAGCTCTTGATCCAGCTGCAGAGCCGCTTCGGACTCAAGGGGCAGGTCTCATTGGACCATCTTTTGTCCTTTCCGAATATCATAACGCTTACCGAAGACCGCGTGCCCATCGAGGAAATGACCGAAACCATTCACGCGACCGTGCAGACCGCGGTGCAGGACTTGCTCGACAAGCGGCGGAAAGAAGCGACGCGGCTCACGAAAGATCTGCGCAACCAGATCGCGTCCATTGAAAAGCACGCGCGGGTTGTCGTGAAGCGGCTGCCCGTGGCCATGCGCGAAGAGCGCGATCGTTTGCGCAAGCGTTTGCGCGTGCTGCTGGGCGCAAAGGCGGTATCGTCGGTGCAGCAGCTGGAAGAAGCGCTTGCGCTGATCAAAGAGGCGGACGTAAATGAGGAAGTGGTCCGCCTTCAAAGCCACCTGAAGCACCTGCGGCAAACGCTGACATCGCCCGGGCCGATCGGCAAGCTGGTGGACTTTATCGCGCAGGAGCTGACGCGCGAAACCAACACGCTCGGCGCAAAAGTGAACGACGCCGATGCGGCGCGGTCGGTCGTGGCGATGAAGGAATGCATCGAGAAGATCCGGGAGCAGGCGCAGAACCTGGAATAATGCCGGAACCGAGCGCCGCATTCGTCAACGTGGGATTCGACAACATTGTGGCGGCTCGCCGCATCGTCGCGGTGGTTTCGGCGGATCCGTCGCCCATCAAGCGGCTGCGCGAATCGGCGGACCGGCACCAAAAATTGATCGATGCGACCAACGGACGCAAAACGCGGGCCGTGCTGATCACGGATTCGGATCATGTGGTGCTTTCGAGCCTGCACCCGGAGACCGTGGCGCAGCGGCTGCTTGAGTTAAACGCGGAATGAGCGGCGCCGGGGGCGCGCTCTTTGTGCTGTCGAGCCCTTCGGGCGGCGGCAAGACCACGGTGACGAAGCAGGTTTTGCGCAAAGTCCGCGGGCTGAGCCGATCGGTATCCGTGACGACGCGAAAACCGCGGTCCGGCGAGCGCAAGGGCAGGGATTACCGCTTTGTAACGGAAGAGGAATTCCACCGCCTGCAGAAAGAAGGCGCGTTCGTAGAGAGCGCGAACGTGCATGGCTCGTGGTATGGCACGCCGCGCGCGGCGCTCGAAGCCCGGCTTGAAAAGGGGCGAAGCGTCTTGCTTTGCATCGACGTGCAAGGCGCGCGCAAGATCCGGCGCGTGTTCGGCCGGAAAGCGGTGCTCATTTTTCTGGTTCCACCATCGGTAACGGATTTGCGCAAGCGGCTGAAGCAGCGCTCGACCGAATCGCCGGCGGCGATCCGGGCGCGGTTAGCGGCGGCAAAGAAAGAGCTGGCTTGCGCGTCTTGGTATGACTATCGCGTGCCCAATGCGCGGGTGGAAGATGCGGTAGCTCAGTTGAGAACGATTATCCGCGCGCATACAACAAGCGCGCGTGCCCGCGCAACAGGAGGGAAGCAGTAGCATGGCGAACGTGCCGATCGAAGAGTTGTTGAAGAAAACCGGGAGCGCCTACAGGCTGGTGCTTTTGGCGTCGAAGCGCGCCAAAGAGATAGCGGAAGGCTCGCCCGCTTTGCTGAACACCACGAAGTCCAAAGCGACGTCCATGGCTTTGGAAGAGATCCTCGAAGGCAAGGTATTTTATAAGCCCGAAGAGCCGGCGGCGGGCTCGAAGTCCGGGCGCGGACACGGTAAAGAGGAGAAGAAAAGGGCCAGCTCATGATCACGGCACCGGAGATCGTCCTTGGCGTTACAGGCTCGATCGGAGCTTATAAGTCAGCGGATCTTGTCCGGAACCTGAAAGACGCGGGCTACGCCGTTACGTGCGTTATGACGGAACGGGCGACCCGGTTTTTGGCGCCCTGGACGCTCCAGGCTCTCTCCGAGCGCCGTGTTCATGTCGATTTATTTGAGGCGGATTCGACGCGCATTCCTCATATGAACCTCGCGGATCACGCGCGGCTGGTTTTGGTGGCTCCGGCGACGGCGAACATCATCGGTAAGCTCGCGAACGGGCTCGCGGATGATTTGCTTTCGTGCGTGCTGCTTGCGACGCGGGCAAAGATCCTCATCGCTCCGGCCATGAACGTCCACATGTGGCAGCATCCGACCGTGCAGCGCAACGTTCAGACGCTCAAGCGGCTTGGCGTGCGTTTCGTGGCGCCGGATGTCGGCAAGCTTGCTTGCGGCTATGAGGCGATCGGCCATCTGGCCGAGCCGGAAGATATCGTTAAGGCGGTGCGGCAGCTGGTGCCGGTTCCGACCATTTCCGGCATGGGGACTCCGGCTAAGCCCGCTTCGAGACCGAGCAAATCTTCGAGCAAGGCGCGCAAGCGCTAGTCGTGGCAGCTCGTGGCTCGGCAGCGCCTGCGCATTCTGATCAGTTCGGGTCCAACGCGCGAGCGTTTGGACCCTGTTCGCTTTTTGTCAAATGATTCGACCGGCCTGATGGGAGCGCTGCTCGCGTCCGAAGCGCTGAGCCGCGGGCATCGCGTCACGGTCGTCAGCGGACCGAGCGTGGAACCCTTGCCTCGCGGGGCAAAAGTGGTTCCGGTAGAAAGCGCCGAAGACATGCGGCGGGCGCTGCTCCGCGTAGTTGGCGACGCTGACGTGCTTTTTATGGCCGCGGCGGTCTGCGATTTTCGGCCGGCGCGCGTGAGCCGCTCGAAATTGCACCGCAATGGGCGCCTTCGGTTGATGCTGGAGCCGACACCGGACGTTGTGGGCTCGCTGCCCAAGCCTGCGGGCCATGTGCGCATCGGATTCGCGGTTGAAAGCGATGATTTGCTCAGCCGGGCTAAGCGCAAGCTCAAAGCAAAACGGCTGGACGCGCTGCTTGCGCAAAAGGTGACCGGAAACGGCGCTCCGTTCGGCAAATTGCCGGTCAAGGCTTGGTTATTGAGCGCGAAGGGATCCCCGCAGGCATTGGGCGTGGTTTCCAAGGGCCGCGTCGCCCGGCTGTTGCTTGACAAGGCAGAGGCGCTTTGGTACCGTCACTCTGCTTCAAATACTCGTCCTCGTCGGTCATCAGGGAACGGTCCCTGAGATAGGCCCTTTTTTTCTTTATATCGGCATCGCGTGTTGCGCGGCGACGTAGCCAAGTGGTCCAAGGCGGCGGTCTGCAAAACCGCTATTCACCGGTTCGAATCCGGTCGTCGCCTCCACTTCATGCGCCGGGGTGGCGAAACTGGCATACGCGAGAGACTTAAAATCTCTTGCCCCGAAAGGGGCGTGTGGGTTCGACTCCCACCCCCGGCAGGATTTGGGTGGGATTATTCATGAGGGCGATTAGCTCAGTTGGTTAGAGCGCTTCCTTGACATGGAAGAGGTCAGAGGTTCGAGTCCTCTATCGCCCACCATTTAGGAAACATGGGACACGCTGGCAAGACAGATCAATTAAAAGGAAGCGATCCGCTGTACGCGCTGCGGCACAGCGCCGCGCATATCATGGCGCAGGCGGTGCGGCGCTTGTACCCCGAAACCAAGCTCGCGATCGGACCGCCCATCGAGGATGGGTTCTACTATGACTTGGATCTGCCGGAGAAGCTGACCGATGAGCACTTGGCCAAGATCGAGGCCGAGATGCAAAAGATCATTCAAGAGAACCACGCGTTCAAGCAGTCATTCATGAGCAAGCAAGAAGCGATCCAGTACTTCAAGAATAAAGGGGAGCGCTTTAAGCTCGAGATCATCGAAGGCATCCCGGACGAAAAGGTTTCGATTTTTACCGACGGCGAATTCGTCGATTTATGCGAAGGCCCGCACGTGCCGGGCACCGGGCAAGTCAAAGCCATCAAGCTTCTGACTTTAGCCGGCGCGTACTGGCGCGGCGACGAGAAGAACGCGCAGCTGCAGCGCATTTACGGCACGGCGTTCTTCAACAACGATGATTTGCAGGCTTATTTAACGCGGATTGAAGAAGCGAAGAAGCGCGATCACCGCAAGCTCGGCAAGGAGCTGGAGCTTTTCAGCTTTGAAGAGCTCGCGGGCCCGGGCGTGGTTTTTTACCATCCCAAGGGCGCGCTGGTCCGTTCTTTAATAGAGGAAGACTTGCGCAAGCGGCACCTGGCGCGCGGCTATGACCTGGTCGCGACGCCGCATCTGTTTCGCACCGACGTGTGGCAGCGGTCCGGCCACTTGGACTACTACCGCGAGAACATGTTCGTGTTCGAGCAAGACGAGCAGGCGTTCGGCGTGAAGCCCATGAACTGCCCGGGGCATATCCTGATTTATAAGTCGAAACTGCGCAGCTACCGCGACTTGCCGCTGCGGTTTTTCGAGCTGGGCACGGTGTACAGGAACGAAAAGTCCGGCGTGCTGCACGGCCTGATGCGCGTGCGCGGCTTTACGCAGGACGACGCGCACTTATTCTTGCGCGAGGAGCAGCTCGTTGAGGAAGTGAGCTCCGTCATCGATTTTGCGTTCGACATGCTCAAGGCGTACGGTTTCACCGACTACGAGATCGAACTGTCGACCAAGCCGGCAAAGGCCATCGGCAGCGCCGAGATTTGGGAGCGGGCGGAAGCCGCGCTCCGGCAGGCGCTGAGCAGCCGCAATCTGAAATATGAAGTGCACGAAGGCGAGGGAGCGTTCTACGGCCCGAAGATCGACATCAAGATCAAGGACGCGATCGGAAGAAGCTGGCAGTGCGGCACGATCCAGTGCGACTTCGCGCTGCCCGAGCGGTTTGATTTAACGTACATCGGCGAGGACGGCAAAGAGCACCGCACGATCATGGTGCACCGGGCCTTGCTGGGAAGCCTGGAACGGTTTTTCGGTATTTTGTTGGAGCATTACGCGGGCGCGCTGCCGACATGGCTTTCGCCCGTTCAAGTTGCGGTCATCCCCGTCGGGGAGACGGCTGCCGCGTACGCGAAGGAAGTGCAGGGCCAACTAAAAGCCCTCGGTCTTCGCGCCGGCATGGACGACCGCAATGAGCGCATGCAGGCAAAGATCCGTGATGCTCAGATGGCGCAGATCCCTTACATGGCGGTCGTAGGGGCGCGCGAAGCTCAAGCCAAAGCGGTGGCGGTTCGCCATCGCCGCGAGGGCGATCTGGGCGTGATGCCGTTGGATGCGTTCGCCGCCCGGCTGGCGGATGAGTGCAATCAGCGCAACGGGTCAGCCTGACAAAGGAGGGGAACGACAATCGTTAAGCTTTTGCGGGTGAATGAGAAGATCCGGATCGCTCAGGTGCGTGTCATCGGCGCTGACGGCTCACAGATGGGCGTCATGGCGCCGATGGATGCGGTGAAGATCGCGCGCGAGCAGGGCTATGATTTAGTCGAGGTGGCGCCGCAGGCCGTTCCTCCTGTATGCCGCATTCTGGATTTCAACAAATTCAAGTATGACGAGGAACGGCGCGAGCGCGAGGCCAAGAAAAAGCATCACGTCACCAAACTAAAAGAAGTTAAATTTAAGCCGCATATCGAGGAGCATGATTACAAGGTCAAGATGAACATGCTCAGGCGTTTCCTCATGCGCGGCGACCAAGCGAAAGTGACGATGGTTTATCGCGGCCGCGAGCTGGCGCACACCGAGCTGGGCACACGCATTCTGGACCGGCTGGTGGGAGATCTGGTACCGGTGGCCAAGGTTGAGCGCAGGCCCAGCCTTGAAGGCCGTATGATGACCATGATTATGGGTCCCGACAGGGAAGGGATCAAAAAGCTCGAGCGCGACGCGGCGCGGCAGAAGTCTAGCGGCGGCAAGTCGGGATCGGGAAATGCAACAGCGTCCGCGTTGTCGAATCCGGTGTTGCCTGAGCCGGAGTCGGAAACCAACACAGCCACAGGGTAAGGATCATGCCAAAACGAAAGACGAATAAGAGCATTAAAAGACGATTCAAGGTAACGGGCAGCGGCAAAGTGCGCTCGAATCGTTCGGGAAAGCGGCACTTGCTCGGCGGAAAGCGCCGCAAGATCAAGCGCAACTTGCGCCGGCCGATCATATTAGTTAGGGGCGATGCTAAACACATCAAAGCCCTGATCGCAGGATAGGAGAAAAGAATGGCAAAGGCTAAGTGGGGGGTGGCTTCCAAACAGCGCCGAAAGCGCCTGCTCAAACAGGCAAAAGGCTACACGGGCGACCGCAGGCTTCGCATCCGCAAGGTCAAAGAGACGGTTATGCGCGCCTTGGTCTACTCGACCCGAGATCGCAAGAACCGCAAACGCGAGTTCCGCAATTTGTGGGTCATCCGCCTCAACGCGGCGGCGCGCGCACACGGGCTGACGTACAGCCAGTTCATCTCGGCATGCCGCAAGGCGAACATCGGGCTGGACCGCAAGCAGCTCGCCGAGCTGGCCATCAACGATCAGCCGGCTTTTGAGTCGATTCTCGCGCAGGTGACGGTCCGCAACTAATCCGCGCTCCATTCATGTCTGAGCCGGAGCCTCTGCAAGAGTTGGAGACCATAGCCGAAGCGTCCGCTTCCGGGATCGCGCAGGCCGGCTCAACCGAGGCGCTGGAGCAGCAGCGCGTGCACTGGCTTGGCCGCAAGAGCCGGCTGATGGAGATGATGAAGCTCATCCCTCAGCTGGCTCCGGAAGAACGCGGCCTTTTCGGCAAGCGTGCGAACGAGATCAAGCGCGCCATTGAGTCGCAGCTGGCCGACCGGCGCGTGGCGGTCGGCGGGGTGTCTCAAGCCGCGGCCTATGACCGCACTCTTCCCGGACAATCTTTCTCCCAGGGAAGCGTGCACCCGCTCACCCAGACGCAAGACCGCATCCTCGAAATTTTCACCGCCATGGGGTTTGAGGTCGCGGACGGGCCGGAGATGGAATATGAGTACTACAACTTCGACGGCCTCAATATTCCGGCGGACCACCCCTCGCGCGAATCCTTCGATACTTTCTTCGTAGATTTGCCGTCGCCCGAGCCGAAGAAAGGCAAGCTGCTCTTGCGCAGCCACACCTCGCCCGTGCAGGTGCGCGTCATGGAATCGCGCAAGCCGCCGGTGCGCATCGTGGTGCCGGGCCGCGTGTACCGCCGCGACGCGCTGGATCCCGGGCACAGCTTCATGTTCCATCAGGTCGAAGGGTTGCTGGTGGATGACAAAACCAGCTTCGCCGACCTGAAGGGAATCCTAAACCTTTTCCTTCGCTCACTCTTCGGCCCGGATACTCAAACCCGCTTCCGTCCGCACTTTTTCCCCTTCACCGAACCCTCGGCGGAAATCGACATCGCTTCCACGCTCGGCTCCGACGGCGGCAGCTCATTTGCGCGCAAGCGTTGGGTTGAGATCATGGGCTGCGGCGTGGTGCACCCGAATGTGCTGCGCAAAGTCGGCTATGACCCCAATAAAGTACAAGGCTTTGCGTTCGGGATGGGCGTTGAGCGCATCGCCATGCTTCGCAACGGCGTTAAAGATATTCGAGCGTTTTTCGAGAATGACTTGCGGTTTCTGGAGCAGTTTCAGGGCGGAAAATGAAAGTGCCGCTCGAGTGGTTGAAAGAGTACGTTCCCGTTCGGCTTCCGACCGACCAACTGGCCGAGCGGTTGACCATGGCCGGTCTGGAAGTCAAAGCCATCGAAACGGCCGAGGCGGGTCCGATCTTCGATATCGAGGTCACGCCCAATCGGCCGGACTGCTTGTCGGTGATCGGTATTGCGCGGGAGTTGGCCGCAGCGACGGGACAAGCGTTCAAGGTGCCGCGCATTTCGGCTTCCGCAAAGCCGCGGAAGAATGCGGCGCCGGTGAGCATCCGTATCGAGGATGCCGCGGCGTGCGGTTTGTACATCGGCCGGCTGATCGAAGGGGTGAAAGTGGGGCCATCGCCTGAGTGGATGCAGAAACGGCTGATCGCTTGCGGCGCGCGGCCTATCAACAACCTTGTCGACATCACAAACTATGTTTTGTTCGAATACGGCCAGCCGCTGCATGCGTTTGATTTTGAGAAATTAAAGGGCGGGGCGATCATC
>JAHFGY010000199.1 GCA_023247195.1 Candidatus Omnitrophota bacterium | reverse complement strand
ATCAACGACCTGATCATCGCCTTGCGGGACCGCCTTAAAGTGACGTCGGTGGTCGTTACCCATGACATGCGCAGCGCTTACAAGGTAGCGGATCAAATCGCCATGCTTTACAATGGTCGGATCATCGAAGTGGGAACGCCGAAGCAAATTCAAGAGTCCTCGAATCCCATTGTCCAGCAATTCATACGGGGACAGGCGATGGGGCCTATCCAAGAAGGGCTTCCGGACAGGCGGGTGCTGTCGCGATGGTCGAACCGCAACAGCCTCGAATTCCGATAAAAGGGGGAAATGACACCACGCCGGCTTCTTGAAATCAAGGTTGGCGCTTTCATCGTGAGCGGATTGGCGCTCCTGATCTTTTTCATTTTCGCGATCGGTGATTTCTCCAGCTATTTCCAGCAGCGCTACACCGTCCGCGTCCGGTTCGATTCGGCCAACGGGATCACCGTCGGCTCGCCGGTGCAGTATGCAGGAATCGAGAAAGGCCGCATCGAAGGCGTACGCATGGTGAGGCGCACCGACAGCCCGCGGCCGGAAGTGGAGATCCTCCTCAGCGTTCCCAAAGATATCGAGCTTCGCGGCGACGACACGGTGGCGATCAGCACCTTCGGTCTTTTGGGTGAGAAGTTTTTGGATATCACTCCCGGGCCCGGCATCGAACCACCGCTGCCGTCGGGCGGCGTGCTGATCGGCAAACCGCCGGTGTCCACCGAGCACCTTATCGAGCGCTCGAGCGAGGTATTGAACGAGCTGAAGCAGACGCTCAGCGGCATTAACACCATGGTCGGCGACATGGAAGCCCGGACCTACCTGCGCGAGACCTTGCGCGACGCGCGCGATGCCACGCGCAACTGGAAGATCCTGGGCGAGCGGCTGAACTTGGCGATGTCGCATGTCGAATCCGGAGAGGGGAGCGTCGGCAAAATGCTTTATGACGACGAGCTCCACCGCAGCGCCGTGGGTTTCATCGAAGACTTGAAAGCCCATCCTTGGAAATTGCTCGCTCGGCCCAAAAACGACAAGCAAGAGGATAAGAAGAAGTAGGGTCGGCCGGCTCGGGACGGTTAAAGCATGCCTAAAGCACGGACCTCTTATGTCTGCCAGCAGTGCGGCGCCCAGTCGCCCCGGTGGGTGGGACGCTGTCCGACCTGCGCGGAATGGAACTCCATGGTGGAAGAGCTCGTGGAGTCCACGCCGGCGCCCGCTTCGCGGCGCGGGGAGTCCACGGCTGTTACTTCCATGGCGGACGTCAGCTTGGAAGATGCGCCGCGCATTCCCAGCGGCATGCCGGAGTTGGACCGTGTCCTGGGCGGCGGGTTCGTCGCGGGTTCGGTCATTTTGGTCGGCGGCGATCCGGGCATCGGCAAATCCACCCTGCTGCTGGGCGTAGCCGGGAAGCTGGCCGAAGTCGGCGGAAAAGTCCTGTACGTCAGCGGCGAAGAGTCGCTTAGGCAGATCAAGCTGCGCGCATCGCGGCTGGGGCTGGGCAATTCGCCTATCCAGCTCTTGGCTCAAACGCGGCTCGAGGTCGTGCAGCAAGCGATCCGCGACGTGACGCCCCATGTGGCGATCATCGATTCCATCCAAGTCATGGAGACGGAATCGTTGACTTCGGCCGCGGGCTCGATCGGGCAGGTGCGGGCTTGTGCGCATGAATTGGTGAAGCTGGCTAAGCCGAGCGGGTGTGTGATGGTGCTCGTCGGCCACATGACAAAAGAAGGCTACCTAGCCGGCCCCAAGGTTCTGGAGCATCTGGTCGACGCTGTTCTGCAATTCGAAGGCGACCCGACCAGCGGGTTCCGGATCTTGCGCAGCAACAAGAACCGGTTCGGCGCCACGCACGAGCTGGGGGTTTTTCACATGACCTCCGAAGGGTTGTTGGAAGTCAGCAATCCTTCGGAGATGTTCCTGAGCGAGAGGCCGGACGCCGCGGCGGGCTGCATGGTCACCGTGAGCTTGGAAGGAAGCCGGCCTCTTCTGGTCGAGATTCAAGCTCTCACGGCGCCGTGCGGGCTTGGGCTGCCGCGCAGGCGTACAACCGGCATCGACAGCAACCGGTTGTCCATGCTCCTGGCGGTGCTGGAACGGCGGGTCGGGCTGCGGCAGATCGCCCAGCAGGATGTTTTTGTTTCTTCATTGGGCGGGATGCGGCTCGAAGAGCCGGGCGCGGACCTGGGCATCGCGATTGCGATCGCCTCGAGCCTGAAAGAGCGGCCCGCGGGAAAAGGCGACGCGGCCATCGGCGAGATCGGCCTTACGGGCGAGGTGCGGCCGGTTGCCAACATGCGCCAGCGCTTGGAAGAGGCGCGGCGGATCGGTTTTCACCGCTGCTTTTTGGCGGCGGGCAAAGGCGTTCCTGCGGCCATGGATGGATTGGAGTTGATTGCCGTGAGGAACGTGCAAGAGGCTGTCGCGCGCGCGCTGGGATCAGCGGCGGTGCGGGAGCCGGTAGCGGCGGTTGCTGGGGACGATTAGGAGAGAATCATGGATCTTCGATTTGTGCGGATTACATTCGTCATTATAACGGGATTGGTCGGTTCGCAGGTCATGGGGCTTGAGCAAGGCTGGCCTCTTTTGGTTCGATTTGCTATTTCAAGTTTGCTCGGCATCTTGATGGTCACGATCGAAGGCGCGATCCACCGGGTGGGCCACCTGTCGGTCCGCGGGTTGTCGGCCGCGGTGTTCGGCTTGCTGCTCGGCCTGCTCATGTCCAAGCTCGCGGGCGACGCGATCGGCTTGCTGCCGTTTGATCCGCTGATTTTGGGCCATGTGCGCGTGGCGCTGACATGGACATTGTGCTACCTCTGCATGGCAACCGCGCTGCGCGGACGCGACGAATTCAATATCATCATCCCATACGTGCGGCTTGCCCGGAAGGACAGAGGGGAAGACTTTTACCTGGTCGACACCAGCGCGATCATCGACGGCCGCTTGCTGGATCTGTGCAAAGCGCGTTTTATCGAAGGCCGCATCGGCGTGCCGAGTTTCGTGCTCAAAGAGCTTCAGACCGTGGCGGACAGCTCGGACTCGATCAAGCGCGCCCGCGGCCGGCGGGGCCTTGACGTGCTGAACCAGCTCCGCGAGCTGCCCACGATCGATGTGCGCGTGCATGAGGAAGACTTGCCGGCCATCATTGAAATCGACTCCAAGCTGGTGAAGCTGGCCCAGATCCTCGGCACCCGGATCATTACCAACGACTTCAACCTGAACAAGATCGCTGAGGTGCAGGGGGTCAGCGTGCTGAACGTGAACGAGCTTTCGCAGGCGCTGCGGCCGGTGGTT
>JAHFGY010000073.1 GCA_023247195.1 Candidatus Omnitrophota bacterium | reverse complement strand
AAATGTTGTCTGGCGGGTCCACAAAGCCAGCGGAGGGAGCTTATATGAAGGCATTTGCTGGGTCCAAAGTGCTTGCCGGGTTCGTGGCATTTCTGCTCGTAGCTTCTCAGAACAGCGCAGCCTTCGAAACGTGGCCCGGTATCCAGGACCCGGTGCATGACTGGATCAGCGCTACCCTCAAGACCAAGTACCGGTTCTCCGAGGCGGCCTATGACAAGATCGTCGACCTCATGGCCGACCAGGACGTGTACGCCTCCGACGCATTCTTGCAGGCGACAAACCACTTCGACGACAACACGATCAAGGAATCCCTTGAGCTGATGAACCAGCGCATCGGCCAAGCTGTCGCAGCCAGCCGCGACGCGTACAAGTCTCAATCCTCCCGCGACACCTTCTATAAGCGATTGGCGGAGGTGCTTCACGCGGCACAGGACTTTTGCGCCCATTCCAACTACGTCGAGCTTATGCTGCGGGATAAGGGCAACCAAATCACCAAGCTCCAAGACATGCCGATGTTCGATTGGGCTTCTCTGCCGCCGGCCATCAAGACCGGCCATTACTACTACAGCTCCTTCGCGTACAACGAGAATGACGCCAGCATCCACACCTCCGTGCGCGAGCTTGAAAAGATCTTCTCGCCTTACAATGCCCTCGCCTTTCTGGAGCCTACGGACTACTGCAACTACCTGGATTGCGACGCGGAATACTTCGGCGATCCGGAGCAGTTCCTTGATTTCGACAAAGCCATCGCCTTCGCCACTCAGGGAAAGTTCGTGATGCACTACTACCTGAACAAGGATTCCGACGACGGCATCATGGGCAGCATGAAGCACCCGAAATCCGGCAAGACGCTGTATGAGTTCGCGTATTTCCTCGCCGAGAAAGAAACGAACCGCATTTGGGAGGAGATCGAAAACAAGATAAAGCTGCTGCCGCACGGCGATGCCATTCTCCTCGCACTGAAGAACGATTCGGACGCGGCCGTCGCGGATTCGAGCGACATCGGCACGATCGAGCAGGCAGAGAACAGCGATGCGTCGCAAGCGAAGCCGGATGAACCCGTGAAAGGCAGAGGGTTCAACGCTTCCGGCGCCGGGATTTATCAGAAGATAAAGTTCGGTATGGGCCAGTCCGAGATTTGGACAAAGGACGCCAAGCGGCGCATGGAAAACACGACGACAATGTTTGAAGGCGCCGATATGGGCCCGATGGCCGGTATGGGCAACATAATCATGATCGTACGCGTGGATAAAGGCGTGCAATGGCAGCTTATGCCCAACATGCGGATCTATGACGAAAAGCCCATCGCTTTTGCCTATGCTCCAGGCGGCACCGAGGAAGCGAACCCGCTCAAGGATCCCGAAGTGCGCGATTACACCATGAAGGAAGACCCGGACGCGTGCAATGTGACCACAAACAAGCTAAGCGAAACCAAGACATTTGCGGGATATCCGGCTAACGGCTTCCAGTCGACATGCGGGAGTAAGAGCGATGGCGATGCGGTCATGTGGATCGCCCCGTACACCCCGGAATTGCGCGCCATTCAGAAGTCGATGGACGCGTTCGAAACAGCGCACATGAAGGCAGAGTACGCCAATTACCCGCCCAAGGAACGCGACGAGATTCTCAAGAACCTTTCAGCATTCGGCAAGCTTCTGGCCCAGGGCATGACCGGCGCGAAGCTCGGACGCGGCGGCATGGGCGACGGTATTCCACTGGCGTGGGAGATCCGCGGCGGCGACCAGCCGGGGTATTTCTTTGAAACGGTCGAACTGTCGCGAAAAGAGCCGGCGGCGGCGCTTTTTGAGATCCCCTCTGGATACACGCAGGTTCCGGACGTTCACAAGGCAATGTCCGAAAAGATGATGCGGGACATGGGCGTAGACCCGGGCATGCTGCAGCAGATGCAAAACGGCGGCGGCATGCCACAGATGCCGGACGGAATGCAGGACTCGGATGAGAACTCCCCTGCGGGCGCGTACTACCCCCAGCCATCCAATCCAGCTTATCAGACCGATGAACCGTACCAGCAGAGGCCGCGCAGCCCCGGGCGCGTTTTCCCCAACGCGAGTCCTGTAGCGCCCATCGGGCCTGGCGCTGCCAGTTCGCCCGGGCAGATTCTCCAAAGTGTCGGACAGATAATGGACGGGGCTCAGTCGGGCGGCGGTTATGCACCTTCCCTGCCGTCCACGCCTGGTGGATGGATGCAGACCATCGGCGGGATGCTCGATGGCGCTCAGATGGATCAGCAAGATTCCGGCGAGTCGTACGATGAGTCTTACCAGGACTCTTATCAAGACCAGGAAGCTCCGCAAGAGGAGCAGCCTGAAGAACCCGCCGAGGAGCCTTCTTACGAGGAACCGCAGGAATGAGCTCGGAAGAATCGCTCTTCGGCGATAATTATTCGGACCTCAGCGATGAAACCGGGTTTCAGTTCGACTTCACGTGCGAAGGCTGCAACGACGCGTGGCGCTCCCCGCTCAAGAAATACCTCGCTGGCGAAGCTTCTCAGTGGCTGAACACGGCAGGGTCGCTGCTGGGCGGCTTGATGGGCAACGTGGGCAGCGCGGCTGAGTCAGTGCGTGACGCCGGTTACAAGCAAGCCAGAGAAAAGGCCTTCCGGGAAGCGGCCGCCGAGGCGGTAAAGCACTTCTCCTGCTGTAGCCGATGCCGCAATTACTTTTGCGGCAAATGCTGGAACAAAACCAAGCGGCTATGCATCAACTGCGCGCCCGATGTGAGCCGTGAAGCCGCCGCAGCTGAGAACGAAGTCGAGATCGAGAAGGAACGCACGGCAATTCAGGAAGGCAAGAAGCCCAAGTCCGCGGCCAAACCCAAAGCCTTTTGCGCGGATTGCGGCGAAAAGCTTCCGGCCGCGTCTAAGTTCTGCCCCGCGTGCGGCAAGAAAGCCTAAGCTATACCGCCTGGCCGGCGGCCCAGCCCGATGACCACGCCCACTGAAAGTTGTAGCCTCCCAGCCAGCCTGTCACGTCCACGACCTCGCCGATGAAGTACAAGCCAGGCACCTTTTTGCATTCCATGGTTTTGGACGATAGCTCTCGCGTGTCCACCCCGCCTCGCGTCACCTCCGCGGTGCGGTAGCCCACGGTGCCATGCGGGGTGAAGCGCCATTCTTTAAGGCCTCGGCAGAGTTTCTCGAGCGCTTCGGCCGACTGCTGCGCCATGGGCTTGTCCGTGACGCTGCCCAGCTCGCAGAATCGTTCGGCCACGCGCTTGGGAAGCCGCTGCGCGAGCAGCGTTTTAACGTTCGCGCGCGAGCCAGCCGCCTTCTGTTGCGCGAACCATTTGAGCATTTCATCGGTCGAAGTATCCGGCAGCAAATCCACGCTCACCTCAAGGCCTTTTTTCCAGTACAGCGATGCCTGAAGCGCTGCCGGGCCGCTCAAGCCGGTGTGCGTGAACAACACCTGCTCGCGAAAGCTCGCGCCCCCGCAAGTCGCGACAGCCGGAACAGCCACGCCGGTCAGCTCGCCGAAAAACCGCTGGTCCTGCGGAGAGAAGACGAAAGCATCCAGCGCGGGCGCGGTCTCGGTGATGCGCACATCGAATTGTTTGGCGATCCGGTAACCGAGATCGCTGGCTCCGATCTTTGGCAGCGAGAGCCCCCCGGTCGCGATGACCAGCGAATCGGCGCTGTACTCGCCCGCGCTCGTCCGCACCAGGAACCGCTCTTTTTTCTCAACCGCGCGCACGTGGCAGTCAAGCACGATCGACGCGCCCACGGCGCGGCATTCCTCAACCAGCATGTCGATCACCTGCTGCGCGGACCGGTCGCAGAACAGCTGGCCTAGGGTTTTCTCATGAAACGCGATGCCATGCGACTGGATCAATTCCAGGAAGTCGTCGGCCGTGTAGCGGGACAGCGCCGATCGGCAAAAATCAGGGTTGCCGGACACGTACTGCGCGGGTTCGGCGCCGGTGTTCGTGAAGTTGCAGCGCCCGCCGCCTGAGATGCGGATCTTGCGCCCCACGACGCTCGCGTGATCCAGCAACACCACGCGCCGGCCGCGGCGGCCCGCCTGCAGGCCGCACATCATCCCCGCTCCGCCTGCTCCGATAATGACCACGTCGTAAGTATCCATAGAGGCTGCTAGGATAACTGAAATAGGCTGATCCTGGAATGAGCGCATTCGATCAAGAAACAGACGTATGCATCGCGGGCGCTGGGCCGGCGGGCATGATCCTTGGCCTGCTGCTGGCGGCTCAGGGTACGCGCGTGCTCGTGCTCGAGCGTCATAGCAACTTCGACCGAGAATACCGCGGCGAAGTGCTCATGCCCCGCTTCATCCAGATGATGAACCAGATCGGGCTTTTAACCTTCCTGCTGCAATCCCCCCATTTGAAAATCGATGGGTTCCAGCTGTACATCCGGCGGCGCCTCGCGGCCACGATCAGCGCGCCGAACCTGTCAAAGGAAGCGCCCTACATCCTTTGGATGCCGCAGACAGTGATGCTCGAGGCGCTTCATGAAAAATCAAAAGCCTATCCGAACTTCACGCTGTTGTTTGACGCCGCTGCGGAAGAGCCGCTCACCGAAGGAACGCGCGTGGTCGGACTGCAAGCCGCGGTTAAGGGCAAGCCTGTGCGCGTAGGCGCAAAGGTCAGCGTAGGAGCCGAAGGCCGCGGGTCCGTGCTGCGGCGACGGGGCGGCTTTGAGCTGGCATACGAGGAGCATGACTTCGACATTATCTGGTTCACGATTCCAAAGCCCGCCGGCTATGACAACACGGTGCGCGCGTTTCTCTCGGCCCGCCACAACTACATCATCTTGCCGAAGTACCCGCAGCACGTGCAGTGCGGCATCCTTATCGAAACCGGCGAGTACGGCCGCTACGTCAAAGCTGGCATCGGCTCGCTGAAAGCGGAACTGCTCGACGCGCACCCGATGTTCCGCGACTTTGCGAGCGAGCTAACCGATTTCAAGCCCTTTAACGTGCTCGCGGCAAAAGCCGACCGGGTCAAGGAATGGGCAAAAGACGGGCTTCTGCTGGTGGGGGATGCGGCGCACACCTGCTCGCCGGCCGGAGCCATCGGCGTTTCGGTCGCGGTCGCATCCGCGATCGTGGCCGCGGACATCATCACTGACTGCTTGCGGAAACAAAACTATTCGCGCCAGGCGCTCGGGCGCGTGCAGGCGCTGCGCGAGTCCGAAGTCATTGAGATCCAGCGGATTCAAAGCGGATTTTCAGGATTGATCGCGGCGAAGCATCCTTTAATGAAAACGGTGCTTGCGGCGGGCGTATTCTTACTGGCTAAAACCGGCATCTTCCGCAAGCTTCAGCGCAAGCTCATGGTCATGGATCGTCCGCTGCCGATCAGCCCTACGATCCGGCTCTAGCTTGGACTCGGTTCTAGCCCGGGCCGATCAATTCCTCGTAACGGTCCACCTGCGTTGCCGCCTGCTCGAAAATCAGCTGATTATTGATAAAGGCGCATACCGTTAACGCAGCGGCGAACAGGAGCACTCCGGGACGGGCGCGCGTGAACGTGCCGAACGCCGCCAGAACGATGAGCAGCGGAAGGAAATGAAGCGCTTGGAGAAATGTTTCTTTTCCAAAAACCAGGTGCAACACAAGCTGGCCAAGAAGGGTAAACCCCACCAGTTGAACCAGCTTCGACGACCGCGCGTTTGAAACAGCCCACCACGCGCCAACTCCCAGGAGCGCACCCCAGAACCAAACCGCAGCGCGGCCCCAAGGGCTGCCCGACCCCGGAGCCAGCTGCTGGGTGGTCAGCCTAAGCGCGCCGTTTTTCGGCGTGTTCTCAATCGCCGGCATAATCATCGTATGGAAGATAAATGCCGGCACGATCTTCACCGGTCCGCCCGAGCGCGGGTGGAAGAGAAAGGCTCCCTTCTTCGGATTCTGAAGAAAGAAGTCCGCCCGGGGAAAGATCGCCTCCTGGAGGCCGGCGAGCGCCACCACGATGCCAAAAGCGATGGCGGTGAGCTTCAGTGCGCGGCGCCGCGGCAGATTGATGAAACTGAGAAAAATCCCCGCCATCCAGTTGGTCACCGTGGTGCTCAGCGTGAAAGCGCTGACCGCCGCGTACCCGAGCTCTGAAATTTTCCAGCGCTGCGCCAGCGCCATGACGCCCACTGCCGCCAGAATCGAAAGCGATCCGTAGGAGCCGGTCTCAGGAACAGCGAACCAAAATTGCGCCGCGGCGCTCACGACGCCCAAAAGCGTGAAAATCGCGGAATCCGGCTCGCGGCACCCGATCAGTCGCAGCACGCCAAACAGTGTCCCGGCCCATAAAGCCGCCACGAGCGCAAGCGTCACCCGGATCGCTTGGGTGGGCTCAAGGTCGAGCACCGAACGAAGGATTTTCACCGGCGGGTAAATGAAAAGGGTCAACAACGGATGGACTTTTGTTTCGCCGTGCGGCCCCTCGCGCACCGTCATCATGCTGACGTAGTCCGCGGTGTCGGCGTCGAACAAAAGATCTTGAGCGCGAGTGCTGAATACGAGCGGACTCATGCGGCTCGCATTATGGAATGTCAGCAGGCCGGCCGCGATGCCAAGCGTAACGACCAGCAAACCATCCCACCGCATCGAACGCTAGCCCGCAGACGTTACTTCAGGTCAGGATTAGTGGTCCGGAAAACCGTCGCGGCAAGCGCTCCACCCGCAAGATTGGCCACGAAGTAGATCCATAAATACGCCGGCGCAATGAGGCCCATAACCGTGACGCCAAGCGCGACAGCCGGATTGAACGCGCCGCCGGAAATACCGCCGCCGGCATACGCCGCAGCCATCACGGTGAATCCGATGGCCAAACCAAAGTACGAATTGCCGGCCGCTTTCTTGGTGGTAGCGACATTCAGCACGACATAAGCGAGCGCAAAAGTGAACAGAATCTCAACCAGGAACGCCGGCGCCGCCTGCGGCTCCATGGCAACCACCGCGCTTCCCTCTTTTAAGAATTTAACCGCCATGGATGCGAGCACGGAGCCTGCAAATTGAGCGCCGATGTAGGGGACCAGGTCATTCTTCGGGCTTTTGCCTGCCAGAGTAAGGGCAAGCGTCACCGCCGGATTGTAATGCGCGCCGGAGATCGGGCCGCCAGCGTAGACCATCACCATCAACATCGCGCCGATCGCCAGCGGTGCCATGGCGCCTGCCCCGGGCGCCACAACAGTCAGCCCGATGACTAATACCAAGAAGAATGTGCCCACGCCTTCTACCAGCAGCTTTCGCATACAATCCCTCCCCATTGAACACATGTCGCTTTCCTACTCTATATGGATCGATCGAAAATCCAGCTCAGCGGCGTCCGGACCTGCTTTTCGGCGCGGCCCTCGATCCGATCGGCAAAACGATGATAATGCGCCCCCAGCGTGCAAAGGTATTCCTGCGCCTTGGCCGCTTCGCCCGAAACCCCGCGAATGTTTGCCACATCCCAATACCCCACGAGATGCTCGATGATCGTCGCGTAGTCATGAGCCGTATACACGCCGATGCGTTGCGCCACAGTTGAAAACTTGGCGAACAGGTCTGATGCTATTCCATCCGACATTAACCGAGCGGGCATAGTCACTTTGGTCTGCATCATTTCGGAAAAAGCAATCAACGCGTCCTGCGAATCCAGCTCGAACAGCTTGTTCACAAAGCTCTTGTAGGCCTCTTCATGCCGGGCTTCGTCCCCGGCAACCTTGTTGCAAATTTTAGCAAGCATATCGTCCCCGCTGCGATTGGCAAGCTTGGCAACGTTGCCATGGGAGACGCGGGTCGCCCGCTCTTGAAAAGAGGTATAGATGAGGCCCTTGTAAGGATCATTAGCGGTCAGGGGATCGAAACCGTTTCGGATCAGGTGGTTCGTGGTGATTTCGACCGCGCGCATGTCGACGCGGCCGGAAAGATACAAGTAAGTGCTCAGGAGCGCGCCATGCCGGTTCTCTTCAGCGGTCCAGCCGCGCGTCCAGCGGGACCACGGGTCGTCGCTCGCACCGGTCTGGTCGATTATTCCGCCATGGCGATTGGTCATGGTTTGGTAGGAAGGCAGGGCTTCTTCCGTGATGGTATCGCCGATGAGCACGACAAGCAGCTCGTCCGAAAGCGCCGCGGAAGCATCCCGAAGCGCCTGAATGGAATCCTGCCACCTATCCGCCGCAAGATCAGGAAGGAAATCACTAGGCTGCCAGTTGTCGTCGATGGGATTCAACCACTTGAGCTGCTGCTCGACGAAACGGGACATTGAAGCAACTACTTCTTCGTGTCTATTAATAAGCTTATGTCACCTTTGCGCCGCGGATCGCTTCACTCAGAACAAAAAGGGAGAGCGCCGAGGCGAATATGATGGCCACAAACGTGCACGCCGCGGCATAGTCCTTTCCCGATCGTATCAGGGGATGGTATTCCTTGCCGCTGGCGTAATCGAGCGCATTCTCAAGCGCCGTGTTGAACATCTCGCAGATGAGCGCAAGCACCCAGCTGAAAATGGTCATGAGGATTTGAAAATAACCGACATCCGCGGCTGAGCAGACCGCGGTTACGATCACCGCCGCTATCACTACCTGGCGCACTTTCCTCTCGGTCTTGATCGCGGTGAAGAGTCCGGTCGACGCGGTGATCGTCGACCTCAAAAGCGAAGAATTCTTCGGCATTTTGAACTTAGCCATACCTCACATGTTAGCAGAAAAATCTCCGGGAGCCATGATCGGCATCGCGGAGAAAACTAGTCTAAGATGGTTCCAAGATGGCTGGCTCTCCTGTCGAACAGATCCCTCAGCGCCTGCTTGGCAAGACAGGCGTTCACGTAACCCTACTCGGACTGGGAGGCGAAGGGGTGCTGCGCACGCACAACCGCCATGCGGAAGCCGTTGCCGTAATCCGACGCGCCATTGAGCAAGGCATCACTTATTGCGACACCGCGCCCGCCTATAGCAGCAGCCAGGACTATTACGGTCTGGCTCTGGGCGAAGACCGCAAGAAGGTGTTCCTTGCATCCAAAACGCACGAGCGCACGCGTGACGGCAGCCTTCGCCTGCTGGAAGATAGCCTCAGGCGCTTGCGCACAGACCACCTGGATCTTTTGCAGCTGCACGACTTAAGAGAAATGGAAGAGCTGGACTCTATCTTCGGCAAGAACGGCGCTATTCACGCGCTTGAACAGGCGCGGGCGGAAGGACGCGTCCGGTTCTTCGGCATCACAGGCCATCACGACCCCGCGGTATTAGTGGAAGCTATCCGCCGCTACCCGTTCGATACCGCTCTGGTCGCGCTGAACGTCGCGGACAAGCAACGTCTTTCTTTTATTCAGACCGTGCTGCCGGCCGCCAAGCAAGCACAGATGGGAGTCGTCGGCATGAAGGTGCTTGGCCATGGCGGTTTGGTCCAGCCCGGCAGCGCTTTTGGCGTGTGCAAGTCGCTCAGCTACGCGCTGAGCCAGCCGATCACAACCGCGATCATCGGATTCAGCAGCCCAGCCGAGGTCGACGAAGCGGCGGCTTGCGCCCGGCAATTCACGCCATTTTCCGCTGACGAAATGGCTCGCCTGGAAACACTCGCAATGCCGCTGGCGCGGCAGCTCACCGATTACAAGAAATGACGCCCCACCGATTTTTTGCATGCTCGCTGGCGATTTTCTTTTGTTCTCCCATCCAGGCATCTGCATACGAAGGCTCGTTCAAGCCCGCGTGGTGGTGCCGCAGCCGGCATTTTCAAACGATCTGCGGCGGGCTTTTTCGCCCAAAGCCGGACGTGCCGGTAACGCATGAGCGCTTGAATACCCCTGACGGCGACTTCGTCGACGTGGACTGGCTCGAAGGCGCTCCCGGCTCGCCGTACGTCGTGATCCTTCACGGATTCGGCAGCACCACGCAAGCGGCCTATGTCGTAACCCTGCTGGATGAAACCCGAAAAGCCGGCTGGCGCGCTGTCGCTGTCAACGCGCGCGGAGCTATTGAGCTCAACCGGCTCATCGAGCTAAATGATGCCGGAGACACACGGGACTTGGATTGGCTCGTGCGGCAACTCATCCAAACAAAGAAAGCCGAACGCATCTATTTGGTCGGCTTTTCAGTCGGCGGGAACAGGGTCCTGAAATGGCTGGGGGAAAAAGGGGCCGCGATTCCCGATGAAGTCAAACAAGCGGTCGCAGTGTCCGCGCCTTACGATCTCGCTAAAACAGCCAGGAATTTGGACAAGGGATTTAATAAACGCGTTTATACCCGCTCGCTGCTAAAAACACTGCGGGCTCAGGCGCTTGCGAAGGATAGACAATTCCCGGGGGTTATCGACAAGGAAAAGGTCCTGAAGGCAAAGACTTTCAATGTTTACGACCGCGAGGTTTCGGCCCCGCTGAACGGCTACGCCGATGAGCGCGAGTACTGGGCCAAATCAAGCTCGATGAATTACCTGCAAACTATCCATGTTCCGACGCTGCTTATCCATGCCGCGAACGACCCCTTTCTGCCCAAAGAGGATTTACCCATCGCGGCGATCGAAAAATCAGAGTATCTCAAGCTGCTGTTGACGCCAGACGGCGGGCATTTGGGATTTGTTTCCGGAAAGATTCCGTTCAAGCAAGACAGGTGGTTGGAACGTCAAATCCTCGACTTCTTCCGCCGGCCGTCAGCCGCTCAATAATAAAAGCAGCGGCACCAGCAGCCCGCCCGCCAGGCACGCCCAAACGACCCACCGGTTCCGCGAGACTTGGAGCGCCAGCACAATTCCCACTATGATCGTGATCAGAAGAAACACCGTCATGGCGACAACGAACAGTTTGAAGCCGCCGCTGGCATGGACTCCTTCTTTAAGTCTCTGGTTCACATGGACTTCCGATAGTACTTCAACGACCTTCGGCGGAGCATAACCGGCGTCTTCGCTGGCGTCGTTCAACCGAAAGGTCTGCCAACAACCGGTCA
>JAHFGY010000072.1 GCA_023247195.1 Candidatus Omnitrophota bacterium | reverse complement strand
CCATGCGCTGGTCGCAAGGATCGGAGAACGCGGCGAGCGTACGCTCGGAGCAAGAAGACACGTAGACGACGAGCGGCCGGCCCGCGCGCCGGCAAGCCTCTAAGAGATGCAGCGTGCCGCTCACATTGACCCGGGAAATGAGCGCAGCGTCCGACTGCGCGGGCAGCGTGCCATAGGCCGCTAAATGGAATACGACAGCCGGGCGGATCGTGCTGAGTACACGGGCGGTTTCCGCTTCGTCGGTGAGGTCGAGCGCGTGCGGCGTAATAAGCGGATCCGATTGGCGGGCGCGATTGGATACCGCTGACCGCGAGGCCACATGAACCTCCGCAGCTTCCAGGACCAGCCTGCGGACCAAATGCGAGCCGAGGAACCCGGTGCCGCCGGTGACCGCGACCCGCCGGCCGGTCCACGGAGAAGGATTATCCATGCCAGGGGCACGACCCATGGGTTGCGCGACCTTATGCCTCTGTGGGGACTTTCTTAAAAAAGCCCTCGTACCAGCGGATGGTTTCGACCAATCCCTGCTCGAGCGTGTGCCGAGGCGCCCATCCCAGCTCGCGCTTCGCCTTCTCGCTCGACAGCCATTGCTCGCGGATCTCATTCGTGGCCTGATTGAGAATCCGAGGCTCGAGGTCTTCCCGCTGCATGAGCCGCAGCACGAGCTGAACGATCTCAAGCACGGTGAGTTTTGCTCCGTAGCTGAAGTTGAACGCTTGCCCGGCCACTTCGCGCCGGTCAAGCTGTTCTGCCAAGAGCAGATAAGCCTCCGCTCCGTCCGCGGCGTACAAATAGTCCCGCACATACGTTCCATCGCTGCGGATCACCGGGGCTTCGCCGCACAGCACGGATTGGATCGTGCCCGGGATCACCCGGTTGAAGTTCAAATCGCCGCCGCCGAAGAAGTTCGCGCATCGCGCCGCGGCCACGGGCAATTGGTAGGTCGAAGCGTACGCCAGCGCCAGCAGATCCGCGCAGCTCTTTGATACGTCATAGGGGTGCCGTCCCTGAAGCGGCATAGACTCGGCATATGGCAGCAGTGGCTGATCGCCGTAGGATTTATCGCTCGAAGCGATCACGATGCGAGAAATCAGCGGTGAACGCCGGCACGCTTCGAGGAGATTCCAGGTGCCCCGGATATTGGTTTCGAACGTCGAGACCGGGTTCCGGTTCGCGGTTCCCACGATCGTCTGCGCCGCGAGATGAAACACCGTGTCGATTTCGTACTCGTTCAAGACGCGTTCAAGCAGCGGGTAGTCTTCGATATCGCCGCGCACCGTGACGATATGCTGCATCGTGTCGCTCTGAATGAGTCGCGACTGCGGCACCCAATCGCGGATCAGGCCCGTGACGTGCGCCCCGCGGCTCACCAGCGCCTCGGTCAGCCAAGAACCGAGGAGCCCGGTGCACCCGGTTACGAAGACACGGCGGCGGTCCCAGAAACCGGTTGTCATTTGCTTTGTCCTGTTGTTCGGTCCCACACTTTCCAAAAAGCGCCGCTCGCCCATTGCTCGTTCATCACCTGCAAGTCGCGCGGCGTGTCCACGCACTGCCACGATCCGGTGTGCGGGTAAAGCATGAGCTGCCCGTCGCGGGCCAACCGTTCAAGCGGCTCCCGCTCGAACGTGCAGGCATCGCTGTCTTGCACGTATCGGAACACATCGGGCCGCAGCACAAAGAACCCGCCGTTGATCAGGCCTTGGTGGACTTGAGGCTTTTCGCTGAATTCCACGACCTTGCGCCCTTCGACCATCAATTCCCCGAACCGCGAGAGCGGCCGCACGCCGGTTACCGTCGCGATCTTGCCGTGCGAGCGATGGAAATCCGCCAGCGCAGCCAGGTCGATGTCCGCGACCCCGTCGCCGTACGTCAGCAGGAACTCCTCGTTGCCCACGAACCGCTCGATCCGCTTGATGCGCCCGCCCGTGAGCGTATCCTGCCCGGTGTCCACGCAGTGAACCTGCCACCCATGCTCCGGATGCGGCCGATGCGGCGCCACGGGAGCGTCTTGGCCGAGCGTGATCGTGAAGTCGCTTTGGTGCAGGTCGTAGTTGAGGAAGTATTCCTTTATCAGGTGCCCTTTGTAGCCCAGGCACAGGATGAATTCCGTGTGGCCGAACGCGGCAAAGATCTTCATCACATGCCACAAAATAGGCTTGCCGCCCACTTCGACCAAAGGCTTGGGAACCGATACGGTTTCGCTTGCCAGCCGCGTTCCCCGTCCGCCGCAGAGGATCACCACTTTCATGAGTCCGTGCTCCCGGCCTGCCATTCGGTCAGGGCATGGCCCCAGCGGTACCGCGCGAGGTTGCGGAGAAACTCGATGACCGTGCTCCACCGCACATGCGACTCGCCGGCCTGCCGCGGCGGTGACTCGACGCCCACTTCTCCGATCGCGGCCTGCGCCACGTGCGATTTGATCACGATTTCCGCGTCAAGAAACCAGTCGGTCGACGACAGCCGGAGCTTCTCGTAGAGCGGCCGCGTGAAGAGCTTGGGACTGCCGTTGATATCCACGGTTCGGAGCATGGGAAAGCACCAGCGAAACACCCGGTTACCCCATTGGCTCAAGACCGCCCGCTGCCAGCCGTCGTGCCGGACCTGGCGGATAGCCTTGCAGAAATCGAATTCAGACTCAACCAGGCGCCGGTAAACCGTAACCACCGCGTCCGGCTTGACCTGGCCGTCGCCGGTGATAAATCCCAGCACGTCGCCGACGCTTGCCGCCAGGCCGGCCAAGACCCCGCCTCCGTAGCCATGATTGTGCGCCACCACAACAAGCCGCGCCGCGGGCTGAGCCTCGGCCACGGCTTTGGCCCGCTGCCGGGTCGCGTCCGAGGAGCCGTTGTCGACTAAGAGCACCTCGTGCGGAATGCCCGCGTGCTCAAGCGCCACGATGAGCGATTCCGCCACCGGGGTAACGGTATTTTCTTCATTAAAGAACGGAATCACGATAGAGAGTTTAGGGAGCTTCATGCGGGCGTGATTATAACATTTTGAGGGTGCCGGAGCATACCCGAACCACGACGCTGTCCTGGAACAGCGCGGTCCAGGAACGGGCGCATCGCGCCAGCGCAATCCCGGCAACGCACAGGTAGCTTCGGATCAGCCAATCGCCGGCGGTGAGCGGCGTTCGCACGAAAAGATCCAATGCGCTTGCCACACCAATGCTTGCCGCTATGATCGGGCCCAGCACCGCGGGCTGCCGCCAGGAGCTTTGGAATATGGCTGAATAATCGCTTGCCTGCGTCCCCTGCTTGAATGCGCGATAGAGCATCCGGCCCGCGCGAACGCTCAAACCGACCGCTGCGCTGTCGCGCAGCCATGAATGCGGCGGTGCCTGCGGTTTAGCCCGCATCCGCTTCCCCTAGGATCTGCAGCCCGAAAATCGTGCACGGAAGATTGTAATCCGGGCCTTCGAATAACATGTCCGAGCCGACGCGCAGCTCCTCTTCGTGAAAATAGAGCTGTTTGCCGTCTTGGACCACGGTGAGAAGAACCTCCATGGAGAGGTCCTTGTCCTCCGGAGTAAACTGAGTCTTCGCCGCATCGACCGCGTCGACCCGCTCGATACGGGCCGCCATGCTGTGGGCCGCATCCGTGCGGCGATCGCTATCACCGACCGTGACCAGCTGCGCCAACGGCGCAATCACGCCGAACGCGTGCGCTTGCATCCGGACCGTAACCAGGTGAGCCCCGGGGCCCAGGCCCGCGACACGCTCAATGTGGAGCGCCCCCGGCGCCTGCGCCATTTTGTTCGCCCCGTTCACCACAACAACCGTGTAAATGCCGGGTGCGAGCGGCTGAAGAAGCTGCATTTGGACGGTATGCGCATCAATGCGGTAGGCCGGCTGGAACTGCCCGGTGAGCGCGTCACGGGAGACCTTAATAAAAACGCGGTCGCCGAATTGCTTTCCCGCCACGCGGATCGCTCCTTGGTATCCCGGCGCAGCGCTCTGCGGTTCCACGGATTCGATAATCGGCGCGGGAAACGTCGCGATCCGGTAGAGCCGGTAAGCGAATCCCAATATAAGCACCGCAAACACGGCAACAGCGCCGTCAATGATATTCAGGCGGCCGAACAAGCGGCCCCTTGCGTCAATCAGCATTGCCGGTAGAGCGCGTCATATTGCTCAATCCCTTTTGCCAATGAAAAACGCTGGGCGGCCGCGCGGCACCGCGCGGAAAGGGCTGGCCCTTCCGCGAGTAGCGCTTCCATGCGCACCCACGCCGCGCGACAGCCTTCATCGTCCAGGCGATCGATCACGGTGCCGACGCGCTCCTGCGCGAGCAGCGCATCCACGTCGCCGATGCCCGCTGTGGCGATCACCGGCACCCCGCAGGCAAGGCTTTCGCCGAGCTTTGTCGGGCAAGTGCCTTTACGGCTCGATCCCGCGCGATAAAACGCGAGCGATACATCGAACGATGCGACCCGGTTCGGAACCTCATCGCGGCTCACGCGCTCGATCCGATACGCGGAGTCCGGCACTTGATGGCGCCGCAGGCGCTCCTCAATCCATGCCCGATCCGTCGGCGACACGATGAAAAAGATGCTGCCCGGCCGCGCGCGCTGCGCGGTCTTGAACAACGCGATCATCTCGTCAAAGAGGTACCAGGTGCCGAGCGACCCCAGGTAGCCGATCACCATCGCCTCTCTGGCAGCCGGCCTCGCCCGCTTAGGCGGAGTAAAACGGTCCAGATCCACGCAGGTCGGGATCACGGCGAGCACAGGGGTCTTGCTGCGCCAGTAAGGGAACGCCCGGATCACGTCCGCGCCCGCCGCTGTCAGGCTGACAACCACATCCGCGCTTCGGAAGAGCCGGCGCTCAACCTGCTTCGCAGCGCGGTACAATCCGCCGCCCGCCCGCCAGAGCCCGCCGTCGACGCGTTCGTCCACCCAGAACCCGCGCATGTCAAAAATGAATTTCCCGCCGCGCGTCCGCTTCACCAGCAGCGCGATCAAGCCAGCGACGTAGCTGCGCGCGTGGATCAACGGCCGCTGCCGGCCGCGCGCAGCGCCGAGCGTCGCGATGAATCCGGCCGCCACGTCGTACGCGGTCGCGGCCACGGACCACCGCTTGTGGTACCGGAGCGGACGCCAGCGGATCCCCGCCCGACCCAGCGATGCGCGAAGCGCATCGACATCGGCGCGTGATTGCCATCGCTCGCGCTTTTCAAAGCTGATGAGCGTGATCGCGTGACCGGAGGCGGCAAGGCCTTGCAGGTAAGGGATCACCTGAGCTTGCCCCAGCGGGTCAAGCGCGCCGTCATAGGAAATATACAAAACCTGACGGCCGGGCATGCTTTGCTCACACCCGCTCGGCTAAAATTTTGATCGTGTCGCCCAACTGCGTTGCGCTGAGCACGGCATTAGCGCTGCGCTTGAGCGCGCCCAAGGTGCCCCGCTCGAATCCTTCGCGCGCGCCTTGGCAAGCGTCGAACGACGCATCCGCATCCGCTCGGCCGCGGATCCGGTCAAATACCTCCCAATAGCTCCATCCCGTTGTCCGCAGCGCCCGCACGCGAAATCCGGCTTTTACGAGCATGCGGTACAGCGTTTTCGGCGTAAAGTACGTCAGGTGTTCTTGGGGATGGATCACGCTCCAGGACGAGCCGATCAGCCGGCGCGTGAGCGAATTAAAATTCGGCGTGGTCAGGTACACCAGCCCGCCGGGCCGTACAAGCCGGGCGGTGCTTTCCAAGACCCGGGCCGGGTCTTTGACATGCTCGATCACCTCAATCAGTGTCGCCACATCGAATGAAGCCGCCGGAAAATCGGCTTCGCCCACGTCGCCCATAAAAATCCGATCGCCCGGCAAGCCCAAGCGGTCAAAGTAGGTCCATGCCGATTGAGAGATCTCGTTTCCATACACTTCCCATCCGGCTGCGTGAGCGACCGAAAGAAAAAATCCGAATCCGCAGCCGATATCGATCAATTTCCCGGTCTTGCGGTACGGCTCAAAACCGGCTAAGAGCTCGACATACCGGGCGCGCGTCAGGTCATTGCACATGCGGCTGGTATTTCGTTCGCCGTAGTACTGCGCGTACCAGTCGCGCATCGCGCTTGCGTCCGGCTCATAGCCCGACGACACTAAGCCGCAGCCGCTACAGCGTACGATCGAGGTGCCCTGTTTCACGAGTACCTGCCGCACGGTCTCTTGTTTACACCACCGACACTGCATGCGTTCTCCAATTAAAGATGCGTCCGATTCCCACAGCCGCCAGCACAAAATAGAACGGCATGGCCATATCTTTTACCCTAACCACTGTTCCGACATTTCCGGAGTGCAACCCGATGACAAACGACACCAGGATCATGAAGACAGTCAGCGGCATCAACCCGGATGCCGGCGTACGCAAACCCCAAAGCGCACCCATTACTACAAACGGGCAGAGCGCCAGGTTCAGCAGCGCTAACGGATAAACCGCATAAAGCGCGCGGCTGCGCGCCAGATCGCTAGGATAGGGCGAAAAGAAGAAACGGGCCAGGCCCAGCACCGACGTGACCATTTTTTGCCTTGGCGACAGCCGAATCAGATCCGAATTCGGTCCGACCGAGGGCAATCGCGCGTAGTCCTGCTCGTAAAAACGTTTCGGGTAGAGGCGGTACCCGGTCGCGCCCGCCGGATCCACGGCGTAGTGAGCAACCGAACTCCGCAGGCTGTGCTGGTAGAACTGTTCGGTGCCCACTGCGGCGCGGTGCCAGCCGGCCGCCGTGGCGCCTACGGCCGCGGTAATAAGGAGCGCGCGAATTCCGAGCTGGCGTGTGGACCATGCATGAGCCACGATGCGCCAGAGCAGAACCAGGCCGGCTGTTCCCACAAGCAGCAGAGCCACATACGCGCGCAGAAAATAGGTTGCGGCCACCGTCGTCGCCATCACAGCGGCCAGCCCGATGTGCCGCCGGCCGATCGGCCATGCTGTGAACGGGTCCAGCGCGAGCAAGAAGATAATGGAAAGAAACATCACAAGCCACTCCTTCGCGCCGCTCGCGGCCCATAGCGCAAGCGTAGGATAAAATAGCAAGCTGCCCAGCACCAGCGCGGCCGCACGCTCGTCGTAACGCCGGCGCATGAACCGAAACAGAAGAACCGCGCTCATGAGACTGGCCAAACCGTTGATCAGGCGCGTGGCGACCGGCGTTGTTGAAAACAAGCTGAACCATAAACCGTTCCAGTAAGACATGCCTGTCACTTGGTAGCTGTTCCAAGCGGGCCAAAGCCCTGTGTTCTCCACCCGGTGGACAAGGACCTTGTACGTCGGCGGCCCGATGCGTCCGGTTGCGAGCTCTGCGATATACTGCCCATACGACGCATAGACCGATCCATCCGGAACCATGTCCCAAGGCTCGTTCGGGCCGGCAAAGCGATCCGCCAACACACCGTTTCCGAGAACCGCCACGATGCGGATGACCGCACCGAGAATGAGCATCGCCGCGAGCAGCGGACGAAACCGGCTGTCACGGATCTCCCAGCTCATCCACCAAGCGGCCATGCCCGCCGGGATGAGCAGCCATACAACCGGCAGCCAAAACCAGAAAAGCCCGAGCATAATCCCGGCGAGCGCCAGAGTGGCCGGCGCTGGTCGCGAACGCGGTTGCATCGCTAGAGCACCTTGCGCTTGATGAAATAAATCGGACGGCCTTTTACTTCATCGAACACGCGGGCCAGGTACTCACCCAACAGCCCGATAAAAATCAACTGCAGGCCCCCCAAGAACAGCACGCTGATCGTTATCGATGCCCAACCGGGAATGACGGACGCGTTCCAAAAAATGCGCGCCGCCACGGCATACAGCCCATAGGTAAAGGAGCATAGCGAGATCACCAGCCCGACGAAAAATGCCAAGCGCAGCGGCAGCGCGGAAAACGCGGTCACGCCGTCCCAGGCAAACGCCGCCATTTTGCCGACTGAATACTTTGACTTGCCTTGGAAGCGCTGGCTCGGCTGGTATGGCACGCTCGTGCTGCGGAAACCCGCCCAGTTAATGAGCCCGCGGAGAAATTTCGTGCGCTCGCCGCACTGCCGCAATGCATCGACCACGGCGCGGTCCAGCAGCCGGAAATCCGCGCTGCCCGGCGTAAGCGTCAGACCCGATACCCGGTTGATCACGCCATAAAAGCCGCGCGAGGTGGCTCGCTTGAGCCAAGGCGCGCTCCGGTTGTCTTCGCGCACCGTGAGCACGACCGAATATCCGTCCTTCCAACGTCCAAGAAGCTCCGGAATCAGGTGCGGCGGGTGCTGCAAATCGCCGTCCATGGTGATCACGCAGTCGGCGTCCGCATGCTCCAGGCCGGCTGTGAGCGCCACCTGATGCCCGAAGTTCCGGGTAAAGCTCAGAAACCGCACCCGCTCGTCGCGCATGGCCAGCTCTTCAAGCACAGCCGCCGTGGCATCGGTCGAACCATCGTCGACAAACAGAAGCCGGTAGCGCAGCCCGGCCTCGGCCATGACGGCCGTCACCTGGCGGTACAGCTCATCGAGGTTCGCGGCTTCGTTATAAACCGGCAAAACGATGTCGCACGTCGCCGGTGCGCCGCTTATTCTCCGCTGAAGTGATTGTCCATCTGCGCAAACACGTTCCGGCTCCACAGCGCCTCCCAGTTGGCAAATTCCCGATCAAAACGGCTTCGCGCGTCGCGCTCATTATACTCAACCAGATCCTGCGGCTGAAAGCTGTAGATCGTGACCAGCGGCCGGCCGGAATCATCTCGGATGCGCCCGGCAATGGAGAATCGCTGATCAAGCATCTGCCGGTATTTGGCTTCGCAGCCGCTAAGTGCCGCCGCATCGACAAAGCCAAATTCCTCAGGCCGCTCAAACGGATGGACGCATACCAAATAGAAATTCGTCACGCCCTGCAGCGGAAAAGGCTTGTCTTCGTATAGATTCGACCGAATGAATCGCTCCGGATCGTGTTGCGCTGTTTGCAGGTCCGCGTGCGTGAGCTGGTCCCACCCATGCGGCGTGACATAGTACAGCCGCTTCCGCGCGGGTTTGGAGATCGTGATGAACGGCGTGCCGAAATAATACTCCGCGGTCGTTTTATGCCAGACGTTCGACGGCAGCAGCACAATGGAATGGGCTTCGGATGTGTGGCGGCGGATCCAATAGCCGGCCGCTTGCAGGTGGTAGTCCGCGTTAAGCGATTTAAGGACCCACGCGTACGGATGCAACTGGTACTTCACGCAATCCGGCAGGAATGTGCCGAAAGATTGGGCCAGCCGCGTGGGAACGCCGCTCCAGCGCACGCCGCGCACGAGCTCCAGTGTCCAGAGCGCGTTGATCGCGATGAGCCCGGCGGCAAGGGTGAGCGCGGCGCGCCGCCACGCGAAAGAAAGGCGTGGCGCGAGCATCGTGGCGACATCCACCGCGAGCACGATCATGGGGATGAAGTAAACCTCCTGGTAATCGAACCGGTGCGCCAACACCGGTGGAATGAGGTACCACACAAACCACATGAATAGTAAAACGCGCGCAAGCGTCAACTTCCCCGCCCAACGCGCAAGCGTAAGTGACGCGAGCGCCGCCGCGAGGCTCGCGGCCATCAGGATCCCGCCGTTGGAGACAACGGTCATGCCGAGCGTGCGCAGCACCTCTCCCATGGGCCAGTTACCGGGATGGGCGTTGCGGTGGCCGAAGAAATAATGATAAATACCAAACACATGGATGCCGATTTTAAGACCAACCCAGTAAATAAAAGTATTTGCCGCTATGCCGGCCAGGATCCCCTCCAGAAAGAGGAGCCTCGGGCCAAACGCGTCGCGCTTGACCGCTCCGGTCACGGCATAGAGCACCAAAAGAAACCCGGCATCGATCGGCGCGATCCTTGATGACAACTGGAGAAACGCAGCGAGCGCGCCGGCAGCGGCCATGCGCGGCCACGTCGGCTTTTCAAGCCCGCCGAGCCAGATAAGCATCAAGCCGGCGAGCAGGAGGTTCGTGAAGTTTGTTTGAAGCGGGAACAACGTTACGTACGCAAGCATGGGGTACGTGGCATACATCAGGCCCGCCCACCCGGCCGCTGCGCGCGAGCCGGTGATGCGCTGCGCGAGTTGCATAACGATCAGGAGCGCCGCTGCGTCCATGGCCACGTATCCCAGCTGGATAACGAACGCGGTCAGCGGCACGTGCAGCGCGCGGCAGATACCCACCCAGGCGAACATCGGCAACAACTCGAGCTGGCCATGGTGGCCGAGCAGCTGGACCCAGCCGTTTTGAAACGGCTGCGAGAAATCAGTCCATGTCAGGCCCCAGAGCCGCATTTGCATCTGGTACATCCATGGCCGGTCGTAGCCGCTCACCGCGCTGTTCAAGAACGGCCATTTTAGGAGCGTGTTCGCGATGATCGCGATCCATCCGAGAATCGTTACCGCGCCGCTCGGGACAACGGTTTGCGCGGGTTGCGCTGATGGGAGCGGTTGGGCGATGGAGCGCGCGGGCGCTGCGGCGGTCTGCATGCTCGGTTTAAATGCTTTCCGGCAGCTTGCGCGCCGCGACGAACATAATGTCGTACAGATTGAGATACAAGTGAGCGTGGCCCCACCATTTCCCGGTCGTTCGGTGAAGCGTTTTGGCCGCGGATTGGATTAGCGAACTCTTGCTGAACAAGCTCAAGCCTACGAGCATGTTATTAATCTCGCGCGAAGCGCCCACTTTGTCGATGCCGAGCACCTCAAAGCCGGAGCGCTCAAGCAGCGTCCGCATGGAGCCGGTCGTGAAGTAGTGCAAGTGGGTCGGCGGGTGGATCATGCGCCACCGCGGCCCTTGCAGCCGCGCGAGAAAACTGCCGATATCGCCTGTGGTCATGAACAGATAGCCGCCGGGCCGCAGGATGGAGGCAGCTTTTTGCACATATGCCGCGGGCTGAAACAGGTGCTCAATCGTGTCCCATAGGCAGACCGCGTCCCA
>JAHFGY010000071.1 GCA_023247195.1 Candidatus Omnitrophota bacterium | reverse complement strand
ATTCGGACGGAGTTCCAGCACTACTACGGGCTCCTGTTCAACGGCGGGCAAGCGGACCTTATCCTGATGGATGAGAACGACGTGCTTTCTTCCGGGATCGACATCGTGGCCCGTCCGCCGGGCAAACGGCTTCAGAGCATCAGCTTGCTGTCGGGCGGGGAGCGCGCGCTTACGGCCATCGCGATCCTGTTCTCGCTCTTTAAAGTGCGGCCGTCTCCTTTTTGCATCCTGGACGAGATTGACGCGCCGCTGGACGAAGCCAACGTGGATCGGTTCACCCGCGTCTTGGCCGAATTCTTGGAGCTTTCCCAGTTCATCCTGATAACGCACAACAAGAAGACCATCACCAAGGCCGACTCGCTCTATGGCGTGACCATGGCCGAGGCCGGCATCTCAAGCATCCTGTCCGTGAAGTTCAAGCAAGTCCAAGCCCCGCCGCCCGAGGCTGTCCAAGAGCCTGCGCCGGGACAGGCCGTCGCCAGCGGCGCTTGACCCCCTCGTCGGGGACCGCTAAACTATCCTTTCCCCATGGCAGAGCAGAAGTTCCATCCGATCCCGGAAATTATCGACGAGATCCGCAGCGGCCGCATGGTTATCGTGGTCGATGACGGCGACCGCGAGAACGAAGGCGATCTGGTCATGGCCGCGTCTTTTGTGACGCCGGCGCATATCGCTTTCATGGCCTCGCACGGACGCGGCATCATCTGCGCGCCCATGGAAGGCAAACGCTTGGACTCGCTGGGTTTGCATCCCATGATCATCCCTTCCGAAGACCCCATGAAAACCGCTTGGACCGTTACCGTGGACGCGCGCTCCGGCATCACGACCGGCGTTTCCGCGCATGACCGCGCGCGCACGGTGCAGGTGCTGATCGACCCCCAATCAACGTCGCAGGACCTTGCGCGGCCCGGCCATATCTTCCCGTTGCGGGCCAAAGAGGGCGGGGTGCTTCGCCGCGCCGGCCACACCGAGGCCGCGGTCGACCTGGCCACGCTCGCGGGCGTTTACCCGGCCGGCGTGATCTGCGAGATCATGAAAGACGACGGCAGCATGGCGCGCGTGCATGACCTTCTTGCCTTTGCCGAGCAGCATGGCCTCAAGATCTGCACTATCGAAAGCCTGATCGCGCACCGCCGCTCATTCGAAAAGCTGGTGCGCTCCGTGTCCAGCGCCAAACTGCCCACCGACTACGGCGAGTTCACGATCAAGCTCTATGAAACATCGCTCGATGATTTTCAGCACCTGGCGCTGGTCATGGGAAAAGTCGACGACGGCAAGCCGGTGCTGCTGCGCGTGCATTCGCAATGCCTCACCGGCGACGTGTTCGCGAGCCAGCGCTGCGACTGCGGCCCGCAATTGGCCAAGTCCATGGAAATGATCGCAGCCGAAGGACGAGGCGTTATCCTCTATATCAGCCAGGAAGGGCGGGGGATAGGCCTCGCAAACAAGCTCAAAGCCTACGCATTGCAGGATCAAGGGCTCGACACGGTCGAGGCCAATCAGGCGCTGGGGTTCGGAGCGGATCTGCGGGACTACGGCATTGGCGCGCAGATTCTGGTCGACCTGGGCTTGAAGGACCTGCGCCTGCTCACGAACAACCCGCGCAAGATCGTCGGCCTCGAAGGCTATGGCCTGCACGTTGTCGAGCGCGTGCCGATCCAGATTCCCGCGGGCCCGCAGAACGCCAAGTACTTAGAAACCAAGCGCGATAAGCTGGGGCATTTGCTCGATGCGGGCAGCGGCTGAGTCTTCGGCCCGGCGATCGCGCGCTGCAAAATCCAGCCCGGTTTCTTTGGTTGGAACGAACGGTCTTTTTCGCACCGCCCGCTTCGCGCTGATCGCCTCCGCGTTCAACCGTCCGATCACTCAAGTGCTTGTGCGGGCGGCTCAGCAAACGCTCACGCAGCACGGCGTGCCGGCTTCGGGCGTTAAAGTCTACTGGGTTCCCGGCGCTTTTGAGATGCCGGTTGTGGCCGCTCGGCTCGCCTCGCAGATCTATCGTCCGGACGCGATCATCGCCTTGGGCGCTCTGATTCGCGGCGGCACGCCGCAGTACCGCGTGATCGCCGACGCCGTGGCGCGTGGCTTGATGGATGTTTCCACGCGCTCAGGCATCCCGGTCACGTTCGGCGTTATCGTGGCGCGCAAGGAGTCGCAGGCGCACGAGCGCGCCGGCGGCAAGGAAGGCAACCGCGGCCAGGAGGCGGCCGAGGCCGCGCTGGCTGTTTTGCAAACGCTTCACCCGATGAAACCCCATGCGTAAACGAACAAAATCGCGCGAGTTCGCGCTTCAAGCGCTTTATCAGGCGGACATCTGCCACGCGGATGCCAAGTCCGTGCTGGAAGGGTTTTGGCGCGAGCATGATGCCGAGGAAGAAATCAGCAGCTTCGCCAATCGCCTGGTCGCCGGGACGCTCTCGCACCAGGAGTCGATCGATTCCATCATCACCGCCCATGCCGACAATTGGGAATTGAAGCGGATGGCTGTGGTCGACCGCAACATTCTCCGGCTCGGCGTGTATGAGCTCATCCACAACAACGGCGACGTGCCGCCGTCAGTGTGCATCAATGAAGCCATCGAGCTCGCCAAGCGGTTCGGCGACGCCGAGTCAGCCAAGTTCATCAACGGCATCCTGGACGCGGTGCACAAGAAGCGCAAAGGCATCCCGGAGCAGCCGAAGCCATGAGCGCCGCCGACCGAGGCGGCACACTCCCCGCTGCCGACCTGCACCTGCACACGACTTACTCCGACGGAGTCGACACGCCTGAAGAGGTCGTAGAAAAAGCCGCTCGCGCCGGATTGTCCGTGATTTCGATCACCGACCACGACAACGTGGAAGCTTTTCCGCGCTCCGCCGCGGCCGCGGCCAAAGCAGGCATCACGCTGCTGCCCGGCATTGAAATGTCCGCGGCCTTTGATGGCATCGAGGTGCACATCTTGGGCTTCCTTTTTGATCGCGAAAACCCGGAGCTTCTGGGGCACCTGAAAATCCAGCAGGCACGCCGCGTGGAGCGTGTGCACGAGACCGTGAAGCGCCTGGGCAAGGTGGGTGTTTTCATTTCAGCCAAAGAGGTGCTGGAGTTGGCGGGCGAAGGCACCGTGGGCAGGCCGCACGTGGCGCGCATTTTGCACAAACGGGGCTATGTCTCGACGCCCGCCGAAGCCTTTGAGCGGTACATCGGCAATAACGGCCCGGGATTCATCCCCGGATCGACCGTCGAGCCCGCCGCTATTTTCTCGCTTATCCGCCAAGCAAGCGGCATCCCGGTTCTGGCCCACCCGATTTACCTGAAGCGCGATGAATTGATCGACCGTTTCGCCAAGGAAGGGTTGGAAGGGGTTGAAGTGTATCATTCCAGCCACACTCCGGAAGTTATCCGGCGCTATGACGCGATCGCCGCGCGGTTGGGGCTTATCCGGACCGGCGGCAGCGACTACCACGGCGAAGCGCACAAGGAAGGCGTGGTTATCGGCGCCGTCCGACTCGACCTTTCACACATCGACGCGCTCAAAGCGCGGCACGCCAAACTCTTCTCCGCCGCCTGAGGCGCCACATGCCCGACGGGCACACTTCACAAGACGAACGCTTCATGCGCCAGGCACTGGCTTTGGCTCTGCGCGGCCGGGGTTTCACCTCTCCCAATCCCATGGTCGGCGCTGTCGTGGTGGGGAACGGCCGTGTTATAGGACAAGGTTTTCACCGGCGAGCGGGTCTTGCGCACGCCGAAGCGCAGGCGCTTCGCCGCGCCGGGAAATCAGCGCGCGGGGCTACGCTGTACGTCACCCTTGAGCCTTGCAACCACACCGGCCGCACGCCGCCCTGCTGCGACGCGATTCTTGCCGCCGGCATCAAGCGCGTGGTCGCTGCGGCCCAGGATCCGAACCCCCTTGTGAGCGGCCGCGGTCTTGCGCGGCTCAGGCGTGCCGGCGTCCGCGTCACCACCGGTGTGCTGGCTGAAGCGACCAAGCGCCTCAATGCGCCTTTCTGGAAAACCATGACGCATGGCCTGCCATGGGTCGTTGCCAAAGTGGGGCAGAGCCTGGACGGCAAGATCGCTACGGTATCCGGCGAGTCCCGCTGGATCACGAGCGCGGCTTCGCGGGAAGTGACGCACCGGCTGCGCGCGGTTGTGGATGCCATTCTCGTGGGCAGCCGGACCGTGCGCGCCGATGATCCGCTGCTCTCCGCTCGAGGCGTCCGGCACCGCGCGGGTTTTCCGGTGAAAGTGCTGCTCGAGGGCAGCCGTGCGTTGCCTGCGAAGATGCGCTGCTTGTCCGCGCGAAGCCCGGCGCCTGTGTGGATTGCCACGACTCGGACCCAGTCCAGGCGCGCGCCGGCATCGGCCGCCGCGCCCGCCGAAGTACTCTTCTTTCCTTCAAAGCACGGGCGAGTTCCGCTCCGGCGGCTCTTGCAAGAGCTCAGCCGCCGAGGCATTCAATCGGTTTTGATCGAAGGCGGTGGCGAGGTGCTCGGCGAAGCGTTCGCCGCTAAACTGATCGACCACGTTGTTTGGTTTACGGCGCCGCTCATCATCGGCGGCCGGACGGCTCCGTCGTCCGTCTCAGGTGAAGGGGTCAAGCGCTTAAGCCAGGCGGCTCGTTTGACCGGCGTGACGTACAGCCGCTTGGGAGTGGATCTGTGCCTTGAGGCGGACGTGGAGTATGCGGGCGTGAGGTACCCAAAAAGCTGACATGTTTACCGGCATTGTTCAGGAAATCGGCACCCTTGTTTCAACGCTGCGCAGCGACGGGATCATTCGGCTGGCCATCAGCGCGCCCAAGACAACGCCCAAGCTGGCGCCGATGGACAGCGTCTCGGTCAACGGCGCATGCCTCACCGTCGTGGATAAACAGGCGGGCGTATTCTCGGTGGAGATGATTCCTGAAACGCAGCGCCGGACGAGCCTCGCGCGGCTCAAAGCGGGCATGCGCCTAAATCTGGAGCCGAGCCTGACGCTGAGCGACCGGATCGGCGGGCACCTGGTCTTCGGTCATGTCGACGGCGTGGGCAAAGTCCGCAGCCGGCGGCAAGCGGCGGGTGAGTTGGTGCTGGAAATTGCAGTCGATAAACCGCTCCGCAAGTTTATTGTGGCAAAGGGGCCGATCACGGTGGATGGGGTGAGCCTGACGGTCGGCCCGAAGGTGGAAGTCGCGTCCTTCCGGGTGCACTTGATCCCGGAAACGCTTCGTCGCACGACGCTGGCGTCGCGCAAAGTCGGCGACGCGGTGAACATCGAAATCGATTACTTCGCGAAGCTAACGCGCGAATTCTTGCGAACGAATCACGGGGCTTGAGGGGTCCGCTTCAGGCTGGCAAGAAACTGGTCGAATACGCTGCCGCCGGCTGCGGCGTCACGCGCATCAGACTGCAAAGTCACCTCGAACACCACATGCCCTATTTCAAAAGCCACCTCACTGACATGCACCTCGGTGGGTTTCGGATTCGGACTGTCCGCGGGTAGAGACCGCATCGCGGTATAGTCGGTACGCGTCGCATTCAGCCCGGCCACCGGCAGGCTCGATTGCACAATATTTTCCGCTCGCGTAGCCTGCCTCTGTCTTTCACGTTCGGCCAAGAGAGATTCTAGGTTCTTCGGTGCGGCCACGGGCATCCGGCGCACGATGAACATCAGAGGAAAGTGGCTCTCGGCATGACGAGGCCCCAGGATCAAAGCCTGCCAGTATTTGTCCAGATTCGCCGCAGCCTTGACCACGGTCCAGTTCGAAGGATAGGAGAAGGTGAATTCCGGTAAGCTAAGCGGCTCAGAAAATTCCACATGCTCCGCGGAAGCCGTAGGCGGTTCCGCCGGCGCCGGCAGAGGCAATGCAAAAGCTCCGATGAGAGCAACCATCGCGATTCGCAGCTTTGGCATCATGGCAAGTGAAACGTTTCGATGAGGCGCTCAAACGTTTTTGTGTGAGCGTCGAATTCGCGCGCGTCGGCGCTATACATGAGCTGGTAAAGGTAATTGTTGTCGCTTGCCACGACTATGCGCGTCTTCACCGGCACTTCCGGGGCATTCAAGTCTTGATGGTGCCATGCGGGCATCGTGTATTGGGCGAGCATTTCCTGCGCCTCCATGCCTCCCAGTTTCGTTTTTCCTTCCGAGAGTACCTCGCTTCTCCGCATCAGGTGCTCTTTATAATTTTTAAGAAAGTCGGCCACGCTCTTATATTTGCCGTCGGCCTGCAAAGGAGCTCTCAGCACGATGAAATAAGACCGGTAGCTGTTCTCGTTATTCCGAGGGCCCAGGATCCTGATTTGCCGGTAAGGCTCAATCTTGCCTTGCTCGGTATCGAGCGGCCAGTCCTGGGGATACTCGAAGGCCATCGGCAGCTCGCCGTCCTTAGGGATATACCGCGCGTATTGCAGGTCACTCATTCCGGCCAGCAGAATCAGGCTGACGACTGCGAGTATGGGTTTGCTTCCCCTTTTCATTCTTCTCCTGCGCCATCCTTTGAATACGGGTTATAGGTAGCGGGCGGCGATTTCATTGCGCAGCGCCGCCTCGCCCTGCAGAGCCAAGTTGTAGAGATCTTCTTCGTCTTGCGCAAGGGCGGTCATCAAAGGAAATTGGCTGTCACGGACTTCGCTCCAGAATACGGCCCCGTTCCAGAAAGCTCTGAACTCGGTATCGATGACGGTCAGCGTTCCGAGCGCTTTATGGTGCAGGCTTCCGTCGAGATACTGCTGAAAGTGAGTTCCTTCATGGGCGAGAATGCCCGCCAAGAGCGTCGGGTCTTCGTCAGCGAGAAGCGGGTCGAAAACGATGAAAGGGAGAGTCCCCGGCTCATCCGGCGGAAAGAAACTGGTATCGCCGAAGAAGCATGCGTACGCGCCTTCGCAGGGGGCACCCGCGCCGAAATAGTTGCCGTCGAAACTGATCGAAATGCCTTTTCGAAAAAGGTCATTGGTAACCGCGCTTACTCCGGAGCCCGCAACGATATCAAACGCCGCGGACAAGCTTTCGGTTCCTATCATCCCGGTAATATTTTTGCTGTTGCTGTCCGGCCAGGTGCTCCAGGCATCATCGCAGCGATCGATGTAGGTCAGCGCGCCGGGAGCGGTGGCTCCTCCAGGGCATAAAGGCGGTAACGGCGGGTGCGTAATCGCAGCGCTGCCGCCGCTTCCCGGTCCACGGCGGGTGCGACCTCCACCCCCGCCTCCCTTGCCGCCTCCGGCAGAGCTTCCGCCGCCAGCCGACCCGTTGCCGGAAGAGCTGCCTCCGGTAGATCCGCTGCCGGCTGTTGCGCCGCTCGAGCCGCTGTCGGGCCAGTAGTAAATGACGTTGCCGGCTTCATCAATGGATACTTTGAGCGGCAGATCGCTCCCGGGCACCGGCGCTCGGCTCGTGGCCATGACGAGCAGCTTTTCAGCGCTCGCTTCCTCGATCGCATAGTCGAAGTGCCGCGGCGTCAAGGCCAACTCGAGTGTGGGTGATGCCGGCAGCCGTTCCAGCGATTCGGTATAGGTTCCTTCGCCCGAGAAATAGGCGATTTCAGCTCGGCGGATCGCGTGCAATTGCTGGACCGCTTCGGTCGATTCCGCTTGCGTGACCGATCGGCGGTAGGAGGGAATCGCAAGCGCAGCGACGACCGCCAAGATGATCAGGGCGATCAGTACTTCCATTAACGTGAAACCGCCGCGGCGAAGTCGTTTCATCAGAGCTGCCCGCCTGCTTGCTCCAGCCGCATGAGATTCTCCGCGGCCAAAGTGAAGTCAGGGTATTCGTTCAACAGCGCCTGCCATATCTGCCGCGCGCGGTCGGTGTCGCCGCGCATGGCGGCCAGCAGCGCCGCATTCGAACGGCTGTGGATGTTTTTCGGGTCCTGGGCGCGGGCTCGGTGAAGAGCTGATTCCGCTTCGTCCAAGGCGCCCACGCGCACATAGGCGGCGGTGAGGCCGTTCCAGGCAGCCGTATACTCAGGGTGATAGTTCACCGCTTGGCGGAATTCATGAATCGCCAGCTCGGGTTTTCCCTCGCGCAGCTCAAGTTCCCCCAGGTGGTAGCGCGCTTCAGCATCCGTGGGATCCAACGCGACCAGCCGGCTTAGGGTTTCCCTCGCTTCGGCGATTTTATTTTCACGCAGCAGCACCCGGCAAAGCCGCCAGAGCACTTTGGGTTGATCACCGTTTCGGGTCAGCCAAGCGCGGTAGCTTGCTTCAGCTTGAGGCAGATGATCGAAGATTTCTTCGACTTGTCCAAGCGCATCGAGCGATGCGGCATGGCCGGATGCCGAAAGCCGCGCGAACCGTTCTCGAGCTTCGGCCAACTGGCCGCGCTGGGCCAACAAGCAGGCAAGATCATAATCAAGGGAAGCGTCGTCCGGATGATCTTTAAGAGCCTGACGGTACCAGGCCAACGCGTCGTCAAGCCGGCCTTCTTGGTAAGCGGCATAGCCTTCTTTGATCGGATCAATGACAGGTTCAACCGGGTCCACAGGTGTGGTCCCGGCACCGACTAAGGCGAGAACGAGAAACAAAAACAGAGGCTGGCTTGTCATTCGGAAAGCAAGATGAGTATACCATGTGGAGTGTTTGTGTTACACTATCTCCCAATTTTCCAGGCAAAGATTCAACGGGGCGTGGCTCAGCTTGGCTAGAGCGCCTGGTTCGGGACCAGGAGGTCGAGAGTTCAAATCTCTCCGCCCCGATTCTTGAATAACCGGTATTCCATCGGCATGAGATGCCTACGACAAACGCTCGACGGAGGATCCGCTTAGGCCTGATTATGGCGAACCGACGGCGTGTCCATGTGTACTATTCAGGGCGGGTGCAAGGCGTAGGGTTCCGAGTCACCGCGGAAGAGGCGGCGGAAGCGTTGGACGTGGTGGGATGGGTAAAGAACCTCAGAGACGGCCGGGTGGAATTGATCGCGGAAGCGGATGAAGGAACGCTCCTGCGGTACCTCGAAGCCGTACGCAATGGCCCCATGAAAAATTTCATCGCATCCGTCGAAGTCACGTGGGGCACCGCCACGAACGCTTTCTCCGAATTCTCCATCCGTTACTTCTAATTCATACGTGCAGTACGCTGTTCTGTCCGACATTCACGGCAATCTAGAAGCCCTCACTGCCGTCGCTGATGCATTGAAGGCCGAGGGTATTAGCCGTGTCTTGTGCCTGGGTGATATCGTGGGCTATGGTGCCGACCCGTCGGCTTGCCTTGAACGCATTCAAGGCATGGGCGCGCCCATTGTCTGCGGCAACCATGAAGCCGGGTGCATCGGGCGGCTGTCGCTCGACTGGTTCCACGACGCGGCCAAGGCGGCTCTTGAATGGACGCGCGACCAGCTCAGCTTCGGAGAGCTGGATACCTTGCGGCGAATGCCCATGATCGAAACAACCGACGCGTTCACGCTGGTCCACGCTTCGCCGCGCCACCCGGAGCGCTTCACCTACCTTTTTGACGCCGCGCATGCGGCGGAAGCCCTGAGCCACTGCCGCACGCCCATCTGCTTGGTCGGGCACACGCATATCCCGTGGTTCGTTGCTTGGGATAAAAGCCGCCGCGCGTTGCTGCACGTGGCTGCCGAGCCCGCGGCGCTCGAGAATGCCACCTGGGATGCGAAAGACCCGAACGCGCGGGTGCTGATCAACCCGGGCAGCGTCGGCCAGCCGCGCGACGGCGATCCGCGCGCAAGCTTTGCCGTCGTCGATCCAGAGGCGGGAACCTGCTCGATCCGGCGCGTGGTTTATGCCATCTCCGCCGCGCAGGAGAAAATCCGCCGAGCCGGCCTGCCGGCTATTCTGGCGGACCGCCTGGCGGTAGGCCGCTGACATGGCGGGCCGTTCTCAAGGGGGCCGGAGCCGCTCGGCCGGCCGGGCGCGCGAGATCAAGGATCTGCGCTCGCAATTGCGCCACCATGAACACCGCTACTATGTTCTGAACCAGCCGGAAATCGCCGACGCCGAGTATGACGCGCTCATGCGCCGGCTCTCGGAGCTTGAAGCCCAGGCCCCGGATTTGATCACCCCGGATTCGCCGACCCAGCGCGTCGGCGGCGTTCCGGATGCGGCTTTCCGCCCCGTGCGCCACGCGGCGCCCATGCTTTCGCTCGACAACGCCTTCTCCGAGGAGGATTTGCGCGCCTGGCTCAAGCGCGTGGACGGCATCATCGGAAATGAGCGGAGGCGCACGATCACGGTTGAGCCTAAAATAGACGGAGTCGGCCTGGCGCTGATGTACGAGAACGGCCGGCTTGTGCGCGCCGCGACGCGCGGCGACGGCGAAACAGGCGAAGACGTGACCGCGAACGCGCGCACGATCCGCTCGATCCCGCTGGCTCTCAAGGGCCGCGCGCCGCGCGTGTTGGAAGTCAGGGGCGAAGTGTGTATGAACGTGGAAACTTTCCGCCGTTACAACGCGCAAACGGCCGAGCGCGGCGAAGATCTGTTCGCGAATCCGCGCAATGCCGCATCCGGAAGCTTGCGGCAGAAAGACCCGCGCGCGACCGCAAGCCGGCCGCTGCGTTTTCTCGCTCATTCCTTCGGAATCGTGGAAGGCAGGCGTTTCAAGTCGCACTGGGAATTTTTGCAAGCCTGCCGAGCGTTCGGGTTACCCGTCGCCGAAGAGGCTTGGCATTGCGCCTCGTTCAATGAGGCGCTCAAGAAGGTGAAACAATTGGAGGCCAAGCGCGCAGGCCTGGCATTCGAATCGGACGGAGCGGTGCTCAAGATCAACGAAATGGATCTGTACGCCGAGCTGGGCACCACGCATAAAGCGCCCCGCTGGGCCATCGCGTACAAGTTCCCGGCGATCCAGGTGACCACGCAGGTCGTTGCCGTGGAGCCGTCCGTCGGCCGCACGGGCACGATCACGCCCATCGCGAAATTGACGCCGGTTGCTTGCGGGGGGGTCACGGTGTCCAACGCGACGTTGCACAATTACGATGAAGTGGAACGCTTGGATCTGCGCGTGGGCGACTGGATCATGCTCCAACGCGCGGGCGACGTGATCCCGCAGGTCGTTAAAGTGATCGAAACG
>JAHFGY010000070.1 GCA_023247195.1 Candidatus Omnitrophota bacterium | reverse complement strand
GTTCGCCAGTACCACTCCGTCGCGCAGGACCACGAAAAAACGGTTTTGATCCAGTCGCGCGCGGAAGACGCGCATAAGGTCCGCGCGGACCACGGAAAAGGGCCGATCTACACCACCACGCTGCTCGGCAAAATCCTGTGCCTCTTGGTCAACCGGCTCTCGTCGCTCGATCCGTCCGGCATCGGCGTGGAGATGGAAGCCGAGAAGCCGAATTGGTACGACGCGCTGAACGGCTTGCCCGGCCTGCTCGGGTCTTCCACATGCGAAACTTTTGAGCTGAAGCGCTGGCTGCGGTTCACCGCGAACATCGTGGCTGAGCTGCGTCCGAATGAGGCGGCCGCCGTTACCCTTCCGGCTGAGCTGGCGGATTTCATGGAAGCCGTGCGCAGCCACCTGGACGCGCCCGCCCTGGAATATTGGCAAAAAGCGACGGACGCGCGCGAAGCCTACCGCGCAAGCGTGCGCCTCGGATTCTCAGGCGAAGAGAGAAACGTTTCTCTGCCGGCCATGCAGGACTTTTTGCGCAGCGCTTTGAAAAAAGTGGAGAAAGGCCTTGAGGCCGCGGTCGATTCCAAGACCCGATTGCCTTACAGCTATTTTTTGCATGAAGTGCAGGAGCACCGCGTCGAAGAAAGCACGGACGGCCCAGTCATTGTCCCGCTCAGCTTTCAACGGCACGCGCTGCCGCTTTTCCTGGAAGGGATCGTGCATGCCTTGCGCACGGCGGAAAAACCCGAGCAGGCGCGCGCCCTTCACCGGGCCGTTAAAGCAAGCCCTCTCTATGACCGCCAATTGAAGATGTACAAGGTCTGCGCGCCGTTGTCCGGCGAATCCGAAGAGATCGGCCGCTGCCGCGTGTTCACGCCGGGCTGGCTTGAGAATGAATCCATCTGGCTGCACATGGAATACAAATACCTGCTCGAGCTGCTGCGCTGCGGCCTGGTCGACGAATTTCACGCCGAAGCGCCCGCTTCGCTGATCGCGTTCCAGCCGCCGAAGCGCTACGGCCGGAGCGTGCTGGAGAACAGCTCGTTCATCGTCAGCAGCGCTTACCCCGACAAGAGCCTGCATGGCGCCGGATTTGTCGCCCGGCTGAGCGGCGCGACCGCTGAGTTTCTGCACATGTGGCTCGGCATGACCGCCGGGCTTGAGCCGTTCTCGATGAATGCGCAAGGCAAGCTTGAGCTTCGGCTGGCTCCGGCACTGACGCCGGCTTTCTTCGACAAGAAGGGAACGTTCGAATTCCGGTTCTTAGGACGGACGACCGTCCGCTACCTCAATCCCGCTCGGCTGCCGACGTTCGGCCCCGGCGGCGTCCGGCCGAATCGGATCCGCCTGACTCCCGCCAATGGCAATGCCATCGAGTGGGAGAGCGGCGTGATCCCGGCTCCGTATGCGGAAGACGTTCGCGCCGGCCGAGTAGCGCTGATTGAGGTCGAGCTGGCTAAACGCGCGCCAGCGACCGCTGAGCGGGGCGCTCGACAAGCCCGGACCGCGCGCGCTCAGGCTTGAAAAGCTTCGACAAGACGGTTACCCAATCCTGCTTGGGTCGGCAACGGCCAAAGGCAAACGACTCCAGCACGCGGTCCATCTCATCTTCCGGCATGCCCTTAAAGAGATCCGCGTAGTAAGGCTGCAGCGTTGCTCCCACAAACACATCCATAGTAGCCTGGCTTAGAAACAGCCGATTTCCCGCTTCATCGATTCGATCCTTACCGACCGCACCAACGATTTCCTGCGCTAACTCATTCACGATCTGCGTCGCACGGGTTTGAGGCAGCCATTGCATCCAGAAGTCGGTCCCGAGCTGGATCTTCAATTGCCGGAGCGGCCCGGTCAGGCGCATATACGGAGAATCCGGATCCAATTCAATCACTCCCATGACGCCCGCGTCCTTATAGGTCCAGATGGTCCAATGCGCTCCGTGGGCTTCGAAGAGCGAGATCTGATCCTCGATAGCGCGCACGCGGCACGGCCGCTCATTCGCCTGACCGTTTGATACGCCCCCGAATTCTCCGACCCAAAGCGGTACGCGGTGCTTCTTCGCGAACTGCGTGCCTTCGTGATTCAGGAAGATCTCTTCTTGCTTGCCCAAATCCCAGTGCGAGCCCGCGCACACGCCGGGATAGGTGCCGGGGCCGAAGCCGGCATTCGTATAGTTGTGCGAGCTGTACACCAGATTTTCGGCAAAAGGAGCATCCAGGCCCTGGAAAAGCACGGAGAAGCAATCGCCCTCAAGGAAGATAATCGTCTTGGGATCGATGGTCCGGATCGCCTTCACCGTTCGCCGGTACAAGCGGTTGAGCGCGTCCCAGTCCGCGGTATAAGCATGTTGAAAACGGCTGATCCGGGCGCCGGTCACCGGCTCGTTCATGATGTTGTAGCCGGCGATGACCTCGTGGCCGTTGAATCGACGGGCAATCTCCTGCCAGAGCGCCACAAACCGGTCTTGAAAATGCGGGTGCTGCCAAAAGAGAGCTTGCCGAGTGGCATTGTCGCAGTGCCAATCCGGGTTCTGGTATCCCTGGACCGAATGCAGGTCAAGGATAACGTAAAGGCCTTGGCGCTTGCAGGCGGCGATAATCCGCGACAGGCGGGCAAAACCGGATTCAAGATACGAGAAAGGATTCTCGTCCGACTCAAAATGGCGGTAGTTCAACGATAAGCGCACGGTATTCGCGCCGCAGCCTCGGATAAAGGCCAAGTCCTCCTCTGCCAAAAAATGGTCCGCAAGCCTTTCGAAGAAAAAAGCCGCCTTTTCCCGTCCCAGCGCCTGAGCCATGGTTGCCCGCAACGAGCTCTCGGCGCCCGGATACCCGTTGATGAAATTCTCAAGGTTCATCCAACCGCCGATACCAAGGCCGCGCAACTGCACGGCACGGCCGCGCGCGTCGACTATTTTGTTTCCGCTGGTTGAGAGTCGGCTCAGCACTAGTGGGCTCCTTTGTTCCGAGCCTCGGCAGGCAACGCGTGCAGCCATTGCCGCAGCTCGTCGATGGCTTGCGACCGATCGATCTCGTTAAAGACCTCGTGGTACCACCCATCAAAAATCCGCAACCGCTTGTGCGGCGAAGCCGCCAGCGGAAAGAGCTCGCGCACGGCATCGGCGGAAGCGATGCGCTCATCCCCTGCCTGTAGCACCAAGAGCGGCACGGTCAGCCGCTTCAACACTTCGGGCAGCCGGGCCATGGTCTCAAGCAATTCCCGGTAAAAGCCGATGCTTGCCCGGAAATGCACCAGCGGATCGTGGAAATAGCGCTCCTTCACGATCGGATCATGCGACAGCACGAAACCGCTGTGCCGGGGCCGCCGCATTGTCAGCGACGGGACAAATGGAACGAGCAGCTTGGCCACGAACTGCTTCCATGCCGGCACGCGCACGCTCAGCCCCCAAAGCGGCGACGACAGAACCAATCCCCGGATGGCTTGCGGCTTGTCCGCGGCGAACAGTGTCGAGACAAGACCGCCTAAGCTGTGGCCGATGAGCACGGGTTTCTGCCCCTGCTCCTCGGCTACTTTGTCGATAAATCGCGCCAGCGCGTCGACCGCATCGCCCAACCGCAAATGGCCGCGTTTGCCCGGAGACGTTCCATGACCGGGCAAGTCCATCGCGAAAATCCCATACCCTTGCGCGGCCAGCTCGCGCGCAAGCCGGTCGTAACGGCCGCTGTGCTCGCCGGCGCCATGCACCAGCACGATGGGCCCACCCAGAGCTGCGGCAGGCGTCCACTCTCGCGTATGCAGGAACCGGCCGTCCGCGATTTTCAAGTAACCCTGGCGCATTTGGACAGGCTGAGCTTCCTCCTGCACACTGCCGTCCCCCACCGTCTGGTCCAGCCAATCTTGCACCAGCGTCAGAAAAGCGTCGGGCGCATGCCGGTAAATTTCCTCGGCGTGGCCTTCCTCTTCAAAAACCACGAGGCGCTTCGGCTCTCCGGCTTTCTCGGCCAATTGCCGGGCATGGCTCACGTCCACGGTGTCGTCGTTCTTTCCGTGGATGATCAAGACCGGCCGCCCGGCCAGCGAAGCCACCCGGTCCACGGGCCGCTGCTTGGGCAGATGCCGGGCGCCGGGCCGGACTCCGGCGCCCTTTTCAAGGCCGTGCAAGCCCGTGTGCTGCGAGCGGGCTGTCCACCACCGGAATTCGACTTTGTCGACATCGGCCGGCGCGCCGACCGTTATGAGCGAGCGCACCTTCGGCCAATCGCTTCCGACGGTCAGCAACGAAGTCACGCCGCCCATGGAAAACCCCATGATGGAAATCGCCTCATAGCGTTCGCTCATCCAAGCGAGAACCGCGCGAAGATCGTTCGGCTCTTGGGTCGAGAATGTGAACCAGCCGCCCGAGCTTCCATGGCCGCGGAAGTCCATACAGATAACCTCGCGCGGGCCGGCCAGATCGCAGGCCAGCCGGCGGAACGTGTCCGTGTTCTTGCTTTGGAAGAACCCCGGGCAAAGGAGCAGCGCTGTTTTCCGCGGCACTTCGCGGTACTGATCGAACGCGATCCGGACGCCGTCGGCGGTCGTGACCGAATGGGCATGCTTTTCCATGGCGGCGTTATTCTGCTACACTGCGACGCATGTTGTATCCGCTTCTGCTCCATGGCCGTCATAGCCCGGCTGAGTGCCTGTATGAGCCGCTCGGCCCTTGGCTGGTGCCCGCGCATTTCGGCTCGCCCGAGGCTGAGTACCGGATATTACGCCAAGCGGCCGGGCTCATCGATTATTCGATTTATGCTGTGATCGAAGCCAGCGGCAATGATCGTCTGGACTTCCTTCACCGCATCCTGACCAACGACATCCGCCGCCTCAAACCCGGCCAGGGCGCTCGCTCCGCACTGTTAAACGCGAACGGCAAATTTCTAGCCGAGCTGATCGTCCTCGCGCTCGAGGACCGCGCGCTGCTGCTCTGCGAAGCGTCCCGTTCGGCCGCCATTCTGCTGGAGCTCGAGCGCTTTCATTTCAGCGAAGACGTTTCGCTCGCCAACTGCGAACGCAGCCACGCGGTGCTGGCGATCCAAGGCCCGCGAGCCCTGGAGACCGCGCAAGCGTTCTCCGCGGCCGTTCCGGCGTCGCCCGCGATCGGCGACCACTGGCTGGCGCGGGGAAATCTCGCGCCGGGAAATCTCGAAGCCGCGCGTTTTGTTTACCTGCCGTTGACTCGCGCTCCAGGACTGCTCTGCATAGCGCCGGCCGACGCCGCGATCCCGCTCTGGGACACGCTTCAAGCCGGCACAACAGGCCCGGCCCCGTGCGGCTGGCAGGCTCTCAACACCGCGCGCGTCGAAGACGGCCTTGCCTGGTTCGGCGTCGACGCCGACGAATCCAACCTTCTCGGCGAAACCGGACTGGACGACGTACTCATCAGCGAAACCAAAGGCTGCTATGTCGGTCAGGAAATTGTCGCCCGCATGCGCACGTATGGATCGGCGAACAAAAAGCTGGTTGGCTTGGTTCTGTCGGGAAATACGATTCCCCCTGTCGGCGCACAACTGCTCCGCGACGGAGAAGAGATGGGTCGCGTGACCAGCGCGTGCTTCTCGCCGGCGTTACGCCGCGCGATTGCGCTGGGTTATGTCAAGCGGCCGTACTATGAGCCTGAAACAAAACTGGACGTCCTGTTTCCCGACCAGGTCGAACCGGCCGCGGTCGCCCGCCTGCCGTTTCTTTCCGCTTAATCTTCGGCCCAGTAACGCACGAACTCCTGCAGGTGACTCAAGGTCAGCAGGTTCGGCATCCGGTCCGCGAAAACGCGGCCCACCAGGTGATCGCATTCATGCTGAATCACTCGGGCAAAGAAACCGTGCGCCCGGATCAGCACTTTCTCACCTTTGCGGTTAAAGGCTTCCACCTCGAGCGATTCCGCGCGCGGGACTCTTCCCCGCAATTCTTGGATGCTCAGGCAGCCTTCCCAGTCTTCAACTTGGCTCTTGGAGGATTTGAGGATCTTAGGGTTGATGAGGACGGTCAGCGGCACGGGGCCCTCGCCGGGGTAACGGCGATTGGCAGCCACCTCGATAACCGCCACTTGCTTGGAAACGTGCACCTGAGGCGCGGCCAAGCCAACGCCGTCGTACTCGCGCATGGTATCGATCATGTCGTCGATGAACCGCTGCATATCGGGCGACGCGATGCTTTCCTTTGCAACCGCTTCAGCCGGAGTCCGGATAACAGGATGCCCCAGCCGCGCTACCTTGAGGATCGCCATGCCTTAGCGAGTAGTAAGAGCTTGGTATTCCGGGTGCCGCTTGAGGTAAGCCCCGGAAATGTACGAACAGGAAGGAATAACCGTCAAACCCTGTGACTTGGCGTACTCGAACGCGGTTTTGCAGAGCTTTTCCGCAAGCCCTCGGCCTCGGAGCGACTCCGGCACGTACGTGCTGAAGAGGTCTATCGCCTGGCCGGCGCGCCGGTACTGAAGCGTGGCTTCGTCGCCATCGATGGCGAGCACGAAGCGGCTGTTGGCAGCGTCGTGGGTGACATCCGGGGTGGTTGACATCCCCAGTATTATAGTGAGCGTTTGGGCGGCTTGCAACCGTCGGTGCGCTCAGCTATCATCGACGGGATGGATCCTACCGGCCTTCTGTTGGACGCTATAACTGAATCGCTGCCTGAAGAGCGTAACTCACTCAGGCAATTGAAGAAGCGCATTGCTGAAACCACCCGTACCCCGCTCCTGCGCAACGACCGGCTTCTGCGCCGCTACCGGGAGGACGTCGCTCAGGGTACCCGGCTGGCCGATGAGCGCGTGGAGCGCATCCTGCGGCTCAACGCGATCCGCTCCGAATCCGGCATCGCCACGGTAACGGTCATCACCAAGCCGTACGCTTGCCCGGGCCGATGCGTGTATTGCCCGACCGAAGCCCGCGCGCCCAAGAGCTATTTGACCAACGAACCCGCGGTCATGCGCGCGCTGCGGAGCGACTACGATCCGTTTGATCAGGTGCGGCACCGGTTGGCCGCGCTGTATGAAACCGGCCACCCGACCGACAAGATCGAGCTCATCGTCAAGGGCGGTACCTGGTCGTTCTACCCGCAAGATTATCAGCAGTGGTTCGTGCAGCGGTGCTTCGATGCCGCGAACGGTTTCGGCGAGAGCGCGCCGTCGTCATCCGAGTCGCTCGCCGCCGCGCACGAGACGAATGAGCATGCGCGCAGCCGGCTCGTCGGATTAACGATCGAGACGCGGCCGGATTACATCAACCCCGTGGAGATCGATCGGCTGTTAAAGCTCGGGGTCACGCGCGTGGAGCTCGGCGTTCAGTCGCTCGAAGAAGAAGTGCTCGCGCTCACCGTGCGCGACCATGGGCTCGAGGCGGTGCGCGACGCGACCCGCCTGCTCAAGGACGCGGGCTTCAAGATCGCGTATCACCTGATGCCGAACCTGCCGCTGGCCACGCCGCAATCGGACATCGAGAGCGCGCGCCGGATTTTTTCCGAGCCGGATTTCCAGCCGGACACGATCAAGCTGTATCCCTGCGTCGTGGTTGAGAGTGCTGAACTCTACGACTGGTGGCGCGACGGCCGGTACAAACCCTATGACGACGCAACGCTGGTCGATCTCTTGGCCTCGATCAAGGAGCTGGTGCCTCCCTACGTGCGCATCGAGCGCGTGATCCGCGATATCCCTTCCACGTCGATCGCGGGCGGCTGCTTGCTGACGAATCTGCGCGAATCGGTTTTCGTTCGCATGAAAGAGCGCGGGGTGCGCTGCCGGTGCATCCGCTGCCGGCAGGTGCGCGGCCCCGTTGACGATGGCTTTGCCGCGGTCAGGCGGACGTACGCGGCATCCGGCGGTACGGAGGAGTTCTTAAGTTTTGAAGATCCGGAACAGACCCGCTTGGCATCGCTGTTGCGGCTGCGCATCCCGGCCGCCGGCAAAACAGCGTTGGTGCGCGAGCTGCATTCCTACGGCGAGCACCTCCCTCTTCAGACCAAGCGCGCATCGGCGGTGCAGCATCGCGGTTACGGCCGCCAATTATTGGAGCAAGCTGAAGTGATCGCGCGGGACGAGCATGGAATGGATAAGATCGCCGTGATTTCCGGCGTCGGAGCGAGAGAGTACTACCGAAAATTCGGCTACGCGCTGGAAGGACCTTACATGGTGAAGACTTTATTGTAATTCACTCGACGCTAGCGAAAACAAAAACGCCCCGCGAATTCATCGCGGGGCGCTTTTCTATTCGTGAGACTTAATTGACGAGCTTGTTGCCGGGCCGCTTCGGCGGATCGTTCTTCGGACGCTCCGGAGCGGTGGGATTGTTCTTGTAAGAAGGAGTCAGGTCCTTGTTGATCTTGGCCCATTCCGGTGATTCATCTTCCGATGCGACGATCGCGCCCACCGGACACTCCGGCAAACACAGGCCGCAGTTGATGCAGACCTCGGGGTCGATGATCATGAACTCCTGGCCCTTGTGGTCGCCAGGATGAATGCACTCAACGGGGCAAACAGTTGCGCAAACGCCGTAGCGCTCACCCAAACACTTCTCTGTAATCACATATGACATGGCGACTCGCCTCCTTAGGGTTCGTTAAAAGTCGTCGCTATCGTAGCGGCTCGTGCCTGAGCCGTCAAGAGCAGCTGTTCCGGCGGGAATCTTCATAGAACAAGATTGGAGTCCGTGTCCCGCACGCCTTCCGTGTGGCGGATGTTTGAGAGGATCACGGCGAACTCTTCGTACGGCTCCGCATCGACAAACGCGATGATGTCGTGCTCGCCCGTCACTTGATAAACCATTTTCACGCCAGCTAAACCGGCAATGCTTTTTTCCACGGCGCTTTCTTGGCCGGGATGAACATCCACTAAGATGAACGCTTTAGGCATTTTTAACCTCGCTGGCATTCTAGCACGATTGACCCGCGTTTCAAGCAAGCGTATGGTAGAAGGATGCGCTTCTGGGTTGGCTTGATGCTTTTTGTTTTAACAGGATGCGCTTCCGCACGCTCCTCCGATCTCGCCCTTGTCCGAGTGCCCGTTGCCGATCTCCGAAGTACGCCCGCAGCACGGGCGCAAGGCGGCAGCATCCATGATGACGCTCAGGAAAGCCAGCTGCTCTTCGGCGAGCACGTGCGTATCCTTGAGCAGCGCGGCGGGTGGGCGCGGGTAGCCGCGCTTGAGCAGGCTGAATTTTCTCACAACAGTCGGTGGGAAGGCTACCCAGGCTGGGTACCGCTCAGTGTGCTGTCCCCGGTGCGCGCGTTTCCAAAGCCCAGCCTTGTCGTGGTTCACTCATGGGCTCGAGCTTGGCAGGATGCCGCTTTGTCGAAACCTCACTCGCTGCGCCTGCCGATCGGCACGCAGTTGACCGCGGTGTCGAGCACGACGCGCGCGTGGGGGGTGCGCACGCCGGACGGCTCCGTGGTTTGGCTGGACCGGGATGCCGCCCACATGCTCGCCAAACAAGCCTCGCTAACGCCGGAAGAGCGTCGTTCGACGATTGTGGACGCGGCCAAGACCTTTATCGGCATGCAGTATTTGTGGGGAGGCCGCTCCCCGCATTTGGCTTCGGTTCCGACCACAGGTGTGGACTGCTCGAGCTTGGTGGGATTGGCCTACCGCACCGCGGGCATGCAGCTGCCCAGGGATGCGCACGAGCAAGCAATGCGCGCCCGGCCCGTGAAGAGTCCCCAACCGGCCGACTTGATTTTCTTGTCCGCGAAAGACAATCCGCGTCGAATCGTCCATGTGATGCTCGTGGATAAAGGCGATGACCTGATCGAAGCGCCCGGCACCGGGCTCGCGGTGCGCCGGATCTCAAGCCGCGAGCGCTTGGGCGCGGCGCTCGCGCAGATCAAACCCGGCTCAACGGTGGACGGGCAAACCGTCACGTTCGGCAGCTACCTTCCTGATTCTTCCCGCTCCGGCTCATGAGCGGGGCTGCGGCGCTCATCGCGCTCGCAGCGCTTGTGTCCGCGCTCACCGCGCTTGCTCGGCTTCCTTCCCTTGAAAAAATTTTCCGATGGTTGCCGTTGCCGCTCTGGTGCTACCTCGTGCCCATGCTCCTCACCACCGTTGGATTTCTGTCACAAAACGGTCCTTATAAGCCCGCGGCCGATGGGCTGCTGCCTATGGCGCTGATCGTCCTTCTGATGAGCGTGGATCTGCGATCCATCCTGCAGACTGGCGGCAGCGCGCTGGCCAGTACCGCGGTCGGAGCGGCAGCGGTAATGGCGGGCACGATAATCGGCGTGTTTCTTTTTCGGCACTGGCTGCCGGAACAAGCTTGGAAGGGCGCGGGAGCGCTTGCCGCGACGTGGACCGGCGGAACCATGAACCTGCTTGCGATGCGCACGCTCTTAGAACCGCCCGAAGCGGTGTTCGCTCCGCTGATTCTCGTGGATGCGCTGGTGGCTTATACGTGGATGGCGGTTCTCGTTGCGGCGTCGACGCACCAGGCCGCGCTGGATCGCTGGCTTAAGGCGGACGAAAGCCGACTCAAAGCCGCTGTCGCTCCAGCGCTTTCCGGCCCGCTCGGAGCTCCGGCTGCGGCCGCGACTCGATCAATTGGAAATTTGGCGGCGACGCTTGGCTTTGCCGCACTGCTGACTTTTCTCTGCCAAGCCGCGGCTGTACGGCTGCCGCGAACCTTGTTGACCGCTTCCCCGACCGCGTGGACCGTACTGCTCGCAACCACAGCGGCGTTGCTTGTTGGGATGCTTCCCGCGGCAAAACGAGCAAGCGGCGGAGCGCAAGGGATCGGGTCGTTCTTTCTATTGATTGTGTTGGCGCTTGCGGGCGCCCAGGCGAAGCTTGGCGCGCTGGGCGCCGCGGCCAGTTGGCTGGGCGTGGGGGCCACGGTTGTGGCGGTCCATGCCGTGAGCCTGCTCGTTTTCGGACGGCTCAGGCGCATTCCGCTCGCGGTCTTGGCAACCGCGAGCCAGGCGAACATCGGCGGCATGGTTTCGGCGCCGATCGTGGGCGCGCTGTATCACCCGTCGCTGGCGGCGCTGGGGTTGTTGCTGGCGGTCGGATGTAATGCGCTGGGAACGTACGCGGGATTAGTGACAGCTGCTTGCTGCCGGTGGATCAGCGGCTAAAGGCTGGCTTAAGCTCGATCCAGGTGA
>JAHFGY010000198.1 GCA_023247195.1 Candidatus Omnitrophota bacterium | reverse complement strand
AAAAGCTCGAATACGGCCGGAGCCGCTCAACGGTTTCCTCGGAGATCAGAACAAGCTCGCTGGCGGGCACATACGGCGCGTCGGGGTGCGGCGATGAAAGCCGCAGCGGGGGCACCTGATCTCCAAAAATATGCCGGACCCACGGCCGCACCGGATACCCGGGTTGGTCCAATTGATAAACCGGACTAAGGACAAAATCCAGCCCGATCCATAAATTCATCTGCTCCGCATCGAGCATGGCGCGCGGGTCGTGCCGGTACCATTGCGCGAACTGCGAGACGGCGATAAGAGCGACGCAGAGCCACGCGGTGGAACGGGACTTCACGCCAAAGCCTTCCGGTCGCCAGCCAGCGTCTCAATGGCCAAGACCGTACCGCCGACTAACCCGAGCAGGATGAGCAATCCGAAATGCAGAAATGACAAGCCCAGCGCCTGCTCGCGCACTACGCCCACGCGCGTGAACAGCAGCACATACCCGGCTTCTCGGATTCCCAGCCCGTTCACCGAGAGCGGCACCGCGCTCAGCAGCGCGATCACAGGCACGAACGCGAGAAAATGTCCCCAGGCTAGATCGATCTGAAGCGATCGTGCCAGCACAGCCACGGCCGTGACGAACAAGAGGTGCGATGCAAAGGTGATGCCAAGCGCCAGCGCGACCCGGCCGCCGTGCCCGCGGTAAACGCGGATCGCTTCCAGCAGCCGGCTTACCTTGGTCCCGGTGTCGCCCAGCCGCTTGAGTAACGACTCAACGATTCTGCCGATGCGCCGGTTGTAGAAGAACAAGCCCAGGCCGATCAACCCGGCCACGATTCCCAGAAAAATGCCGGCGAGCCCGACATCGATCATCTCGCGCATGATCGTGGCCGCGCCAATGACCGCCAGCAGGCACAACCCGCATAGCCCAAGGAAGCGGTCCGTGAAGATGGACGCATAGCCAGGTGCTTGGCCGCGTTCGCTGTCTTGGATGCGGTAGCCGCGCACCAGATCCCCGGCCACGCCGCCGGGTATGAAGGTATTCAGAAAAACGCCGATGAACGAGATGCGCGTGAGCATGGCGAGCGATGGCGATTTCGGGAAAGCGCCCAGGAGCACACGCCAGCGAAGCGCGGTCAGAGCGCAGGCAAGCAGGAACAGAGCAAAAGCCAGCGCTACCGGGCCGGGACGCGCTTGCTGCAGCAGCTCGCCCAGCCGCTCCCAGTCAACCGACCGGCCGACAAGCGCCAAGAGAACCAAGCCGATCAGACTCTTGATCAGCACCCCGCGTTGCTGTCGGGTCATCGTTGCTTGCCCTTCTTATAGATGAAGCGCACGTTCTCGCCTTTTACTTCAACTCGGCCGATCACGCGTGCCGGGATGCCGGCAACGACCGAGTAAGGCGGCACGTCTTTTTTCACAAACGCTCCCGCGCCCACCACGGAATGCGCGCCGATCGTGACGCCTTTCGCGATAATCGCTTGGCTGCCGATATAGCAGCAATCCTCGATGCGCACCGGTGCGCGTTCATAGGACGCCTGGCCGCGCGACACCGCCCATTTCACCGTGTCATGGGTGTAAATATGAACCCCGGAGCTGACGCTGCAGTACTCGCCGATCTGCAGGCCTCCGCCGCTGCCGTCCAGCATCGTGAACGGGCCGATCCACGTGTGCTTCCCAACCCGTACGTCCCCGTAAACGTAGCTGTTGTGGTAAATCGTGGAACCTTCGCCGAATCCGAGGCTTTTGGCACGCTCCTTGGAGTCGAACACGAGCTCTTCGAACGGCAAGTCGCGGTGCCACTGCGCTCGCTTGGCCGAGCGCAATTTTGCGTCCAGCATCTTGAGCGATTTCAGAAAGGGCTGTGCCATGTCAGGCTGCTCCTTGTTCAATCGAGCGGCGCCACGAACGCAGCGCTCCCAATTCCTGCAGATGCTGTGCCACCGTGGGAATATTCGCGACTTTGGACTGGCCCGCCCGCCGCGCGCGGACCTCCACGTGAAAGTCCGCCCTCCGGATGGCGGCGCCGCGCCAAGCCGCTTTGTTGATGAGCTCAAAATTCACGATGCCTGTGCGGCCGGTCAACGGCACGCCGCTCAAAATACGGCGGCGAAAGAGCACGAGTCCCGTGTACGTGACCAACTGGCGCGAGGCTGCATGCATGAGCAGCCGCAGCCCGCGAGATAAAATCAGCCTGCCCATGCTGTCAGCCTTGACCCGCCTCGATGGCGCCACGTCGCCGACGATGATGTCGGCGTCGCCGAGCGCCCAAAGCAAACGCAAGCTGTCGGCCGGAGCGAATTGGCCGTCACCGGGCAGCCAGGTGACGGTGTCGAGCGTTGCCGACGCAAATCCGGTCCGCAGCGATTCGCCCAGCCCCTTGCGCGCGGCATGATGCAACACGCGCGCCGCGGGATGCGCGCGGGCCCAGTCTTCGGCGCGGCTTCGGGTTTCATCGCTGCTGCCGTCATCGACCACGAGCAGCTCGTAGCGCGCCAACCCGGCCGCGGAAAAATCGCGAGCGGCCTCATCAAGCACAGCACCGATGGTCGCTTCTTCGTTGTAGGCGGGTATCACGAGCGAAAGGGTTTCGCCGCTCATCCCATGAATTCCCGCAGCCACCACTCGAAACTCAAGAGCGACCAGATCAGCAGCCGGCGGTTGACCTGCCCGCTGCAGTGCTGCTGGAGCACGTTTTCGACATAAGCCGGGCTCAAATAGCGATAAATCCGCGCCCCGCGATCGGTCAGCATCGTGCGGACATATTCGATGCTCTCCCCGCGGAACCAGGTCGCGTCCGGGGCGCTGAATCCTTGCTTTGCCAGGCCGGTCACGCTGTCCGGGATCAGGCGAGACATGGTCTTGCGCAGGATTTGCTTGCCATCGCGCGTGCGGCGGAAATACCGAGCCGATTTAGGTCCCGGTTCATTCTCATCGAGCCGCACGATGCGCTTCAGGTTTGCGACTTTCATCCGCACAGGTACGCGCAGCGCGAAGTCCACGAGGTCGTTGTCGAGAAACGGCACGCGCGTTTCCAGTCCATGCGCCATGCTGAGCTTGTCCTCAACGATAAAAAGGCCGTGCAGGAACGTCTTGGCCTCGAAATAGAGCGAAAGCTCCACGTAATCTTCGGTCGTGCGCGGCTGTTTTCTTATTCCGGCGAATACTTCTTGAAAGACTTCAAAGGGCGCCAAGCGCTTAAGCTCTCGCCAGGTCTCGGGATTGAACAGCTTTTCTCGGTCCGCATCCGGCACCAGGCGCTGCCATGCGGCGTAGTACCGGCGCTGATACGCGGCCAGCGTAAACCGGCGATCCGCACGGCAGTACCGCCACGGGTAGCCGCCGAAGAGCTCATCGCCGCCAATGCCGGACAGCGCCACCTTCACGAATTTGGATG
>JAHFGY010000005.1 GCA_023247195.1 Candidatus Omnitrophota bacterium | reverse complement strand
AGCGCAAGCGCGACCGCTTCTTGCCAAGCCAATTCATGCGCGGGCGCGGCTGGCATGAGATTCGCTTGCGGCAAGCTGACGCGCAAACACCCGGCTGCAACCGCGTAAAGAGCGGCGGATACGATCCGAACGCCGTGATTCAATTTGGCCTTCGACATTATCGTTGCAGCTAGGGAACTTTCTTGCGCACTTCAAACGACCGGTATTGAAAACGCAGAAAATCTTCCTCCTCGATCTGGCCCGAACGGAAATTAACAAGAAGGTAAGGGTTGCCGGTTTCTTTGGTTTCAAAATCCGCGGGCTTGAAGTTGATGGATCGAACGGATTCCATTTTTGTCACCGGCACATCGACTTGCTCGGCAAAACAAGTGACGCACTCTTGCTTAAAGTCCTTCTTATATTCGGTAGTCTCCCGGCTGATGAGCAGAACGCCTCGCGTAGCGCACGTTTGATACTTTTTATCCTTGAACGAAACCTGCGCGCTATATAAGCCTTCCTCTCCGACCAAGTTCACAAAAATACCGGCAACCGATCGGCTGTCGCATTCGCGCAGGGTATTTCCTGCGCTTGGCGTGTCTTCAAAAACCGGGTCCGTATTCTGGGTGGAGTCCTTGTATTCTTCTGCCAATGGCTCTGAGGACGACGTTGGAGCGCCTAGCGTGGTCTCAAGCGTGGGGGCGGGAGCGGGCGGAGGAGGATTATCTACCTTGACCGAAGCGATTTCGTTCGCCTCGAATCGCATCTTGCCCATGTCGGGTATCTCAATGATCACGTGATCCTCGGCCTGCTGCATAACAGTGCCTTTGAACCGGTTGCCGTTCTTGAGGCGGATGGTGTCCGCCCGCGCTCCGGACGCCGGGAAACCGAATCCGAGTAAAACCAGTGCCAGTATCAGCCGGCGCATGGGCTATTTGAGCTCCTCCGCCAGGAATTTTACAAGCTCAGCCCACGATGCCTGATCCGCATCCGCGTTGTAAGCCATGCCTGTGGAAGGGTCGTTCCCGGCTTCCGCCACGGTGAATGCGTGCACCGCGCCCGGGTATTTAATCAACTTATAGGCGACGCCGGCGTCTTTCATTTCCTTTTCGAAAGCCGCGACTTCTTCCGGCTTTACGAACCTGTCATCCGCGCCATGCAACGCCAAGATACGTCCTTTGATTTGCTTCGCATCTTCCGGGTTCGGCGTGGATAACCCTCCATGAAAGCTCACCACTCCGCGCACATCCGCCCCGCTGCGCGCCAGTTCCAACACGCTCATGCCGCCGAAACAATAGCCGATAGCCGCGAGGCGTTTGGGATCCGCTTGTGGGAGCGATTTGAGCTCATCGAGCGCCGCGGTTACCCGGGCCCGCATGAGCGCCCGGTCGTTCCGGTAGATGCCCGAGAGTTTCGCCGCTTCATCGTGATCCTTTGCGTACACGCCCTTGCCGTACATGTCGGCCGCGAATGCCACGTACCCCAGCTCCCCCAGCTGATCTGCCCGCCGTTTGGCGTAGTCATTCAGGCCTTTCCATTCATGCACAACCAAGATGCCGGGCCGCGGGGTTTGGATCGAATCGTCGTAAGCAAGGTAGCCCTCCAGCACCGCGTCCCCATCTCGGTACTCAACGGTCTGGCTATGCGGCGCGGCGGATGCGAGGGGTACTCCCCAGAGGAGACAACTGACAACGAGCACGGAATGGATGAAGCGGTTCGCAGGCATTGCCGATTCTCCTTTGTTATTGCGCCATTCTACCAGAGCGCAGACTTCTGCGAATATTTGTCCGCGTATGCTAGAATTGGGCCCAATGCCTACTGATCCCAGCCACGGGTGGTGGCGTTTTCAGAATAAAACCGACGGCCGGCCCGCGGACGGCACTTTTGTCGCACAAGGCGCCGGGCACGTCGGCCGGTTATATTTTCCGTTGGCGAACGAGGGCGGAATGCTCTCGTGGACATCGCCGCTCCTGCAAGGAAGCCCGGCGATCGGCCATCATCACTACCTCTCGCCCCCGCTCACGGCAGAAGACCTGGCCCACAGCCTTGTTCACCGGGATTTTTGGATGGTTTTTTCCTCGGGCGAGCCGTTCAGCCTCGCGGGTTTTGACCCGCGCGCGCTCGCATCCCGCCGAATCACCGGCGGACCCGGTTGGTTCTCCCTTACCCGACGGTCGCCCGCTCGCGGACTTGAAGCAACCGCGGTTCTGTGGTGTCCATCGGATCTGGCCGAGCCGGTCGAGCTCATGCGCGTCACGGTCACGAACACCGGCGCGTCACCGGTTCGTTTCATGCCCTACGCCGCTGTGCCTCTTTACGCGCGCTCAGCCGACAATGTCCGGGACCACCGCCACGTCACGGTCTTGCTGCATCGGCTTGAATTGCTGAAACATGGCCTGCAAGTCAAACCCACGATGTCCTTTGACGAGCGCGGGCATCGGCTGAACGCGATGCGATACGCTGTGCTGGGCTTCGGCCCCCAAGGCGCGCCGCCGGCCGCGGTCTGGTCGGTTGAGGAAGACTTCTTAGGCAGCGGCACGTTTGCCGCTCCGGACGCAGTGTGGAAGCGAGAAACGACTCCCCACCGCCCCTTTAGATCCGATCCGGGGCTTGAAGCCATCGGGGCTTTTCGCTTCAAGCCATGCAGCCTGGCTCCGGGCCGCTCGGCCGATTTTCTGATCGTAAGCGGCGCGACCGAGCAAAACCAGCGGATCCGGCGATGGGCCCGCATCTTTTCCCGGCCTGAACTTGCCGGCCGTTCATTGGAAAAAACCAAGCGGTATTGGCTGGCCGACGTTCGGCCGGTGGCGTTTGTCTCCGATGACCGCAACCTCGACAGCTGGCTCACTTGGGTCAGCATTCAACCCATGCTTCGCCGGCTCTATGGAAACTCCTACCTGCCGCAGTTCGACTACGGCCGCGGCGGGCGCGGCTGGCGCGACCTGTGGCAAGACTGCCTCGCGCTTCTATTGTCCGACCCGGCATCTGTGCGCGGCATACTGCTTCACAATTTTGGCGGCATCCGCATCGATGGCTCGAACGCCACCATTATCGGCAAAGACGGCAGCTTCATCGCGGACCGCAACAGCATTCCGCGCACCTGGATGGATCACGGCGCGTGGCCCGCTCTGACAACGCTGCTTTACGTTGACCAAACCGGCGACACCCGATTTCTCTTGGAAGAGCGCGAGTATTTCCGAGATCCGCAGATTTTCCGCTGCCGCGAGCAGGATGCGAAGTGGACGCCCGCTTATGGGAATGCGTTGCGCATGCGCTCCGGCCGCGTGTACCGCGGGACGCTGTTAGAGCACATGATCGTCCAGCATGTCACCGCGTTCTTTAACGTCGGCGAGCACAACCAGTGCTTGCTCGAAGGCGCGGACTGGAACGACGGGTTGGACATGGCCGCCCAGCGCGGCGAATCCGTGGCGTTCAGCGCGTTCTATGCCTGGAATTTCCGCCGCCTGGCCCATTGGCTTGATCGGTTGCGCGAAGAAGGCATGGACTCCATTCTCCTCGCGGAAGAGCTCCTGATTTTACTCGATCGCCTCCCGGGAGCCCGGCGCATCGCTTATCGTTCGCCATCGGCAAAACGCGCCGCGTTACGGCGTTACCTTGAAGAGGTCGCGCGGGATATTTCCGGCAAGCAGCACCTGGTGAAGCTCGACGCGCTGGCAAAAGACCTGCGCGCCAAAGCGGACGCGATCACGGGCGAGATCCGCCGGCACGAATGGCTGACCGACGGAAAGCGCGGCTTTTTCAACGGCTACTATGACAACCGCGGCAGGCGGGTCGAAGGCATGCGAGCCGGCCGCATGCGCATGACGCTCACGGGCCAGGTTTTTCCCATCATGAGCGGCATTGCGACCGAACCTCAGGTAGACGCCGTGGTCCGGTGCGTGAACGCGCACTTGCGCGACTCGGGCACCGGCGGTATTCGCCTCAACACCGACTTCGGTTCCATCCAGCCTGACCTTGGCCGCGCCTTCTCGTTCGCCTACGGCGAAAAAGAAAACGGCGCGGTGTTCAGCCACATGGCCGTGATGTACGCGTACGCCTTGTACCTTCGGCGCCGCCCGCACGATGGCCGCCGCGTTTGGCAAGCGCTGTACCGGATGGCCAACGATTCATCCGTTGCCGGCATCTTCCCTTGCTTGCCTGAATACTTCAACGCGGACAACCGGGGCATGTACAGCTACCTCACGGGTTCCGCGTCGTGGCTCATCTACCTTGTCTTGACCCAGGTCTGCGGCTTGCGCGGAGAAAAAGGAAACTGGGTGGTCGATCCGCAGTTGACGCGCGATGATTTCGGCAAGCAAAAAAGTCTGACGGCGCACTTCCAGTTCGCGGGAAGGTCGCTTGAGGTCCGGATTGAGAATCCGTCGAATGTGGACGCGGGCCGTTACCGCGTGAAAGCCATCCGCTCGCGCGGCCATGCGCTCGCATTCACTGAGCGTCCGGAAGGAGGCGTTACCGTGGCGCGATCGGCGTTGTCGGCTCTGCCCAAGGCGGGCACGCACTTGATCACGGTAGCGCTGGGAGTCTGACCAAGATCGTCGTGCCTTTGCCGCGTTTGGACTGAAGTTCAACCCGGCCGCCGTGCGCTTGAGCCAACCGCTTCACGAGCGCCAGGCCAAGCCCGATGCCTTGCACCTGCCCGCTCGCGTTGGCCTCGATTTGGTAAAACGGCTCGAATATCCTCTTCCGCTGCGCCGGGGTAACACCCGGGCCATTGTCTGCGATGCTCAGTAGCGCATCTCCGCCCCGTTTTTCCAGTGCGACCGCGATTAGGACTTCCGGCTTGTCGCAAAACTTCACGGCATTCTCGATCAGGTTCCGCAGAATTAAGTCGATATAGACTTCGTTCATCCGCAGTTTGATTCCGGGCATCACTTTCCCGATCGCGAGCCGCACGCGGCTGCTCCCCACTTCCCTTACGATGCGCTCCACCCCCCATGGCACATAGCTCGATAGATCCACCGGACGCGGCGCTGCTGAAGGCCCTACGCGGTCCATGTCCGAGAAAACGAGCAATTTCTCGATCGACCAGCGCAGCTCCTGCGCGTATCGCATGATTTCCTGCAGCGATCGCCGCTGCTTTTCGTTCAGATCGCCGTCCGTTTCGTCCAGCAGCATGGAAGCCTTCAAATGGACGACCGCAAGCGGCGTATGCAGCTTGTGCGAGATCAAGCTCAGGAAACCTGTCTGATTATTCTTTGCTTTTTTCACTTGTCGCGGCATTCGGCTCCTTTTCAAAAAGCAACGGCGGTCCTTTCGGACCGCCGTGCTTTACAAGCTTACCATCCGGCGGCTGATGCCGCCAAGACCTGGAGCTCGATTTATTACTGGAGGGCCACCTTCTGAAGCTTGGCCACATCCTCAGGCGAGTGCGAGGCAACCTGAATGCCCTTGGCATCATTCACGACTACGCTGCCGTCTTCAAGCGTCTTCGCGGTGAAGAGCACATTACCCTCGGCGTCCGTGCCTGTGGTCACGCCGTTGATCTGCGCCACGCGCAGCGTGCCGGAAGGCTCGCCCTTGTGGAATTGCTCGATCAAAAGCTGCTCGCCTTCAGGCCCTGAAATCTTGCTGACGCGGGCTTCATCGTCGCCCCGGGCAATCTGCTTGGTCTGAACCGAGGTGCCGTCCTTAGCCGTCGGCGCCATGGGGTTCGCTCCGCCCCAGAACTCGATGGAGTTGAAGATCACCGCATCCGCCAACCCGGCAATTCCGTACACGGGAATAATGTGCGCCATGACGATATAAACGACTTCATTCGCCCACTTCCCGCCAACCTGGCCGTTCCACTCCCAAACTTTTCTCGTGAGATAAAAAGGACCGTAACAACCGCTGGAGAGCAAAACACTCGCCATCAACAAAGTACCCACCCGTGATGCTTTGGACATGGATTTCCTCCTTGGTTGCCGCCAGCCTAGCACAAGCCCCTACACCCGCACAAATCTTTTTTCGCTGCAGGACTCCATGCTATGATGCGGCTCATGCGAGTACATCATGCAGTCTTATTGAGCGCGCTCACGGTCATCGGATTTTCCGGCTGCGGAAAATCGGCTCCCTCCGATGCTGCGCAAGAATCTTCCCCGGCATCGCAGCAGCACGCGTCCTCTGGAACAACCTCGCACCTGCTCGCTCCGAGCGCTGTTGCCGACAAGCCGCCCGTTTCAGTGACGCAGGTTCCTTTATCTCTTTCTCGCCCCGTCACAACACGCTGGCCGGTTTCCTCCGGCGTTCCGTTCCCTCGCGCGGCGGTCACCTCGCTCGCGCATCTGCAGCTCAAAGACGCCGCCGGCAGCGTGATCCCGGCGCAATTCGCCGGCCTTGCCCGCTGGCCGGACGGCAGCTACAAGTCTGTCCTGGTGACTTTCCTGGCGGATCCGGGTTCGGAGGCGTTCCAGCTTGAAAGCGATCCCGCTGTTGCGCCCAGCACGCCCGCAACTCCCTTGCAGGTCGCCGATAGTCCCAAGGAACTTACGGTCACGACCGGGCCGTTGCGGTTCACCATCGGCAAAGATCGCTTTACCTTGTTCCGCCAAGCCTGGGCCGATGCCAATGCCGACGGCCAATTTACCGACAACGAAGCTATCCTGACCGCGCCGGCCGATATTTTTCTGACCGATGCTAAAGAAGGCGGAACTTTTCGTGTGTCCCTTGATCCGCATCCCCGCATCGAAGTGGAAGAAGCCGGCCCCTTGCGCATTGTGATCCGCGCCGCCGGCTCGCTTCACTCGGACAAGGGCAAGAAGCTGACGGACTACATCATCCGCCTGTACGCCTATGCCGGCCAAGACACGGTGCAGGTTGATTATTCCTTGGTCGACACGCGCGAGGAGCGCGACGTCGAGGCCGAACGTTCGCAGCTTGCCTTGGCCGTCAGCGGCTACGGTATCGAGCTGCCGGTGAAGCTCCCGTCAGCAACCGGGCTCTTTGCCGGAGAAGGCGGCCAGGTCTTTGCCGGCCCGTCGGAAGGATCCCCTTATCTTTACCAATCCGGCGAGATGCGCTACGTCGACGGCTCGCTGCAGCCTTTTGACTTTTCCTTTGAAGGAATCGCTCAGGGCCGAAAAGCCGATGGGTGGATGGACCTCAGCAACGAGCAAAAAGGCGTTGCCGTGATCGTCCGCAAATTTTGGCAGCAGTTCCCCAAAGAGCTCGCGATCGACGACGGCAAGATGCTTGTCTGGCTGCACCCGCAGCGTGCGAGCGGCGACCGCCCGGATGTTCGCTATCCCGCGAACCATGCTGAGGACAACCGCTACCGCCGGCCGAACACGTTCTATTTTCCCCGCGAAGGCGGAGCCAAGACCTACCAGATGCTCTTACAGTTTCACAAGGGTCCGGGCCAATGGGCCACGATTCGTGATCTGGCGCGCACGTTCGACGACCCGCCGCGCGCGCTGGCGTCCGCGGCGTGGTACTGCCAAAGCGGCGTCTTCGGCGATCTTCTCGAAGCCGGGCCTTGGTCCGAAGGCTATGAAGCGTGGCTCCACGATGGCGTATACCAGCGAAGCATCGGAGACCATCTTGAATCCGGATCGCTATCCGTGCTCTTTGGCTGGCGCGACTACGGCGACCGCATGCGTCCCGGTTGGGCGGGCGTGCGCGACAACGTGAAGATTCCCGGCTTCTATAACGACACTCACATCGGCGCGCATATCTACTTCATCCAATACCTGCGCTCCCTTGATCCAATCTGGTGGGACATTGGCGAGATGGCGACGCGGCATTGGATGGATATCGACGTCTCGCACGCGAACCGCCTCGGCTACTGGAAGGACCATAAGGGCAAACCCGTCGGCTTCGGGCCAGGCGAGGCGCATGTGATCAAACACGAGATGATTGATCATGAATGCCGCAACCTGCACGGCGGCCACGCTCATCTGTCCGGGCTGCCCGATTATTACCTGCTCACCGGCGACCGCCGCGCGCTTGAAGTAATGCGCGAAGTCGGCGATTGGTGGTCCAATGCCGCGCCTGTGTTATTCGGGACCCCAGTCGGCAAACCGCACTGGGCTGAGGCTGAACGCGACTACGCCTGGCCGCTCTTCACGCTGAATGAGGCTTACCGCGGAACCGGCGACCCCAAGTACCACCAGGCCGCGGCACAAATCGTGAAGCACCTCACCGAGTGGTGGCAGACGCCCTCAGAGCACTACGTGAACGGGCAACTCGTGGGCAAGAACGATTGGAAGCAAGGCACGGGCTGGTGGTACATGTACCCCCGGCAGGACAATTCGCCCGAGCCGCCTCACGGTAAAACCCTCTACAACGGCACCAATCCCTGGATGGCCGGTCCGCTGATCGCTTCCGTGATTCACTTCATGCAAGATGATAAAGACTACGGTTTGCGCGATGCCGCGCTCATGCAGGAAATGGCGCTGCAGACCATGAACTTCGTGGTCAAATACGGCTGGGAAGCGGACAAGTGGATGTTTATCTATTCAGAGGCGGCACGCGACACCGGCGGCAACGCCAACTTGATCATTTACGCGCTTGCCTACTTGGCGCGCGTGTACAAGGCAGGCGGGCTTGCCCATCCGGAATGGTACGACACCGCGCCTAAATGGATGGACATCTCTTTGGGATTTTACGACGATTGGAAGGCCGTTAAAGACCGAGGAACCACGGACATGGGCTTCTACGGCTATGAAATGATCTTCACGCCCGAGTTTTTCACGATCATGCACGGGCTAGAAGCGCCCGCCGAGGCTGAACAACCAGCCGACGCTAGTTCTGCAGTCCCAGCGACACAATATCCCTGAGGTTTGTTTTCGCGTCGACCGGCCCAATGTCGACCGTTGTATCCATTACTTTGTCGCCGTCGACATCCAGCGAATAGGCCTTGGGATCCAGACCTGGGTTCTCGTAAGGACATGCCGCCCCAAAGGTCGGACAGCTCGAGTCGCAGCTCGCGCATCCCACCTTTTGGCAGGCCGGGCAGCTTCCTACATGAATCTTCTCTTGCCCATCCACCATCCCGGCCTGCGCCCGATAGAAAGCCTTTGTCCGGCCCCCTACCGCCGCGTTCGTTAACCGGGCCTGATTATACGCAAGCGTCAAAACCGTGACGCCGAGGATTGACAGCAGCAGCACCGTCATGATGGCAACAGTCAGCGCTGCGCCTTGTTCGTTGAGTCGGCGATTGGTCATCAGTCCACCGCCCGTCCGCGCACGATCAATCCGGTGTGCTGCGTCATATAAACATCGGGCGCTTGCTGGATGCGCGTGCGCAAGCGCACGTCGACCGTGGGAGGCCCTGCAGGCCCCGGAGGGTTATTCAAGAGAAAGAATGATGCCGTGGCGTCAACAAACAGGCCTGCTTGAACCTCCGCATCCCCAGCGGTGACGTTTGCCGCCGACGTCGCATCCACCCGCCAACGCAGCGCATTGCCGATGATGCCGTATTTGAGCCATTGGTCGTCGGCAAAGTTTTCCGGCGTGCGGTTAGGCACGTTGTAGTCGCCCTGGTAATCCCACCGCACTTTGACCCATTTCTGCGCCGGATTCACGAGAATGTCGTTGCCTAAGACAATGCGCCGTGCCACGTGCTCCATCGCTAGGAAGGAATCGATTCTTGCCCACCGGTCTTTCTGCGCTTTTAGAAAATTCATGGCGCTGAGGTAGAGCGAGATGCACGCCAAGAAAATCACGGAAAGGAGAATCGTGGCGAGCAACAGCTCGGTGAGAGATACCCCTTTGTTAAGACGGAGCCGGGGGGCTACCATTCGACTTTTGCCTCGACTTTTCGGTACTGCATGCCCGGCACGGTACTTACCCGGGTGCGGCGCGTGTAGCTAACACCGTCCAAAACAATGGCCGGCTCCGCGGTCCACGCCGGCGCCGAGACCTTCATCTGCCCCGTGTTCCAGGTATCCATGCGAACGGACATCTGAAGCTCATCCAACCGTTCGCGCGCCAGATTCATCGGTACGCCGCTCGTCGCTTGCACGACCCATCGGCGAGCGGTCAAAAAGCTACCGAAAAGGATAGCCCCCATTCCCGCAAGGATAATCGTGGCGATCAGAACTTCCAGCAAAGTGAATCCATGCCTATTCCGCCGCATCGCTCGGTTTACCGCGCCTTTCGCAGCGCTGCCTTCTTCGCTTCCAACACTTCGATGCGCGCCCGCAATGCATCGTTTTCCATCTTGAGCGCCTTCATGCTGGCCGTCAAATAGGCGGCCGCTTGGAAAAGGTGAATCGATTTCCCGTCGCTGAATTCTTTCGGAGCATCCTCCGCGATCAGACCTATTCGCAGAGCGCGATCCGGCGGATCTCCAATATAGTGGTAATACGCTACGTCCGTCTTGGCGGCTTGAGTCAAGTACCCGCTCATTTCCGCGGCGGTCAACGGCACGATGTCCTTTTTAAAGGCTCTCGAGGATGGAAAAGCTTGAATATTGTTGCCAAAGTAAGCATCCATCGGGTTAGCAGGATCACCAACCTGGAGCACGACGACATTCTGGTACCATAGCGGGGTTGCCGCCGGCACAATATCCTCTTGCCCCGGATTAGGGATCGTATCCACGCCGACCAAGATGCCTTGCGTCGTGTCTCCATAGTCCGGGTGACCGGTGTAAGGAGTCGAGCACCATTTGAATCGCGTCGGCGGATTCGGCGGACAAGGAATTACGGGAAGGCCCATATCTGCGCGTCGCCAATCGCCGATTTCAATAAGCCTGGCTTCCAGCCGCATCGGCGCAAAGGGATCCACAGCTGGCGCGGGCCCCGTGCCAATCATCCGCCGCGCCCCTAGAAATCCGCGACGCGTGCCATCAGGGTTCGCGGGGCTAGCAAAGAGGCACGGTGTTCCGGTCCACGTGGCGTTGGCGAAAAGATAATTTGGCTCAGGACCTTGCGGCTTTACAAAAAGGCCGTTGCCGCGGATTGCGGTGAACACCTTAAGTTTCGATGTTCCTGGATTGCAGGTATTCGTGCCAATGGACACACAATTTGCGGCCGGCTGCACGCGCAATCCATCAATGGGAGTGCCAGCTGTACTGTACGGTCCCCAGTTCCGGCCGAAGTGAATCGGATTAGCATCCCCCGTGACAGTCACCGACCCATTCCATACGTCCAAGTTGCCGAAGATCTGCAGGCTGCCGGCCGTCGCGGCCGCATCGTCAATCGTGAATTGACCTCTTGCTTGCAGCCGTTTGTAGTCTTCCCAATCCGGAGACGGCAGGTAGGTCGTCAGCGTGACGTCGTCTGCGAGCGCGATGGCGGTGCGGCCCGCAAGCAGCATGAATACCAAGAGTGCGCAGCGGTTGGCCCGTTTCATGGAGCGTTGACCTCCGCCTCGAGGCGGCTCACTTCCGCCTCCAATTCTTGGTTCTGCTCATGGAGGTATTTGGCTGCGGCGTACAGCGCCCCAACGAGCTGGGCAAATGCGATATTCTGCTTGGAATCACTCAGGATCTCCGGCGGAGCTTGTTCCGCGACCAGCCCCAGCCTTAAGGGCTCGTCGGATGAATCTTCCTTGTACCGGAAATAGATAGCATTGGATTGGCCGAGCCAGTCGGCCACATGCTGGTAATCTGAAGCGCTCAGCGGAGCGATATCCCGCTTAAAAGCCCGAGAGCTATAGGGGGCCGGGGTGTTCATGCGTGTTTGAAGCGTATTTGACACGCAAAATTTGAAGCTCGGACCGGCGCACTGCGCAGGAACGGTATTGGTGCCCACAAGGACTTTTCCGGGACTGTTCCGGTTGAGAACAATCTTTTTTTGGCCAAAGACCCGCAGCACGCTCCTGGGGCCGGCCCATCCGGCCGGATCCTGGGCCCGGAGCTGTCCCCATGTCCTTGGCGGAGCGGTTGTGTTATCGGCCCGTGTCTCTAAAAAGAGCGTTTGCTCGAGCGGGCCGTCCGCGGCTCGAAATTCGCCCGCGTAAATCGGGCCGTTCACATCCAGTTCAGATTGCGCTGTGCTATTCGTTTTTCCGATGCTGACCCAGTACGATTGGCAGTACCAATCTTGCGCCGCGCAGGGTGGGGATGGAATCGTGTCGGTTTCGACTCTTAGCGTAGCCACGCTGTTCGGATCCGCTCGGAAGAAGCCGGGCCGCGACGAGTCGGCGATAATGGCCGCGGGATCCACAATGAGCGGCCCCCACACGGAGATATCTTCCGGGCCGGCAATCGCGAGGTTACCGTAAATGGTCGCGGCGCCGGTTGCGGTTGCCTTCTTGCCCACGGTGACCGAATCCTGGATCGTCAAGTCCCCGTATTCCCCATATGGGGTCGGATAAGCAGAGGTCAGCGTCACATCATCCGCAACCGCCAAAGAGCACAGCCCTAAGAAAGCCGCGCCGAAAAATCCCAAGCGCCGGATCATTTCTTAAGCGCCTCAAGGCGGGCTTTCAGCATGTCTTGGTCGGCCTTGAGCGCTTTGGCCGCCGCGTATAGATAGCCATAGCTCCCGTACAGGCTAATGCCCCCTTCCAACCGCACCTGTTCGGGAGCTTCTTCCATAATGAAACCGAATTGAAGCGGTGCACCGGGAGAATCCTCTAAATAGTGATACCGAGCAACCGTGAACGTGTCCAAGCTCTTAAGGATGCTTTGATAATCCTGTGGTGCCAGCGGCTGGACATCCTTCTTGAATTCAAGCGAACTCGGCATGACCACGTTGGCGGCCGCTTTGCCATAGTTCTGGTATCCAACGACTAGTCCGACATTGGCCAATCCCGGGACGGGATCTCCCTTGATCACTACTTGGCCGTGGCCGCCTGCTTCGACGACACCCGGCTTAAGCTCTCCCTGGAGCACAAGTGGATTGCCGTCGATATAGAGCGGAAGCAGATCAAAATCGTTTACCCCTGGCGGCGCATTGGCTGCATGGCAAGCCACGGAAACATGCTCATTAACAAAAGTCTCAAACGCATCGCTGGCCGCGAAGAGCTCAAAGAAACCGGCATCGCCGGTGCTCGCGTCCGCGTAGGAGTGGATATTGATCGCCCGAACCGGTCCGCTTACATCCAGCATCATCTGCGGATTCGAATTCCCGATTCCGACCCGGTTCGTGGCCGCGTCAACAAACAGCAACGAGGTAGCGCCCGCAGCGTCCCGGATATTGAGGCCTCCCTCGATCGTCATCCTTCCGCCGGAAGTCCATGCCGCCAGTGTCTGGTCGCCCGTTGCCTTTTCAAGCTCGAGGCTGCCAAATAAGTCCGCGTCGCCGGAAGTAGCCTCGCTGCCGACATCGAGCCGCTCGTTCGCATTAACGGTGCGGTATCGCCCGGTAGGAGAGGAATGCTCTGTGGAGAGGGTGACATCTTCGGCTCGAACCGTCCCGGCCGCAGCGAGGGCGACAAATAGAAGAACTGAGAGGCGGAGCCCATGTCGCATGCTAGTACGTGCCTGCTGAAGTGATGGTTCCCGTCTGATCGATCGTAAAGACTTTCGTGCCGCCCCTTCGGGTTGCCGTTGCCGAGAACGTGGCTTTAGTCGCGCCGCCAATGGCTAAGTTGTAAAACTCAGCGGTTATGTCGGTATTGAGCGCGGTATTGATGGCGGTACATGTAGTCGGGGTTCCGGTGCTCGCGCAAGCCAACCCGCCGATAAACGTGCTATTGTCGGATTTGTAGAGCTTTTCCCCCATTAGAATAATATTCAGATTCGTCGTACCTTCGCTCGATCGCGCCTGTTCGACTGTTTGCCGGTAGCCAGGGACAGCCAGCGCCGCGACCACAGCCATGACAATGACGACGATCATGACCTCCATCAGCGTCATACCGCGTCGATCGTTTCGAACCATTGCCGTCATCCGCGCCGCTCCCCGCTGTCTTGTTGAAAAGAGTTGTGCCAGCCACACATCGCGCGGCTGGCACACCTCGACCGAAATCCCCGACCGCGCTACATATCGCGGTGATCTTGGAGTAAATCAGCAACCCTGCGTAATAACACCCTGGTCGGTGATCGTAAGTGTATACCCCGCGGTACAGCCGCTCAAGGCGCTAAATTTCGTTGCGTTGCGCGTTGCGGTTCCGGTAAACGTCGCGCCTCCCGCCGCAGTGTAGGTAAAGTACGGCGTGCCTGTTGCTTTCGTCGGATCAAAATCCAACTGCGTAAACGTAGGAGTGTAAGTGGCATTGCCGGCGAAAAAGCGAATCTCTGAATTCCGCAGAGCACCCAGGGTTTCCAGCGCCTCTTGCTTGCGGGATTTTTCAACCGCGGAGATATAGCCGGGAACGGCCAATCCAGCCACCACTGCCAAGATAATGCCGACGATCATGAGTTCCATCAAGGTGAAACCACCGCGACCGCTAAGAACCCCTCTTAGATCTTGCTTGCTCATTTCGCACCCCCCCGCTCGTTAACCGCTGTCTTGCAAGCGCCAGTACCCTCTTCTAAATAATCTTGTCTCATGTGTTTGTCAATGTTTTTATCTACCTATAAACAAGAAGGGCTGCCGTAATCGGCAGCCCAGCTACCCCGATCTCCCGGGGCCGGAGGCTTTGCGTCCTCACGTTGCCGTGAGTTTGCCCTTGTCACTTCAATGTCATCCGCATCAGGTGTTTATCAAGGAGCCCAGACACACTAAGTATGGCTGAGGTAAGAGAAGATTGTCAAGGCGATTAGCGGATAACAGAGCTAAGCCGGAAAATAGGCAGGAACATAGCGATCACCAGCACGCCGACAATGCCCCCCATGACCACGAGGATCAGGGGCTCAAGCACAGTGCTGAGCCGGTTGACAAAGACGTCCACCTGCTCCTCATAGTAGGCGGCAACGCGCGCCAAAAGCTCTTCCAGACGGCCGCTCTCTTCTCCGATCATAACCATCTGCACCAACATGCCGGGGAAAATGGGATGCTTTGCCAGCGAAACCGCGATCGGCCTTCCATGCTGTACTTCGTCCCGCACGCGCAACAGCGCATCCTCGAAGACGATATTGCCGGAGCTTTTCGCTGTGATTTCCAGGCCGCGAAGGATATTCACGCCGCTCTTGATCAGGATATAAAGACTGCTGGCGACACGGGCCAGGATAATATCTTTGAAGAAAGCGCCGACGAACGGCACGCGCAGGACCAACCGGTCCGCGGTCGCCCTACCGGACGGCGTGCGCACGAATCGATTGAGGAAGAATCCGACCGCAAAACCCACGAGTAGAACGAATATGAAATAGTGCCGAAGCCCGTCGCTTGTGGCTATCACCATCCGCGTGAGCAGCGGAAGCTTTGCGCCAAAGCTGTCGAACAGGTTTTTAAAGATGGGAATGACAAACAACAAGAACACGGACACCGCTCCTGACGCGACCAGCGTGAGGATCGCCGGGTAGAACATCGCGGTGATGAATTTGGTTTTGATGCGCTGGCTCGTTTCAACATACAGGGCCAATTGTTCAAGCACCAAAGGCAGCTTGCCGCTCACCTCTCCCGCATCAATAAGGAAAGACCAAAGAACGGGAAATACCCTTGGATGCCGGCCCATGGCGTCTTTGAACGTGGCGCCGGCGCGGATGTCGGATGCCATTTTTTCCATGACATCCGCCAAGTGCTGGCTCTCGGTTTGGCTTCGGATCACATCCAACGCTCGCAGCAGCGGCACATTCGAGCTTAGTAGCGTCGCCATCTGCCGGATGTACATGATCATATCGCGCGAGCGGATGCGCTTGTGGCGCCGGACGTTGTTCAGGTTCGTCGGCAATTCAGACAACTTTCCCTCTTGGACGCGGGTAACGATAAAGCCTTGCTGCTGCAGGATCCGAAGCGCCTCATATTCGCTGGCCGCTTCCTGCTCGCCGGTGACCGTTCGTCCATCCGGCTGACGCGCGCTGTAGGTAAATCGTGGCATGGGAAAGCTTTCTTATCAGGTCCCGCTGGCCATGGTGACCCGCAGAACTTCCTCGATGGTCGTGCGCCCCGCCGCAACTTTGCGGAATCCGGCCTCTTGAAGAGTCAGCATCCCGCCGGCTTGAGCCGCCCGCCGCAGCTCGGCGGTTGGGGCTCGCGTGGCGCTCAAATGAGAGAGCTCTTCCGTCATGGGCATCATCTCATAAATAGCCCGTCTGCCGAGAAAACCGGTATTGGAGCAGGCGTCGCATCCTTTGGCGCGAAAGAGCATGCCGTTCGGCGGCATTGGAAAGTCCTTGGGCAGCTTGAGCGGATCGGGCCGGTAGGGCTCGCGACATTTTTCGCATAATTGCCGCACCAACCGCTGCGCCACGACCAGCAGCAATGACGATGTGACAAAATAAGGTTCAATGCCGATATCGATCATCCGGGAGATAGCTGTTGGCGCGTCGTTCGTGTGCAGCGTGGTGAAAACCAGATGGCCGGTGAGCGCCGCGCGCACGCAGATCTGCGCGGTTTCCAGATCGCGTGTCTCACCCACCAGAATGATATTCGGATCTTGACGCAGGAATGCGCGGAGGCCGGTCGCGAACGTCAACCCAATGGCCGGTTTCACCTGAACTTGGTTAATCCCCGGGATCTGGTACTCGACCGGATCTTCGATCGTTGTGATATTTTTCTCCACGCTCTTTATTTCATTCAGCGCCGCGTACAGGGTCGTTGTCTTGCCGCTTCCGGTAGGTCCGGTGATCAAGATCATTCCATAAGGGCGATGAATCGCCTCGCGAAAGGTCTCCAATTCTTCCTTCTCAAAACCCAACGTGTTGAGATCAAGAGAGACGGCTGAGCGATCCAGGATGCGCAGCACGACCTTTTCTCCGGACATCGCCGGAATCGTGGACACGCGGAAGTCGATGAGCCGGTTCTCAATCGTGGCCCGGAAACTGCCGTCTTGGGGCAGACGCTTCTCCGCGATATCCATCTTGGAGAGAATCTTGATGCGCGAAACAAGCGGGAGCAGCATATGAGCATCCGGAGGAGCGATTTCGTGCAGCACGCCGTCAATGCGATACCGGATGCTGATAGCGCTCGGCAACGGCTCGATGTGAATATCGCTCGCGCGCTGCTTGATGGCCTGCCGGATGATGAGGTCCGTGAGCTTCACAACAGGCGGCTTTTCAGCGCTGCTGACCAGATCATCCAGGGAAAGGTGTTCGTCAGCCTTGCCGTCGAAACTGATGGTATCCGACTCTTGATAAGAAGCGGCGACAGCTTCCTTGAGCATTCCCCCTTCGCCGTAAAGCTCGCTGATGCTCAGCATAATGTCGCTGCGCGGCGCGATGATGGGATTGATCTGGCAGCCTGTCACGCGCCTGATGTTGTCCACGACCAGCAGATCCAAGGGGTCTGTTAAAGCGACGGTCAGTGAATTCAGGTGACGGGACACCGGCAACACGCAGTAGCGGCGCGCTATCTCTTCCGGGAGGACCTGTTCAAGCCCCTGATCCTTTGCCGGACTGAGCAGGCCTTTCTCGCGCGTGGCGTACGGGATGTTGAGCTGTTTGCTCAACGTACGAACAAGATCCGATTCCGAAACAGCGCCCAAGCCCAGCAGCACGCTTCCGAGCGTTTCACTCGGATTCTTCTTCTGAACGTCCAAAGCGCGCGAGAGCTGCTCGGGACTGATGAGTCCCGCGGAAACAAGCAAATCGCCCAGTTTGACTTTGGGAGTCGCCATGCCTTCTCCCTAGATGGCTTTCGGCTTATTCGCCGACACTGGCCGGACCATCGGGAACCTGCCTATCCGACACCGATTGCAGCGCCTGCTCGATTTCGCGTTCGCGAACCGCGACCGGGCTCTGTTCGCGCCGCCAATCGTTCTCAAAGCGGCGCACAAGTGTGGGCGTGACGAAGATCACGAGTTCTCTTTCAGAATTATCCTTGCTCTTCAGCTTGAACAACCGGCCCATGACCGGTACATCGCCAAGAAAAGGAACTTTCTTATCGGTGCCAACGTTCGACGTATCGACCAGGCCGCCGATAACAAGCGTCTCTCCTGGCAAAACCCTGACCGAGGTGCGGACGGTCCGAGTGGTCGGATCCAAAAAGTCATCGGGAAAAAATGCCGATGTCGCGACAGTGGTGACAGAAGGCTCAAGGAACAGCGTGATCGAGTCATCGGTGTTCACCTGTGGCGTCATTTTTAAGACGATTCCGGTCTCCTGCCTTTGCGCCTCACCCGTAGTGAGCGTAGCGATGGATTGGGCCGCGGTAATGGTCGACGTTTGGGCGATGGCGGTATTCGTCACGAGCTTGATGATAGCCGCTTCGTTGTTCATGGTCAGTACCCGCGGCTGGGCCAGGATCTTCGTGTCGGTCTGGCTGGTGATGAACCTCAATGTTGCCGCGAAGTTCTGAAAGTCCACGGTGCCGTAGGTAAACAATGAGCCTATGGTGCTATCCTGGGCAGACTTAGCGCGGAACGGCGAGTGCAAGCGCTCGCCCATGAACGGAAAGTGGGTATCGCGTGCGGGCCCGGCAATGCGCGCCAAGGCACCGTCCGCCCCTCCCCAGTCCAGTCCCCTGTCATCTAAAAGGCCCGCGTTCGTTTCAAGCAGTTGCGCTTCCAGCATGACTTGCTTCGGCGGAGCGTCCAGGCGATTCAAAACGGTCTCAATAACAGCCAGCTTGTCCGGCAAATCCGTGACGATCAGGCTGTTGGAATTCACATCCACCGCTATCTTGCCCTTATCCGAAAGGAGGCTTGCCACAAGCTTGTCGATGCCTCGTTCAGCGGTGAGCTTATCTTCCTTCCCGCTGTCTTTCTTGTCCTCCGCCGCTGCCCCGGGGTTGGCGCCGGCAGAACCGCCCGATCCTCCGCTCGATAGAGCCGCGATGTCTTCTTTTGACAGAAGCTCGCGCGACACGCTCTGTCCGCCGACGTCGATCGATGAAATCGACAGCCGCAGGAACTTCAGCGTAAAGACACGGGTTTGAAGCGGGCCTTGCTCGTCCGAGCTGTAAACCATGAAGATATTGCTCGAGGCTTTCATCTCGTAGCGAAGCCCGTTCGCCCGAATGATCGCATCGATGGCATCGTTCACCGACACATTGCTCAGGAAAACCGTGACTTTCTTGGCTTCGGCGTCCTCACTAGCCACGAAGTTCATACCAGCCTGTTGCGACAGCACCTTTAAGACAAGCTTCAAGTCCGCGTCCTCGAAATCCATCGAGACGGTGCGAGAAGAAGTAGGGACAGCTTGGGCTACCTCGGCGGCAAACCCTTCCGAAGCGATACTCGCCAGGCTCAATAAGATGCTGACTGCACCCAACCACCCAAGGCGAATGCGCTTCATGGCTGACCACCCTTCTTGTTGCCCGCTTTCAGAACGAACAGCTTGCCCTTGTAGCGGACCTGAACGCCTGCCTCGTTGATCGCAACGAGTTCGGCGCCTGAAACCTGTCCCCCGATGGATACGACTTTCCCGTTGATAATCGCTTGAGGCTTTTCCGAATCCCAGACCACGCCGGTCACCGTGAGGAAATCCACTGTCACGGGCTCGTCCTTGGCCGAAGTCTTCTCGTCCGGCTTGGCGGGCTGTTTGACGGCGGGCAACTGGCTCTTGAACGGATCCCGGTTCGTTGCCCCCGTATATTCAACCGTAGCCGCGGCGGCCGAGACGACCGCTGCAGACAGCGTGAATAATGCTACCCACACAACGAATGCTTTTTTCATCCCGCTTCAGCCCGTGAAAGTCCGTTAAGGAGAATGACGACCGATAACTTTGACTCTTCCGGCTCAGTCGACTCCGCGGTGCGCACTTCCGGAGGCTGCCGGATCTGCAACACTTCCACTTTGATAAATGTGGACGAGCTCTCCAGTTTGCTCAGAAAACGGCCCACCTGGTGGTAGCTGCAGCGCATTTCAACCTGGATCGGAAGCCTGGCATACGACCCCATCTTCTCCACGGGAAACGGGGTCACGGAGGTCAGGCTGACGCCCGAGTCTTCGGCCATCCGGTTCAGCATTTCAATAAACGCTGAAGCGTCTGTTTTTGGCAAAAGGCCCGACTGCCCAGCGTTGATCTGCCGCTCAAAGTCCGCGATGCGGCCGATCGCCTGGCCCTTGCGTTCTTCCGTTTGTTTTTCCATTTTCAATCGCATGACCATGGATTTTGCCGGCTGAATCACCATGTTGCGTCCAACCATGAACGCGGCCAAAGCTAGGCCCAGCGTGATCGCGAGTGGCTGCATCTTCGGCGAAGATCCCATGGCGAGCCTCTATTTCACCGGCGGCTGTGTGGCTTCGGCTTTAAGAGTGAATGTCGTGACGTCCGCCTCACGGATCACCGCTTTGCGAATGCCCTCGATCTTCAGACTATCCAGACCGCCCATAAGGACAGCATTGTCCCGGAGCGCGGACGCGAATCGATTGATCACTACTACATGATCCTTGCCGTCTTCCAAGTAAACAGCGCCTTCCATTCGGAGATTTCTGGGTCCAACGGCGTCGGCAAGCCGGCGGTCTTCATATTCAAAAGCCGTCAGCCAAACGCCCGAGGGGGTCGCCTTAGCCAGCTCGCTCAGCTTGTGGGTAAGAACTATCCGGTTTGTCATGACCTCGGAAAGGAATTTGGCCTCTTTAGCCAACTTGTCAGCGAGCGCTTCGGCTTCCTCGACCGTGGCCGGCACGGGATTCGATTGCAACGGCGGATAAGATTGCCGGACAGCCTGAACTTCCTGCTGCGCCGCGTTCACTTCAGACCGCACCGGGAAATAAGCCAAGCCGGCCGCAGCCGCTCCGAGCACCAATCCCGTCAAAGCCGAAAACACGATTTGCTGCAGCAGTTCCTCGCGCGAGAGCGACGGCATCGAACGGGCCGTTGATACCGCCTCTTCGGGAACCAGGTTGAAGCGCTTGGCTGAGCCTACATTCAGGCCCCGCAGCCCTGCACCGACCGCGCCGACCATGCCCAATGTCGGCTGCACATGACCTCGCAAGAGCTTCATCGGATCGCGCGTTTCGACTGGAAGCCCGAGCAACCGGGTCAGTACGCTCTGCATTCCCGCGCTGGCGGGATTCTCAAAAAGGATGATCTTGCTGACCGTTTCCTCCCGATAATGCTTGCCGAAATAGTCCAGCGACAGCCGGATCTCAGAAGCAATTGTTTCCGGATCCACGCCGTTTGAAACAGGTTCGGCTGTTGACACGGCTGCGAGCGCGCCTTCACGAGTCATCCAGAGCGACTTGGGATTGGCAATCAGCAGAGTCATTCCCGATTCCCGGTCAACATGCAGGTAGGTCGAAACACCGGGTGCTTCCTTTTTGACCCCGAGCTGTAAGAGCCGATGGAGCGCGCAGGCAACCGGCTCAATGGCGGTCGCTTCCAGGTCAACCCGCCGAAGCAATTCGAGGATACCGGTAACGCTCTCCTTCTTTGCGGCGACAAAGACCACGTCCAGCTGCTTCTTGGCCTTGTCCGGAACGCTATCGGCATCGGTATAAAGGCCGCGGACATCGAATGGAAGGTACTTTTGCGCCTCAAATCGCACTGAATTGGGCCATTCCTTGCGGGGAAGAAGCGGCATGCTGAAGCGGCGGATGATCGCATCCAAGCTTCCGAGCGCAACCACCACCTGGCGTGAGCGAATGCCTGACTTCATCACAACCTGGCGCAGGACCTCAGCCATCAAAGCCGGATCAGCCGCGCCCCCTTCGGGTACTTCAGCCTCAGCTGAGCGGACAATACGCGGCCCGCCCGGCCCGCTGGCTACTTCAGCCAGGCAGATCTGGCGCGGCTCAACAAAAAGCCCTACACGCGGTTCTCTTGCGCTCACGCGTTGCCTCCGTCAGTCGAGATAGCATTAAAAACAAAAACACTGAGCAAGTATGCCCGGCAAGACTGTATAATTCAAGTCTTTTATGAACGCTTTATATATAAGCAAATTGTCTGACGGAGGGCAACAAAAAATCCGGGCCACCTCTTCGGCAGCCCGGCCATCCCGACCCCTTCGCTCAGCGAAGGGCTTCCATCGGGATCCAGAAGCTTTGCGCCCTCACGTCACCGTGAGTTTGCCCTTTCCATGGAGCATATAAAGCCTACCTGAGGCGTCGCTGCAGCGTCAACCCGCAGACTGGAAGGTATGCTTGAACAAAATACCCATAAAACGGGCGGTGTCCCGCAGCGGCCGGATATGGCTGCGCTCATCCGGACGGTAGACAGTTGTCACGGGAACCGAGATGATCTTCCACTTTTGTTTGGCGGCCGCCAAGACCACCTCGGATTCGATCTCGAACCGCTCGGCTCGCAACGTGAGAGCGGCTAGCACTTCCTTGCGAATAATACGGAATCCGCATTGGGAATCCGGCACTTTCTGCCGGATCACCCGGGAAATCAGCGCGGACATCAGCTGATTGGTCTGCCGCCTAAGCGACGGCATGGCTTGAGCCTGGTCCATCCGGTTGCCGAGCACGATCGCGGCGTGCTGGCGCTCCCCGGACTGGATCAACTTGGGGATTTCCTCCGGAAGGTGCTGCCCGTCGCTGTCCATGGTGATCACGCCGTCAAATTGAGCGCGCAACGCGTAATTGAAGGCCGTGCGCAGAGCATTTCCTTTGCCGCGGTTCTTCAAATGGCTCAGGACCAGGGCGCCTTGCTCGGAGGCGATGGATGCGGTCCGGTCTTTGGAACCGTCGTCCACCACCAGAACGGTCAACCCCTGCTGACGTATCCGCTTTACCAAATCTCCGATGGTAGCCGCGGCCTCGAAGGCCGGCACCACCACGCAGTAACGTGATTGAAACTTCGACGCGGTTTCTTCTTTGCTCATCCCATTTCCACGCTTGTTGCCAGCTGGCGAAATACGAGCCACTGGGTTGGGTACTTCCGCATGTATTTCTCCATTGCTAGAGCGCCCAATCGGACCATTCGTTCGATGTCTGATCGCTCATCCCTTTCCGGCATCGGTTCAATCGGCGATTCCACGAAGAAGTGAAAGCGTTCATCCGCTTGCCGTATCAAAAAGCTTGGCACCAATGGAACGCCCGCCTGCCTGCTCAGCCAGGCAGGACCGGTCGGCAGTTCCGCTTGCAGACCGCCGAGCGTACCTTGGATGCGCTGAGAATCAAAGGGCAAATCCCCCAAGACGCCCACCACGCCGCCCTCACGGAGCCAACGCAGCGCCTTCCGCGCGCCGCTTAACCGGTAAGGCAAAACCGTTATGCCGCAGCGCTCGCGCTGCCGGCTGAAGAGCCTGTCGGTTCGCGCGCTGGCATGCGGCATGGCGATAACCGCCAACCGAGCTCCCATCTGCCGCGCCCAGGCCGCCCCTAATTCCCAATTCCCCAGATGCGCGGTTAGCAGGATAAACCCCTGCTTCGCCGCCAGAAGCGCCTTTAAGCTGCCGGTGTCGTCGAGATTGGCGCCCGGCAACGGGCCGCGGTGCATGCTGAAAAATTCCACCAAGTATCGGCCGAAAGATCGAAAAACCGCTCGAACGTCGCGCTCGGCAACAGGCTTTCCGCTGAGGCAAGCCAAGTGCGCACGCACAGTCGCGGCTGTTTCCGGAGCCATTGCCGGCCCCGCGGACAAAATCGATTCAACTGCCGCGCTCACGACAGGCCGCGGAAGCCGGTCGCTTAGGCCGGCAACGATTTCCAGCGAGGCGTCAAACAGCTGGAACGCCAGAGCTTGCCCGTCCCACCAATGATAATCCCGCTGTCAACTCTACCTGATCCGCGGACGCGCGGCGCAACATGGCCGCCACAGCGTCGGCGGCATCCGGCCGCGCAATCTCGGCCGCCCGCTGCCGCATCGAGGCAATGCGTCCCGGGTCTTCAAGCAAATCGCGAACCGTTTGGCGAACAACGGAGGGCGAGCCTGCCTGCACCGCAGCTCCCTGAGATAAAAGGTAGCGCGCGTTGTACGCTTCTTGCCCCGGAATCGGATTCACGATCACCATCGGCAGCCGTTTCGCCAGCGACTCAGCCGTCGTCAAACCGCCCGGTTTGCTGATGATCAGCGTGGCGGCATCCATAAGCGCCGGGATTTCCTTTACAAAGCCCAGGCCCACGACTTTTTGGCGGAAATGCTGCCGCCGAACCCACCGCAACAGCCCGTGGTTCGTCCCGGCGACCACGATCATCTGGCACGGAAACGGCAGGTGGTCCAGGCTGAGCACGATCTCAGCCATTCTTCCGAAGCCGCCTCCGCCTCCCATGATCAAGAGAGTGGGATGATCGGGGTTCAGGCCGAGCCGGCGAGCCGTCACGGCCGGATCGGTCCGCTCCCTAAAGTCCCGGTCAATAGGAATTCCCATGACTCGGAGCTTCTCCGGCGCAACCCCTCGCTGGATAAAGCGTTCTCTTACTTCGTCCGAGGGGACGACGTAGGTATCCACGGTTTCATGGAACCAGTACAGATGCGGCGCGTGGTCGGTCAGCACGCCGATCAAAGGAACACTAAGGTGATTCTGGCGCTTGAAATCCGCCACCATGCCGCAGGGGTACGCTTGGGTGCAAACGATCGCATCCGGCTTGAAATCTTCCACGAGCTTCCGGAACTTGGCCGCGTGGTAGCGGTGCAGCAAAGCCCGCAGGTGCTGCACACGCCGATGGACCGACGGGTTGTCGTACAGGTATTCCCAAACATCCGGCTGATGCTGAATGAGGGAGTAGTACAAATAGCGGATGGCGTAGCGAACCACGGGGCTGGCGTACTGAAAAGCATCCACGCTGCGGCACACAACCGACGGATCTGCGGCGAGCAGGCTGCGCTGGATCGCGCAGCTAGCCCGGTGATGCCCGGAACTGGTTGTAATGTGCAGGAGGAGGAAGCGGCGATTGCTCATGCGTTCCGTCCCCGGGCTCAAGGCCCGTCAGCCGGCCAGAGCGAGTACCCGTTCAATGCGTTTTGCCGCGTCATGGAGCCTTGCATCCGGCTCGACGAGAGCAAAGCGCAAGAAACCTTCTCCGTACTCTCCAAAACCGCTGCCCGGCGCCGCTACCACGCCCGCCTCCTGCATGAGGAGCGTGGCGAATTCCAGCGAGGTCAGCCCGGAAAAGGCCTTCGGGATTCTGGCCCAGACATAAAAAGTTCCCTTTGGCATCGGGATCGGCCATCCGGCTTTATTCAGCAATGGCACAAAAAGATCCCGGCGTCGCCCATACGTGGAGATCGTCTGCGTGACAAAATCCTGGGGCCCCAGCAACGCGTCGACCGCGGCCCACTGCACCACGCGGAAAATCCCGAAATCGATATAGTTCTTAATCTTTGAAAGCGAGGCAAGGACATCTCGATTGCCCACGGTAAAACCAAACCGCATGCCCGGAAGGCAGTACGATTTGGACAGCGTGTGGAATTCAACCGCCACCTCGCTCGCGCCCGGAATTTCTAGAATGCTGGGAGCGCGCTCGCCCTCGTAGATGAAATCCGAGTAAGCAAAGTCATGCACGACCATGACGCTGTGTTTGCGGGCCCATTCCACCACGTCCTTGAAAAAAGCGCGGCTGGCAACCGCCGTCGTGGGGTTATGCGGGTAGCTGATGAACAGCATCTTCGCTTTCTTAACAACCGCGGGCTTAAGGCTCTTTAAATCCGGCAAGTAGCCGCCCGCCTCATCGATCGGGATATTGTGAAGGGTTCCTCCCGCCAGCGTGATGCCGTTGAAATGCGGCGGATAAGTGGGGTTCGGCACCAGAGCAACATCATCGTGATCCAAGAAAGCCAGCGAGAGGTGCGAGATCCCTTCTTTGGAACCGATCAGCGGAAGCACTTCAGACGTTGCGTCCAGCGTGACGTTGAATTTGCGTTTGTACCAAGTCGCGATGGCCTCGCGAACCTTGCGCTCCGCCTCGCCGTTCGGACGGGAATACCCGTGATTCTCCGCGTCCATGACCCGCTCTTTCATCTTCTCCAGCACGTGCGCCGGCGGCGGCAGATCAGGGTTCCCCATTCCCAGGTCGATGACGTCCGTGCCCTGCGACTTGGCCTGCGCCTTGAGCTGATCCAGGATGGTGAAAAGATACGGCGGGATCTGCTGCAGCCGCTGGGCCGGCGCGAAAAGGCTGCGCTGGGTACGATTGGATTCGCCCTGTGTTTGCTCCTTGAGCCGTTGCTTCACTTTCAGCACCGACGGGTGCTTTGTAAAATCAGAAACGCGTGTCATGGATTCCCCGCCATTATCTCTTCCGCGGCGCCGGATACGGCGTCCACGGCATGGTACGAACTCCGCACGAAGGGCCCGGATTGTACCCACTTGAAGCCAAGCTCAAGCGCCCTTTCGCGATATTCCGCAAATCGCTGCGGACTCACATATTCCATTACAGGGAGATGCTCTGCGTCGGGGCGCAAGTACTGCCCGATGGTGAGATGCGTTACCCCGCTTTCCAAAAGATCCTCAAAAACAGAGTCCATCTCTTTGATCGTCTCTCCGAGCCCCACCATGAGCCCGGACTTCACAAAACTGCCCGCGGCAAACGTTGCCGCCGTGCCCAAGACCTGAAGCGAGCGGTCATAATCGGCTTGCGGCCGCAAAAGCGGGCTCAGTCGCCGCACGGTTTCCATGTTATGCGAGAATACTTCAGGCCTTGCCTCGTCCATCAGCGCGCGCACGAGCCGCACGCGGCCGTGGAAATCAGGCACAAGGACCTCTTGCGTTGTCGCAGGGCATTTCTCGCGAACGGCCTGAAGCACCCGGACAAAATGCCCGGCCCCTTCATCCGCGAGATCGTCGCGGGCAACGGATGTAATCACCACGTGCCTAAGACCGAGCCGCCCGACCGCTTCCGCTACTCGCCAGGGCTCGTCAGCGGCCGGCGCTTCCGACTTCCCATGCGGCACCGCGCAGAAACGGCACGAACGCGTGCATGTTTCGCCTAGGATCATGAACGTCAATTGCCGCTGGCTCCAGCACTCGCGCAGATTGGGGCACACAGCGCTTTGGCAAACCGTGGCCAGCTGCAGGTCGGCGATCAGATCATCGACGGAGCCGGCAACGCCGTCAGGCGAAAAACGCTTCCGCAACCATTCTGGGTAATGTCGCATGGAATAGGGGCTCGTTTCGCGAGGGCGCCGGCTCGAACAACCGAGCCGCGCCACCGAAAGGTCAGCCGACCGCCACGGAGTGCGTTTTCATCTTGGCGATGATGGCGTCGGTCATTTCTTTTGTACCGACGGCTGTGGGGTCGTTCCGGTCCGTTTTCAGATCATACGTCACGGACCGGCCTTCCTTCAGCACCGCTTCAACAGCTGCTCGCAGCCTGCCGGCGGCTTCCTCTTCGCCCAGATGCTCCAGCATCAATACGCCGGAGAGGATCATTGCGGTCGGATTAACCTTGTTCAATCCTTTGTACTTTGGAGCGCTCCCGTGCACGGCCTCGAACAAGGCCGCTTTTTCCCCGATGTTGGCCCCGGGAGCGATGCCTAACCCTCCGATCAAACCCGCACACAAATCCGAAAGAATATCACCGTAAAGATTCGGCAGAACCAAGATGTCAAAATCTTGAGGACGGAGCACAAGCTGCATGCAGGTCGCGTCAACCAGACGGTCTTCGAACTCAACGCGGCCCGCGTAGGACTGAGCCACCCGGCGAGAAACCGACATAAAGAGCCCGTCGGTGAATTTCATGATATTGGCTTTGTGGATCGCGGTCACTTTCTTGCGGCCGTGCGCGAGCGCGTACTCGAAAGCGTACTTGGCGATGCGCTCCACGCCCGTCGTGGAAATGGGCTTGATGCTGATGCCGGAGTCCGGCTGGATCGACTGCTTTGACCATTCTTGCAGCTGCTTGATCAACTGCACGGTGTTCGGCTCGCCGGCGGCGAATTCGATTCCCGCATACAGATCTTCCGTGTTCTCGCGGACGATGACCAGGTCTACATTTTCAAAAGGACTCTTAACGCCTTCAAATGAACGGCATGGCCGGACGCAGGCAAACAGGTTCAGCTGTTTGCGCAACGCCACGTTCACGGAACGGAAACCGGTTCCGATAGGCGTTGTCACCGGTCCTTTGATGGCAACGCCGTTGTCACGGACCGACTGCAGCGTGCTTTCCGGCAGCGGGGTGCCGTATTTTTCGATCGCCGATTCGCCCGCCGGCTGCTCGTCCCACTTGATCTTGACCCCGGTCGCCTCGATGCACCGTTGAGCGGCAAAAGCGACTTCGGGGCCGATCCCGTCTCCAGGGATTAACGTCACTCGATGCGTCATTTCACTTCCCTGCCTTTAGGCCGCCCAGCCAGCGCTGGATGCGGCTCAAGCCTTCCTGAATCGTTTCATCCGATGTGGCAAAACTGAGGCGGATCCAACCCGGCGCGCCAAAACCGTCGCCAGGCACGGTGGCTATGAGCGATTCATCCAGCCAGCGTGCGGCCACAACCTCGGATCCGAGGCCGGTACCGCGGACATCGCACCAAGCATAGAAAGCGCCGTCCGCTTTAAAGCACCTCAGCGGATCGAGGTGATTGAGCCCGGTCACGATCAAGTCGCGCCTGCGCTGAAAGTGGCGGCGCATTTCAGCCACCGGCTCTTGGGAGCCGGTCAATGCCTCTAACGCGGCGTATTGGCTGATGGTCGTGGGGTTGGAAGTGGAATGGCTCTGCACGCGCGCCATGGCTTCGATCGCCTCTTTCGGGCCCACAGCGTACCCGATTCGCCAGCCGGTCATGCTGTAGCTCTTTGAAACGCCGTTTACGAGAATCGTTCGATCAACGCTATCCGGCTGAACTTGGAGGATCGATGTCGCTTGCGCCGGCGCATAAACCAGGTCCGCATAGATCTCGTCGCTGATGACAAAAAGGCCGCGCTCGGAGGCGAGTTTGGCAATGGCTCGCAGACGCTCGGCGCTGATGACCGCGCCCGTGGGGTTGCTGGGGCTGTTCAGAACAATACCGCGCGTGCGCGAGGTGATGCGCGAGCGCAGGGCATCGACGTCCGGCTGGAAACCGTCTTGCTCGGTGGATTCGACGATGACGGGCGTTGCGCCGGCCAGCCAGGCCATGGGGGGATAGCTGACCCAATAAGGGCTGATGATGAGGACTTCGTCACCCGGCTCGCACAACGCCTGAAAGACGTTGTAGAGCGAATGCTTGGCGCCGCAGCTCACCAGCACATTGGCCGCTTCGAACTTCGTGCCGCATTGCCGATTCGTGCGATCGGCAATGGCCTGGCGCAGCTCGGGAATCCCTTCGACAGCGGTATACCGAGTCTTATTCGACTCGATCGCCCGGATTCCGGCTTGTTTGGCTGCGGAAGGGGTTGGAAAGTCGGGTTCACCGGCCGTGAAGTCGACAACCGCTTTGCCTGCCTTGGCAAGCGCCTTGGCTTTTGCCGCCAAGGCCAGGGTCGGTGAGCTTTCCACCCGCTGCAGCCGTCGGGAGACGGTCAGCGGCATGACAAGCTCAGGCATTCCCTTTCTTCTTACGACCCAACAATCCGCGGATGCCCTCGAGAATCCCCTTATCTTTCTTGGACTCCTCGAGCTCCTGGCCCGCTCCCACCGCGACCGGCTCCGGCTCTTTCTCAGCCTCGGTTTTGGGCCGAACAGGAGCGTCAATGGCCGGCAAACGGCTGAACGCGAGCAACGCCTTCTGCGCGCCGTCGCCGCGGCGGATAGTCAGCCGCACGACGCGCGTGTAACCACCGGGGATGTCGGTGAAGCGCGGGGCGACATCGGCGAACAGCTGCTTGACCAGAGTCCGGTCCTGAAGGATCCGGAAAGCCTGGCGGCGGGCATGCACGCTTCCATCCTTGCCCCAGCTCACCAATCGGTCCGCGACGCGCGAAGCCTCTTTGGCTCGAGCGAGCGTGGTTGTGATGCGGCCGTGGATAACGAGGTTTCTGACCAAGCTGTTGACTAGCGCATCCCGCGCTTCTGTGGGGCGCGAAAGACGCTGATTACGTTTTGCGTGACGCATGGCTCATTCCGCTCCGATCACAAAACCGCTTCGCCGGTTTCAGACGATGCTTCAGCTTCGCCTGGACCGCCGACGCCGAGCTCAAGACCCATGCCGCGCAAAAGCTCCTCGATCTCCGCCAAAGACTTCTTGCCGAAATTGCGGCACTTGAGCAGCTCGCCGGGCGAGCGGCCAACAAGCTCGCCGATCGTCGTGATCTTGGCTTCGCGCAGACAGTTTGCAGACCGAACTGACAGCTCAAGCTCACCGATCGGCGTCTTCAGCTTCTCTTGAAGCTCTTCGTTTACGTTGACCGGAACCTCATCCTCGGGCTCTTCAGGCAGCGTGCCGAAGTTGACGAATAAGTCCAGGTGCCTTTGCAGAATGTGCGAACCATAGAGCAAGGCATCCTTGGGGCTTAACGAGCCGTTCGTCCAAACTTCCAGCGTCAGCCGGTCGTAGTCCGTCACCTGGCCGACACGCGTGTCTTCCACGCTGAAGTTTACGCGCTTGACGGGCGAGAACATGGCATCGATCGGGATCATCCCAATCGGCTGGCCTTCCTTCTTGTGCTTCTCAGCGGCCACATACCCGCGGCCGCGGCTGAGCTCAAGCTCCATCTTGAACGGACCGCCCTTTGTCAGGGTGCAGATATGGAGGTCAGGGTTCACGACCTCGACGGTGTCATCGACTTGGATGTCCGCAGCGGTCACGGCGCCCTTCTTATCCTTCTCGATCAGCAACGTCTTGGGCTGGCGCGAGTGTAAGCGCAGCACCAATTGCTTTACATTCAGGACCACCTGCGTGATGTCTTCCAGCACGCCCGGAATGGCGCTGAACTCGTGCAGCACGCCGTCGATCTTGATCGATGTCACGGCCGCGCCTTCGATCGAAGAAATCAGCACGCGGCGCAAGCCGTTGCCGATCGTCATTCCATAGCCCCGCTCGAACGGCTCCGCGATAAACTTGCCGTACGAGTCCGTCAACGTCTCTTCGTCACAAATCAATTTCTTCGGAGTAGCAAAATCCCGCCAAAGCGTTCCCATCCACCCCTCCGTGAGATTACTTGGAGTACAACTCCACGATCAACTGTTCCTGAATTGGAAGCCCAATGTCATCCTTTTGCGGCATGCGCTGGATGACGCACTTCAACTGCTCCTGGTTGACTTCGATCCAAGCCGGCAGAGGCCGGTCCTTGGTCGATTCCAGGGATTGCTTGAATCGAGCGGCCACGGCCTCGGAGCCGGGAGCGACCTGCACCACGTCCCCTACCTTGACCGTGAAAGACGGAATATCGACCCGCCTGCCGTTCACGGTGATCGAGCGGTGGCGAACCATCTGCCGACCCTCGGTCCTCGACTTTGCAAAGCCGACTCGGTAAAGCACGTTGTCGAGTCGCCGCTCCAACTGCTCGAGAAGCATCTGTCCGGTCACGCCCTTTTTCTTCAGCGCGACGGTGAAATAACGCCTGAACTGGCGCTCAAGCGTGCCGTAAATCCGCTTCACCTTCTGCTTCTCGCGGAGCTGAATACCGTAGTCCGATAGCTTCACCCGAAGCTGGCCGTGCTGGCCGGGCGGGAAGCTGCGCTTCTCCACCGGGCACTTCGGGGTGAAGCATTTCTCGCCCTTGAGAAAAAGCTTCATGCCTTCCCGGCGGCATAGCCGGCAGGAGGCTCCTAAATAGCGTCCCATTAAACCCGTCTCCGTTTCGGAGGCCGGCAACCGTTGTGCGGAATCGGCGTCACATCCTTGATTGCCGTGATGCTGAGACCCGCTTGCTGCAAGGAACGAATAGCCGACTCGCGTCCCTGGCCGGGCCCCTTGACGAATACCTCCACTTCCTTCAAACCGAGTTCCAAAGCCTTGCGCGCCGCGTTCATAGCGGCGATCTGCGCGGCATAGGGCGTCGACTTGCGCGATCCGTGAAAACCGCTGCCGCCGGACGTGGCCCAGCAAATCGTATTGCCTTGGCGGTCGGTGATGGTCACGATCGTGTTATTGAACGTCGCGAGGATGTGCGCAATGCCTTGGGTGGACTGCAAGCGCTTCTTGCCGCGTCGCTTGGGCGCCGCCTTTAATGCAGCAGCTTGCCCTTCGCCGCCAGCCGCGGCCGGTTCCGCTTCTTTGTTGACGCCTGCTGCGACGTCCTTAATCTCGTCGCTCATGACCCACCTGCCTCCTGGACGTTCAATGCCATGCCACTCACTCCTCCTCTACCCGATTGCTCAAATTTATCAGCCACGAGACGGCCCTGCCGTTGTCTGGGTGCGAACCTTCTTGCGGACACCGACACGCGGCCTCGGACCCTTGCGCGTGCGCGAGTTCGTCCGGCTGCGCTGTCCGCGGGCGGGAAGGCCCTTCTTATGCCGGTTGCCGCGGTATGTGCCTATGTCGATAAGCCGTTTGATGTTCGCCGCCATTTCGCGGCGAAGGTCGCCTTCCAGCTTGTAGTTGGCCTGGAGCTCCTGCGTCAGCCGGGCGATTTCTTCATCCGTTAACTCGCCGGACCGCTTGCTCGGCTCCAACTTAGTTACAGCCAGCACCCGGTTGGCTGTTATCGGCCCAATGCCGTACAGGTACCGAAGCGCGACATCGATGCGCTTACCTTTCGGAAGGTCGACCCCCAAAATTCTTGGCATACGTTTCCTCGCTCCTTAAATCAGCCTTGGCGTTGCTTGTGCTTTGGATTCTCGCAGATAATGCGCACGATCCCTTGCCGCCGGACGACCTTGCACTTGTTGCAGATACGCTTCACTGATGCACGAACCTTCATTGCCGTGACCCCTCACTGTTGCTAGAGCCGGAAGGTAATGCGACCCCGTGTAAGGTCGTACGGGGAAAGCTCCATTTTAACGCGATCGCCGGGAAGAATCCGTATATAATTTTTCCGCAGCTTTCCGCCAAGATGAGCCAGCACCGTGTGCCCTTCCTGAATCTCAACACGAAACATGGTGTTCGGCAATGCTTCCCGAACAACGCCTTCCACTTCAATCAGATCTTCTTTTGACATCCTCAGGCCCGGACAGGCGCTAGCTCCGTCAGCACTTCGACCCCGCTATCCGTGATCGCGATGGAATGCTCAAAATGCGCGGCGAGCGACCCGTCCTTCGTCACCGCCGTCCATCCATCTTTGAGCACTTCAACCGCATAGTCACCCAGAGTGACCATCGGCTCAATGGCCAAAACCATGCCGGCGCGGAGCCTCGGGCCCATGTTCGGCGCCCCGAAATTCGGAATCGGCGGGTCTTCATGCATGGCGCGGCCGATTCCATGCCCGACAAAATCCCGAACAATTCCGAATTTTTCTTTCTCCACCCGGAGCTGAACCGCGTGCGAGATGTCTGACAATCGATTGCCAACACGAGCCTGCCGGATGCCTTCCCAGAGCGCGTCGCGCGTCGTATCCACCAGCCTCTGGGCTTCGGGGCTGGCTTGGCCCACGATCAACGAGATCGCCGCGTCGCCGTAAAAGCCATCCACAACCGCTCCGGCGTCGATGCTTACCAGGTCGCCATCTTGGATGACGCGCTCGCCCGGGATGCCGTGCACCACTTCCTCGTTCACCGATACGCAGATGCAGGCCGGATAACCTCGGTAGCCGAGAAAAGCGGGCTTTGCACCGGCTCGCTTGATAAAATTACGCGACTCGGCATCCAACTCGCGCGTTCGGAGGCCGGCTCGAACGTACCCTTTCAGGTGGTCCAAAAGCTCGGCTACGACCCGGCCCGCCCGGCGCATACGACTAATTTCTTCCGGACTTTTCAGCTCAATCATCCGGACCCGGCACGGACCCAACCCAATTTCTTGAAAAGAGCGGATGCCCGACCGAACACCGTCTCAATCCGGCCTCGGCCATCGACGCGGTATAAGCGCCGCTGTTTCTTATAATGCGCCAAGAGAGGCGCTGCGTTCTTTCCGTCGAGCGCCAGGCGCTTGCGCACCGTCTCGGGCTTGTCGTCCGCGCGGGTCGTCAACGCCTTGCCGCAGCGGTCGCAGATGCCGGCTTGCTTGGGCCGCATGGTGCGGATATGAAAGTTCATCCCGCACGATTCGCATACCCGGCGGCCCGACAATCGCCTGACCAGGACCGGCTGCGGCGATGAAATATAAATCGCGCCGTGCAAAGGCTTGCCTAATTTTCTCAGCGCCGCGTCCAGCCCTTGCGCTTGACCGTCCGTACGGGGGAAACCGTCGAGCATGAATCCCTTGGCAAACTCTGGCCGCTTCAGCCGATTCACCATGACTTGCACGACCAGGTCGTCCGGGACCAGCTGTCCGTTCTTCACGTACGTCTGAACCTTTTTGCCCAAGGTGGATTTCTGCGCGATTTCATGGCGGAATATCTCGCCGGTAGAAACGTGCGAAACCTTCAGCCGATCCTCGCATAGAGCGGCGAGCGATCCTTTTCCGGTGCCGGGCGGTCCGAGAAGGACAACCCGCATGTCACCGCCGCCCCCGCATGCGCCCGCTCTTAAAGAATCCTTCGTAGTGGCGCATCAACAGGTGCGACTCGATTTGTTTCATCGTATCCAACGTAACGCCCACGACGATCAAAAGGCTCGTTCCGCCGAAGAAGCCCGCGACACGCGCCGGCACCTTCATCCATCCCATCAAAATATCCGGAAGGATGGCGATGCTGACGAGGTAAATCGCCGCCACGAACGTCACGCGCGTCAAGATCCTGTCCAAATACTCGACGGTGCTCTGGCCGGGCCGGATGCCGGGAATAAAAGCTCCCACCTTCTTCATCTGATCAGCGGCATCGAGAAACTGGTTCGCGGTCAAGGCGGTGCTGAAAAACGTGAAGAACAGGATCAGCACCGCGTACACGACGTTGAAAGCGATGGACGTCCGGGAGAACCAGCCCGCCAACCCTTCCATCTGCGGCACGAACGTCGCCAGCTGCATCGGGAAATACAAAAGCGAAACCGCGAAAATGATCGGCAGCACGCCGCCGCTGTTCACTTTCAGCGGCAGATACGTGCTCTGCCCGCCGTAAATCTTGCGGCCGACCACGCGGCGCGCGTAATGCACAGGAATCCGCCGCTGTCCTTGCTCGACGAAAATCACGAGCATCACGATGCCGACCAGGAAACCGATCATCGCCACAAACCGCAGCGGCGCCAGCGGCGACTCGTTCATTGCGTTCGGTCCAAGCTGCACAGCGAGATCGCGCACGGCCAGCGGGATGCGGCCCACGATGTTGGCCGTGATCAAAAGGCTCATACCGTTGCCGATGCCGCGTTCGGTGATCTGCTCGGCAAGCCACATGATCATGGCCATGCCCGCGGTCATGGTAATCACGGTAAGCACGCGAAAACCGAGCCCCGGGTTCAGCACGATCTGGGTGTTGAACTGAGCGGGAATGGCCTTCTCGAGCAGCGTGGCATAGATGAACGAGTTGATGACCGCCAGGACGATCGTGGCGTAGCGCGAGTATTGGTGAAGCTTGCGGTAACCGGTGATTCCTTCCTTCCGGAGCTTTTCCAACGCAGGAATCGCGGTCGCCAGCAGCGTTTCCACAATGATCGTGGCGCTGATGTACGGCATAACGGACAATGCGAACACCGTGGCATGCGAGAGCGCGCCGCCGGTAAGCATGTCCAGAAGCGTCAGAAAACCGCCGCCTGTCTTTTGGGACAATTCTTCAAAGATCCGGCCCAGTTCCGCGCCGTTCACGCCGGGAACAGGGATAAAAACACCTACTTCATAAAGCGCGAGGATTCCGAGGGTAAAGAGGAGCTTTTTACGGAGCTCCGGAATACTCCAAGCATTGACCAGCGCATTGAACAGTCGGAACATGCGATTCGGCGGCTGTTAGCGTTGGCTCAAGATGCCTTAGGCGAGCTCGACAGCAGCTCTACCGTCCCACCCGCTTGCTCAATCTTTTGCTTTGCCGAGGCGCTGGCCGCGTGCACGGCAATCGTCACGCGCTTTTTCAGCTCGCCATCGCCAAGCAATTTAATGCGAATTCCGTCGCGGCGCACGAGGCCCACTTCGAGAAGGACCTCAGGCGTTATCTTGCCGGTCGTTGAAACGTCGTTCAGGCTGCCGATATTGACTATTTCAAACGGTTCGGGTCGGCCGGTCGCTTTTTGCTTGAAACCGCGCTTCGGGATGCGACGGATCAGAGGCGTATGGCCACCCTCGAAACCGGGCCGCTTACGCGAACCGGTACGGGAGCGCTGGCCCTTTGTACCGCGAGTCGCGGTCTTGCCGTGGCCGGACCCGACGCCGCGGCCGACGCGCTTTCGCCGGTGCCGAGCGCCGCGCACTGCGGGAATGTCTGTGACGTTCATGCCGTTATCTCCGCATCTTCCGGTGAAGGCCTTCGCCGCGCATAAACCTGCTCGGCTTGCTCAAGAGCCATCAGTCCGTTCAAAGTTGCCTTAACGAGATTCACGCCGTTGCTCGAGCCGAGGCTCTTGGTCAAGATATCGCGGATACCAGCCGCTTCGCACACGGCGCGCACCGGGCCGCCGGCGATGATCCCCGTGCCCGGGCTGGCCGGTTTTAAGAGCACGCGTGAAGCATCGGCTGAGCCGAAGACTTCGTGGGGAATCGTGCTCCCCTTCAACGGAACCGTCATCATATCCCGCTCGGCGCGGATAAAGCCTTTGCGAATAGCATCCGCCGCCTCGTTCGACTTGCCCAGCGCCATGCCGACGCGGCCCTTGCCGTCGCCGACAATCGCCAGCGCGCAGAAGGACATGCGTTTTCCGCCCTTGTGGACCTTGGCAACGCGGTTGATGCTGATAAGCTTTTCCATTAATTGCGGGCCGTCTCCGGGCGCCGCCTGCCGTTGTCCTGATCGCTGCTGATCGCGTGCCATGTTAAACCTCGAGTCCTCCCGAGCGGACTGCGTCCGCAAACATCTTGATCCGTCCGTGGTAGGCGTAGCCGCCACGGTCAAATACCACTTTCTTGATGCCTTTTCCCGTAGCCTCGGAAGCGATGAACTTACCGAGCGCTTCCGCTGCGGCTACCGTCGCGCCCGATGCAAGCTTAAGCCGCTCATCCTTTGTGGAGCAGCCGATGAGCGTCTTGCCGGCCCGATCGTCGATGATTTGTGCGTACAGGTTCTTGTGGCTGCGGAAAAGGCTCAGCCGCGGCCGCTCTGGCAAGCCTTTGACACGCTTTCGGATCCGCGTATGCCGGGCCTGACGAGCCGCTTCACGTCCACTCATGACTGACATGGGATTAGCCTCCTCCCTTAGAGCCGGAACCAGTGGCAGCCTTGCCCGCCTTCTTGCGGACAACCTCGCCTTGGTAGCGAATGCCCTTGCCCTTATAAGGCTCAGGCGGATAGATGCCACGGATATTCGCGGCGAATTGACCAACCTGCTGCCTATCAATCCCTTTGATGATTACGATCGTCGGCTTGGGAATTTCAACCGTGATGCCTTCCGGGATCTGCACCACGACTGGGTGGGAGTAGCCAACTAGAAAGGTCACCTGCTTCCCTTGCAGAAGCGCTTTGAAACCAACGCCGACAATCTCCAACTCTTTTGAGAAACCGTTCGTCACTCCGTTGACCATGTTGGCAATCAAGGCGCGAGAAAGACCGTGCAAGGCTTTCACCGCACGCTCCTCATTGATGCGCGTAATAAGCAGCGTCTGGCCTTCGCTCTTGATGCGGATAGGTTCCGGCAATGACCAAGCCAGCTTGCCCTTGGGACCCTCGACCTGGACGTTCTGTCCCTCGGTCTTCACTTTTACGGTACTCGGCACTGCAATCGGAGCACGACCAATTCGCGACATGACTGTCCTCGTTACCAAACGAAACAAACGATTTCGCCACCGATACCTTGGCGATAAGCTTGCCGTTCCGTCATCACGCCCTGTGATGTCGTCACAATGGCCACGCCCAAGCCGCGCCGCACGCGAGGAAGCTCATTCCTTCCCGCGTAAGCGCGCACGCCGGGCTTCGACACGCGCACCAACTGCGCGATGGCCGGGATCTTGCCTGAATACTTAAGATAGACACGGCAGGTCCGGCTCTGCACGGCTTCACCGACGTTGCGGTAGGTCCGGATGAACCCTTCCTGCTGAAGCACCTTCAGGACATGCTCGGTAAATTTGGAAGGCCGCACATCAACCGTGGGATGCTTCGCCCGCGATGCGTTCCGGATCTTCGTCAGCGCGTCTGCCGTTGGATCAGTAATTGCCATGCTGCTTATCCACCTTTGTCTAAAAAGCTACTGAGTTGCTTACCAGCTGGCCTTTACAAGGCCGGGAATCTCACCTCGCCAAGCCATCTCCCGGAAACACATGCGGCATAGGCCGAACCGTCGGTAAAAAGCTCGCCGGCGTCCGCACCGGGAACAGCGATTGACTGCACGAACCTTGAATTTCGGAGTGCGCTTCGTACGCTCGATCCACGATGTTCGCGCCATGTCAGGCTGCCTTCTGTTGCCCCGCTCCGGAGAATGGAAAGCCAAAGGCCTTGATAAGCGCCAGGCCCTGATCCCGTGAGCGAGCGTTTGTGACCATCACGATGTCCATACCGAGCGGGTACGGCATCTGATCCAAAAGGATCTCAGGGAAAATGCTGTGCTCCTGAAGACCGAAGCTGTAATTGCCGCCCTCATCGAAACCCTTTTGGCTGAACCCGCGGAAGTCGCGGATACGCGGTAAAGCCACGGTGATGAGCCGGTCAAGGAACTCGTACATGCGGGCGCGACGCAGCGTAACTTTGCAGCCGACAGCGTCTCCCTCTTTGATGCGGAAATTCGAAATAGCTTTCTTGGCGCGCGTGACCACCGGCTTCTGGCCGGAAACCAGCTCAAGCGTTTTCTGCGCCGCCTCCAGAACCTTGGCATCGTGCGCGGCCTCTCCGCAGCCGATGTTCAAAACAATCTTCACCAGCTTCGGCACGGCCATGGGGTTCTCGTTTTTGTACTTGAACTCCTTCGCAAGCGCGGGCGCTATCTGGTCGCGGTAGCGCGCCTGCATGCGAGGCGTCTCGCCGCTCTTTGAAGAAGAGGACTGCCTAGTGGTTGTTTTTGGTGTGCTCGAGGTTGCTTTTGGGGTGCTCATGTCGCGTCAATCGTTCCTTTGCATCGCCGGCATATGCGCTGCTTGGAGCCCTCACCCAGCTCCCAGCCGATGCGCGACGGTTTCTTGCACTTGGGGCACAGAATCGCGAGCTTGGAGATCGCCAATGCGCCTTCCCGCTCGACCACTCCGCCCGAAGGATTCTGCTGGCTTCGCCGCTCGAAATGCTTGACGAGGTTAATGCGCTCGACCAGCGCTTTCTGCGTGCCCGGCCAGATTTGCAGAACTTTTCCGCTCTTGCCTTTGTCCTTGCCGCTTAGAATTGAAACGGTATCGCCTTTCCTGATCAACGCCATTCGTCGCCCTTTATCGCCCGCTCACACGACTTCCGGTGCAAGTGAGATGATCTTCATGAATCGCTTTTCGCGCAACTCGCGCGCCACAGGTCCGAATACGCGGGTGCCCTTGGGATTGTTCTGATTGTCGATCAGCACGACCGCATTGCTGTCAAAACGAACGGAGCTACCGTCCATGCGACGGATCGGAGCCCGGGTACGGACGACCACGCACCGTACCACGTCGCCCTTCTTGGCTAAAGCATCAGGATCCGCCTCGCGCACATGCACGGTAATGACGTCTCCCACATCCGCTGACTGCTTGTTGGCGCGGCCGATAACGCCGATCGCCCACACTTTCTTCACGCCGGAATTATCGGCGACATTGAGCTGCGTCCGCAGATAAATCATGCAGATGCGCCTTTAGCTGCAGGCTGCTTGGCCGCCTTCTCTTCTCCGCCCGGAACCGGGGGAGCCGAAGAAGCCTGCCGCACGATTTCAAGCAGCCGCCATCGCTTGTCCTTGGAAATAGGGCGTGTTTCCATGATCTTTACGAGATCCCCGGGCTTTGCCTGGTTCTGCTCGTCATGGGCCTTGAACGAAGTGGACCGGTTGATAACGCGGTTGTAAGTGCCGTGCTGCGCATGCCGAACGACCTTCACAACGATGGTCTTCTGCATCTTGTTGCTGATGACCACGCCGGTGCGCACCTTGCGGCCGTTGCGATCTTCGGCATCCTGCGAGGAAACCGGCTTCTCAACGTGCCCCTCGGCCGATGCTTTCTTCGACTGGGCCGGCTTCTTGGCGCTGGCGCTTTCTTTTGAACTCATGCTTTCCTTCGGGCTCATACTTTCTTTCCTGCGGTGGCGAGCTGCTGCTCGCGGATGACGGTCTGGATCCGTGCGATCTGCTTGCGCAGCGCGCCGATTTGATGCACTTGTTGTAAAGCGCCGCTCTTCGCCTTGATCCGGTGCTGCCACATCTCCTGCCGGATTTCCAGCAGGCGCGTGCGCAGCTCGGCGTCCGGCAACGAGCGCCACTCTTTAACGGGAGCGACTTTTTCAGCCATCACACGATCTCATCTTTGCGGCTGACCAATCGGCTCTTAATAGGAAGCTTGGATGCGGCCAGGCGGAAGGTATCGCGAGCCACCACCTCGGGCACACCGTCAACCTCAAACATAATGCGGCCGCGCTTCACAACCGCGACCCAGTGATCGACGAGTCCCTTGCCGGAACCCATGGGCTTTTCCTGCCCGTGCGTCGTGCAGGCCTTGTCCGGGAAAATCCGCAGCCATACCTTGCCGCCGCGTGCCATGGAACGGCTGATCGCCACGCGGCAAGCTTCGATCTGAGCGGCGGTAACCCAGCCGTTTTCTAAAGCCTTGAGCCCGAACTCGCCGAAAGCGAGCGACGTACCGCCCTTAGCCGCGCCTCGGCGCTTGCCTCGATGCGATTTGCGGTACTTGACACGCTTAGGAAGTAAAAAAGGCATCCGATGATCCTTATGATGTAGCGGCCGCGGCTTCCGGAGCTCTCGGCTCCATAGCCGGTCGCTGGCGCGCTTGCGCCTTTTGCCGTTCCAGCGGAACAAGATCTCCGCGACAAACCCATACTTTTGTTCCGATACAGCCGGCCGTGGTGTGAGCCGTGCCCGTAGCAAAATCAATGTATGAACGAAGCGTTCCCAAAGGCACAGTTCCGGCGCGATAAACTTCGGAGCGCGTCATCTCAGCGCCGGCCAGCCGGCCGTCGCAAATGACCCGGATACCCTTGGCACCGGAGTCCATGGCCTGCTGCACGGCTCGCTTCATGGCGCGCCGGAAAGCGATGCGCTTCTCAAGCTGAAAAGCCAGCGAGTCCGCGATGAGCTTAGCTTCCACCGCCGGGTTGGTGATCTCGACATAATCAATCTTGAGCTGCTGGCTGGTGCCAACAATTTTCAACACGGCATCCTGAAGACGCTGGATATTCTCACCGCGGCGTCCGATGAGGATTCCGGGCCGGGCGGTGTGAATCACGATGCGAATCCGCTCAGCCGAGCGCTCGATCACAACGCGCGCCACGGCGGCCGACGAAAGCTCCTTTGTCAGAAGCTCCCGGATAAGCCGGTCCTCTTTAAGATTCTTGACGAACTGCTTTTTAGACGGCGTAAACCATCGCGACGCCCAGTCACGCGAAATGCTTAGCCGAAGACAAAGCGGATTAACTTTCTGACCCATGCGTCCTCACTTCTTCTCCAGTTCAACCGTGACGTGCGACGTTCGCTTGAGCACCTGGACCGCGCGCCCGAAAGCCGCCGGCCGGAATCGCTTCCAGGTCGGGCCTTCATCCGCCACGAGCTTGCTGATAATGACTTCGTCCTCGCGCAGAACAGGGTTTGTCTGGCGGGCGTTGGCGAACGCGGAGGCGATCAATTTAGCCAAAGGCCCGGCGGCGCGGCGGTTCGCGGATGACAGCAGCGCCATGGCCTGCGCCACGGTCAGCTTCCGAAGCGGCACCATAACGTAGGCAAGCTTGCGCGATGTCATGCGCAGATGCCTAACCTTTGCGGTGGCCAACATTTATTTGCCCAGCCCGGTTCCGGGGCCGCTTTCCTTCTTCACACCGCCGTGCTTCTTGAAAATGCGGGTGGGCGCGAACTCGCCAAGCTTGTGGCCGACCATATTTTCCGTGACATACAGCGGCTGGAAACCTTTGCCGTTGTGGATCAGGAAGTTCAACCCGATAAATTCCGGAGTCACTGTGGAGCGCCGCGACCATGTCTTGATCGGCTTGCGGTCGTTGGCGTTCTGCGCCGCTGTCACTTTTTTCTGAAGCGGCTCGTCCACAAAGGGACCTTTAAGCGTGGAGCGCGACATTAGACATGTCTCCGTTTAACGATAAGCCGTTTTGAATACTTGTTCTTGTTGCGCGTTCTGCGGCCCTTGGTGTGCCAACCCCAAGGCGAAACCGGGTGGGGATTTCCCTGACCGGATTTGCCTTCGCCTCCGCCGTGCGGGTGGTCGACGGGGTTCATGGCCAGACCGCGCACGTGCGGCTTGCGTCCCAGCCAGCGGGAGCGGCCGGCCTTGCCTCTTGAGAAGGATTTCCGCTCTGAATTGCCGACCTGCCCAAGCGTGGCCCAGCAATCAAGGTGGATCAGTCGAATCTCTCCCGAAGGAAGCTTAACGTGCGCGTAGTCGCCCTCTTTTGCCTGGATCAGCGCTCCGAGGCCGGCGGAACGCACGAGCTGCGCGCCCTTCCGGATCTGGATTTCAAGATTGTGGATGAATTGGCCCGGCGGAATCTGGCGAAGCGACAGCGCGTTTCCGACCTTGATCTCAGCCTGATCGCCGGCGTTCACGCGGTCTCCAACGGCCAGCCCTTCCGGCCAGAGGATATACCGGCGCTCGTTGTTCGGATACTGGATCAGCGCCAGACGCGAGGTGCGGTTCGGGTCATATTCGATCGCAAGCACGGTTCCCTCGACGCCCGCTTTATCGCGGCGATAAAAGTCGATGATCCGGTACATGCGCTTGTGGCCACCACCGCGAAAGCGGCTGGTGATGTGGCCGTGGTTATTGCGCCCGCCGGTCGCTCGCATAGGAACGGTCAGGTTCTTCTCGGGCTTGCTCTTGGTGATCTCCGCAAAGTCCGAAATGATTTGGAAACGACGCGTCGGGGTCGTCGGCCGGAAAGTCTTGATGCCCATCTTACTCTTTCACCTCAATCTTCTGGCCCTTCTCAAGCGTGACAATCGCTTTCTTCCAATCCGATCGGCGCCCCCAGCTGTGGCTCAGCCGCCGCCATTTGCCGTGGCACACCAGCGTGTTCACCTTAAGGACCTTGACGTTGAAGAGCTTTTGCACGGCGTCGCGGATCTCAATCTTATTCGCGCGGGGCGTAACCTCGACCAGGTACTGGTCTCTGACGGCTATCCGAGCGCCTTTTTCCGTCTGACGCACGCCTTTAACAATCTCACTTGGTGATCGCATGTTCTTTCTGCACCCGCTGTTCGAGTTGCTCGAACGCCCGCTCGGTCAAGATGACCTTGTGAGCGTTCAGCACATCCAAGGCATTCAAATTGCCCGCTTGGCGCAACTCAAAACGCGCCAAATTGCGAAGCGACTTAATCAAGGGCTCGCGCGATTCATCCAGCACGATCACCGATTTGCGATCGACCTTCAATGCTTTTGCCAGGCCGGCAAACGGCTTGGTCTTCGGTTCGCTGGCGGATAAACCTTTGACAACCAAGAGCTCACTATCGCGCATCTTGCCTTTGAGGCTCTCGAGCAACGCAAGCCGGCGAATAGACTGCGGCAGCCGATAGGAAGCATCGCGCGGCCGGGGACCGAAAGTACTGCCACCGTGCCGCCAAAGCGGCGAGCGGGTCGAACCCGCGCGCGCCCGACCGGTATGCTTTTGTTTCCAGGGCTTCTTGCCGCCTCCGGAGACATCACCGCGAGTCTTTGTGGATGCCGTGAATGCGCGCAGGTTTGTTCGATACATGGCAATGGCCTGCGACAGAACTCCGAGGTTCACTTCCCCGCCCCAGATATCCTCATTCAGGGAGATCTTACCGGCAGAACTTCCGTCCAGGCTGAAAATCTGAAGGTCCATTACTTCTTCTTCCCCGTGGGCTTCTTGCCCTTCTCTTCTTCTTCCTCAACAACGGTCTGAATGGCCTGCGGCTTGCGGATCACGCCGTAGCGCTTTGCCGCTTTGCGGACGAACACCAGTCCTTGTTCCGCTCCTGGAACCGATCCCTCGACGAGCAGAAGATTGTTCTCAGCGTCTCGGCGCACAATGCGAAGGTTCTGGATGGTGATTCGGTCGTTGCCCATGTGCCCGGGAAAGTGATGTCCCTTAAAGACGCGGCCCGGCGTGGTGCCTGAACCGCTCGCGCCCGGCGCGCGGTGCGACATGGACCCGTGCGTCTCATTGCCGCCGCTCCAGTTCCAGCGCTTCATACCGCCCTGGAAGCCTTTGCCGATCGAAATGCCGACGACGTCGATAAGCTCATATTCCTCAAAGAGCTCAACCGTAAGCTTTTGGCCGACCGTCCACTCGCCTTTATCCTTCTCGCGCAGACGAAACTCGCGAACATGCTTGAACGCGCCCTGGGCCTGCTTCGTGACTTGGCCTTGGCGGGGTTTGTTCAGGTCCTTGGCTTCAACTGTTTCGAATCCAAGCTGCAGAGCGCCGTAGCCGTTCTGCTCGGGCGTGCGCACATCCAAAACCGTGCAAGGACCCGCCTGAATGGCTGTCACCGCTCTGCGACGGCCGTAGTCGTCGTAAATATGCGTCATGCCGAGCTTTTTACCGAGCAACCCAATTGCCATTACTTGACCTCAACGTATACGCCTGAAGGCAAATTCAGCTTCCGCAGCGCGTCGATTGTTTTGGATGTCGGCTCGAGAATATCGATCAGCCGCTTGTGCGTTACGAGCTGGAACTGCTCGCGTGATTTCTTGTCGATGAAAGGCGAACGTAGAACCGTGTAAAGCTCGCGCTTGGTCGGCAGCGGAATGGGCCCGGCGATTTTCGCGCCTGTCCGCTGCGCGGTCTCAACGATTTCTGTCGTGGAAAGGTCGAGCACACGGTGGTCGTATGCTTTAAGTTTGATTCGGATTCGAGGCTGCTGCTGCACCATATCGGCTTACTTTATAATTTCCGTGATAACGCCAGCGCCGACTGTCTTGCCACCTTCTCGGATGGCGAAGCGCTGTTCTTTCTCCATGGCAACCGGCTGGATCAAGTCAACCGTGAAAT
>JAHFGY010000069.1:8063-11184 GCA_023247195.1 Candidatus Omnitrophota bacterium | reverse complement strand
AGGGATAGAATTCGTGTTTGGCTCTCACGCTTCAATTATGACGATGAGCAGAAGAATTTGGTGCTACCGCTGTTAGTATTACTTGAAGAGGAAGGGATGCGCAGCTTTGAACATAAGTTTGCTTTATCTGCTCTGAAAGTGGTCGATGAAATGGTACGAGGGAAATTTCGGCCTAGCGCTGCCGACGCATTCTTTACTCTGGTAGATTTTTATCTAGATGAACATGGTTGGAAAGATAAAGCACCTTCAGATTTAGAGGATGTACTATTTGATGGCCACCTTATGCACGACTATGGGAATGAGTTTGGACCAGACTTGGATGAAGTACGAGGACGACTTTTAAGACTGGCAAAATGTTAAGCGGTCCTGGAGAGCCTGCCGGAATCAAGTAAAGAAGCAAATGATGAAGCGTGGGAGTTGCAGCGGGGTGTTGATACTCGTTTTTACTCCCATGACGGCCTTGGCTCACCGTTAGCGCTCACAGATGCAGCCGGAGCTGTGCTTGAGCGGTACCGGTACGATGCCTTTGGCCAGCCTACGGTAACGAACGTCTCCACCAGCCAAACAGGCACTTCCTCGTTCTTTAACAATCCGATTCTCTTCACGGGCAGGGAGTGGGAGCCTGAGGCGCAGGTTTACTCCTACCGCGCGCGGTATTACAACCCAACAACGGGAAGATTTCTCTCCCGAGATCCGCTGGGCATCGCCCCCGATCTCAACCTCTACCGGTATGTGGGGAATAATCCCTTAAATTGGATCGATCCTTTGGGGATGAACGTGATGGGTGTGAACCCGACGCCGGTGTGGGACGGTCCGCACGTTATCGGTCCCCGCGACGTAGGAGGTAACGACGGCCCTCATGTTATCGGTCCGGTGTCTAGCCCTGAGCAAGGGCCGCATGTCATCAGTCCTCAGCCGCCCAAACCTCCTGGCGGGCCGGACCTCATAGGTCCGAAAGGTCGCAACTTACCAAGACCGGAGCAAGGTTCAACCGATTGCCCGGAGGGACTCAAAGGCACTGATCAGCCGGGAATGTCTATGGCGGATCCCACGCCGCAGGAAGACGAAGAGGAAGACCCACGCAGCGAGCGGGACAAGAAGAAGGACCGGGAAAAGAAACCAAATAAGAGTTCTGAGAAGGATGATAACTTCATCGAATGGATCGTTGACGAACTAGGACTGTCGGAACGTGAGAGAAGCAGACTTCATCGGGAGATTTCAAAGCAGGGTTACAGCGAGGATGTTGTGCGGCAAATAGCAGAGGATATTAAGCATGGAAGACTCTGACAGAGGAAATCTTCCAGCAATTGAGAGTCTCCTTAATGCGTGCAGGGGAAAGCGTGTTTGGGGGGCAGTACTTAGTGTGGCATGGTTGAGCCTGGAGTTTGGCGAGAGCTGGTTTGATACTGAGGACAAGATTGAGCGCGGCGAGTATGGGTTGTTCGTGGGTTGCTCATGGGAAGTAATGCAAGATGGCAAGGTGCAGCTATCGAGTAGCGACAGCAGAACTGAGGAATATTGTAAGAAAGTTACCGCACACCTGGAAGGTCTTCGTATCGCAAGTCACGAGTTCTCCAGCCATGACCATATGCTGCGTTTGCAGTTTGATCGTCAGCTGGAGTTGATTGTCCAACCGCAGTCGGGAGCGTCAAGTCTCGATCGATGGTCGATATTCTTTCGTGATCCATCGGCACAGTTTCATTGGGTGACTCTCAATGGCCGCGAAGTGACTTACGATCGCTGAGGATTCAGTGCAAATAGTCTGAGTTGTTGAAACGGAAGCCCGCTCAGTCTGACCGATGACACCAGCGCGCTAGCCTACAGTAACGAACGTCTCAACCAGCCAGACCGGCTCGGCCTCGTTCTTTAACAATCCGATTCTCTTCACAGGCAGGGAATGGGAGCCTGAGGCATCCGTCTATTACTACCGAGCGCGGTTCTACCATGCGGGGTTGGGGCGGTTCCTGTCTCGGGACCCCTTGAAGTATCTGCCAGATTTGAACCTGTATCGATACGTAGGCAACAATCCATATCGATGGATTGACCCGCTAGGATTAGCCGTTTATACGATTGTAGTTGAAACCGAAATTCGAAAGCCCGATCCCCAGTCGGGAACAAAATCATATCAAGAGGTTAGCATTGATACAGATGCGGGAACAGCCACCTCAACCTATTCGACTGGGAAAACGACAGTGGGTGGGCGACAATACTCAAGTCGAAGCGACGACTTTACGGTCTCTCAGGTATCCGGGGATAATGGAGTCTATACAGCCGCCATCGATGGAACGACAGGCAGTAAATGGTTTCCCGCCAATATCGATTATTCATTTGACGTAGTTATAAATGAGAATACAGGAGAAGTATTTTTAGTTGGGAGTCATGACGGCTATCCATCCTATATGATTCGGTTAAATGGCGAACTAATTTATGACTATCAGCAGGATGATATTTGGGACTTATTTGGCGATGCCGATGACGTGGACGTTAATCTTAAGAAGGGGTGCAAATAGAGCATGCGATGGCAAGGCGTGAATCTTTCGCAGACATTGCCTTTTGTCCTAGCAGTAATGCTCGGGGTAGTTCACTACTTGGCGGGAATTATGCTAGTTTTCCACGGCTCCGTGATAAATCCCACCCGAGTACAAGAAATCTATTCGAATGTGGGATTCATCCTGTTACTCCCTTTTAGCGCAGCTATTTTTATACCGGTTCTTGATCAGCGAGGATTTGATGTCGTAGCTGGCTTCATGAGTTTAGTCTTCTGGATTTTTATGTATCACCTGCTCCTCAGGAAGCTATGTTATCGGCGAGTTCAATAGACTCTACCTGTACGCCGATGACGTGTAGTAGTTCAGACCTGATCTGACAGTACAATCTGCACGCAAGCTTGCTCTTTGACAATTCCTGCCTGTAGCAAGCCGCCTCACCAGCATCAACTCAACCCACGCAGGCAGCACAGTGGCATCGGCAAACTACCCCTACGACGCGCTCTCGCAGCTGACCAACGCAACGAATCCCACCTTAAGCTGGAGCTACGACGGTGTCGGCAACCGCATCACGGGCGGAATGAACGGGCCGTGAATGGGAGTCTGAAGTGCAGTAGTTTCGATAACAAGAACGG
>JAHFGY010000069.1:0-8053 GCA_023247195.1 Candidatus Omnitrophota bacterium | reverse complement strand
AATTGGAGTTTTACCTGTCGATATTATTATTGATTTTTATGCCAAGGGCATTTGAGTACGATAAAGCTTCCATAGAAACAAGAACGGCTTCCGGTTTCCCGGAAGCCGTCTTGTTTTGATGCTGATTTTCAGCTGATGCTGGCGTTCAGCAATCAAGCGGGCTTAGGCCTTGCGAACGTTCGAGGCCTGGGGGCCTTTCGGACCCTGCGTAATCTCGAACTCAATCGTCTCGCCCTCTTTCAGAGTCTTGAAACCATCGCCGCCGATCGAGGAGTAGTGCACGAAGACATCCTTCGAGCCGTCCTCCGGCGTGACGAATCCATAACCCTTCTGATCGCTGAACCACTTGACTGTGCCTTTTGGCATTGAAGCCTCCTAGCTTTGCCTGTTACTTAGACCTTGGTGACGTTCGAAGCCTGCGGACCCTTGGGGCCCTGCGTAACCTCGAATTGCACCGTCTCGCCTTCCTTCAACGACTTGAAGCCATCGCCGCCGATAGCGGAGAAGTGCACGAAGAGATCCTTCGAGCCGTCTTCCGGGGTGACGAATCCATAACCTTTTTGATCACTGAACCACTTAACTGTTCCCTTGGGCATTTTATTTCTCCTGACGTTTGGTTGCGATGTTAAACCTTGGTGATGTTCGAAGCCTGGGGACCCTTTGGGCCCTGGGTGATCTCGAACTCAATGGTTTGTCCTTCCTTGAGGGTCTTGAATCCATCACCGCCGATCGCGGAGAAATGCACGAAAACGTCCTTCGAGCCGTCCTCCGGGGTGACGAACCCGTAACCCTTCTGGTCACTGAACCACTTTACGGTTCCTCGTGACATGCCTTACACACCTCCCTTCAATACCACAAACGCTCGTTCGCGCCCTGTGCGCAAACGCCTTACCTACAAAAGAAGCCTGGAAAAAGAGAAAACCGCAGAGCAACCTCATCGGCTGCCTTGCGGCTTAACGAAGAGACTCTATTTGTCCTAACGTACTGTCGTACGAAGACTTCTGGTAAAATGCTTACTGCTTTTATTTCTTCAATCCTCAATGCCGCCGCCTGTAGCTATCCGAGGGCACAGGCGACTTCACTACACGAACGTAACAACTATACAGTAATAATTCCACTCTTGTCAAGTTGCAAAGGGAAGGCTAGCATAGCACCGATATCCCCATGACGCAGACACTTACCCATGAGCCGGAACCCCGACCGAGGCTTTCGGTGCGCTTCGGGCGGGCTCTGCGGCGCTATTTTGTCACCGGTTTGGCGACGCTCCTGCCGGTAGTCATTACTCTCTGGATCTTACTCCAGATTTTTCGCATAGCCGACAACTTTCTAGGCCAGTGGTTCGGCGGCAGCATCCCCGGGCTTGGGTTGCTCTTGACCTGTATCATTATTCTGGCGGTTGGCGTATTTTCCATCCACTTGTTTGGGAAAGTCATTGTTCAGGCCTTGGAAGTCGCGTTCTCTCGCATCCCGGTGGTTAAGAGCGTGTATCCCGCCATTAAGCAAATCGCTGAGTTTCTGTTCAGCCAGGAAGGCGCGGCCAGCGCGTTCCGAACCGTGGTCCTTGTGGAGTACCCGAGGCCCGCTTGCTACGCGCTCGGTTTTGTCACGAACGAAGAGCAGACAACGGTGACCGGCCGACCTCAGACTTTGCTCACGGTCCTTGTGCCGAACCCGCCGTCTCCTTTTAGCGGGCCTGTGCTGTTTTTGCCGAAAGAGGAAGTCATCATGTTGAGCATGACGGTCGAGGAGGCGCTCAAGTTGATTGTCTCCGGCGGTGTGGTCGGATCATCCTTGAAGCCGGCGAATCCCGGCTCAACCAAGCGAGCAACAGCGGATGCATGAACTCTTCATCGTGATGGCGGATCCGAATTTCGACGCTTGGGAGCGCTTGGCGCTCTGGAGCGTCCTGGGCATCGCGGTCGTGGGTCTGTTCTATGCCGCGTATTTGGCGGCTGAGATGCTGCGCCATGATACCGGCACGCCGGAAATGCGCCGCATCAGCGACGCCATTCGCATCGGCGCCAACGCTTACCTCAACCGGCAGTTCCGGGCACTGGCGCTTTTGATTCTTGTCCTTAGCGGCGTGCTGTACTTTACCGCGGGCGAGCAGAACATCGCTATCGGCCGCGCGTGCGCGTTCTTGATGGGGTCTATTTTTTCGGCCGCGGTCGGCTTTATCGGCATGAACATGGCGGTGCAAGGCAACGTTCGCGTGGCCGCCGCAGCCCGCACCAGTTTTGCCAAATCGCTGCAGATCGCTTACCGCACCGGCACGATCACAGGCATGCTCACCGACGGTCTCGGCTTGCTCGGCGGCACGTTGATATTCATGGTTTACGGCGAGAAAGCTTATGAGGTGCTGCTCGGGTTCGGTTTCGGCGGAACGCTGCTCGCGTTGTTCATGCGCGTGGGTGGGGGGATTTACACCAAAGCCGCGGATGTCGGCGCTGACCTGGTCGGGAAATTGGAGCACAGCATTCCCGAAGACGACCCGCGCAACGCCGCGACCATCGCGGACAACGTGGGCGACAACGTAGGCGACTGCGCCGGCATGGCCGCGGATATCTTCGAGTCGTACGAGGTCACGATCGTTTCAGCCATGATTTTGGGTTGGGCTTCTTTCGGCCACAAGGGTGTGATCTTTCCGCTTCTTGTGCGCGCGGTCGGCGTCATCAGCTCGATCATCGGAACCTACCTTGTCCGCACGTCGGAAGAGGCGCGCGCGGCCATGAAGGCCATCCACCACGGGTTCTTCGTTTCCGCGATCGTTTCTGTTCTCGGCTTCTGCATCATTGGGTTCTTCTATCTGCGGTTTCCGGTTGGATCAACGGCGCTGCCTTATTGGTTGAGCCTCGGAATCCCCGGCTTGGACATGCGGCCCGTATGGACCACCATGGTGGGCATTCTCCTTGCTATCGCGATCAATTACCTCACGGACTATTTCACCGCGCCTGAGAAGAAGCCCGTTCAGTTCGTGGCGCGCGCAACGCAAACCGGCCACGCTACGACGATCATCAATGGGTTGGCCGTGGGCTATGAGAGCAGCGTGTGGTCGATTCTGGTGATCGCGGCGGCAATCGCCGCTTCGGTGTTTATCTATCAGGGAACCAATCCCACGTATGTGGCTTACGGCGTGGCCATGTGCGGCATCGGAATGCTGACCCTGACCGGCAACAACATTTCCATGGACGTGTTCGGGCCCGTGGCCGACAACGCGAACGGCATCGGCGAAATGGCCAAGCTCGACAAGAAAGCGCGCCAGATCTTGGCGGACTTGGATGCTTGCGGCAATACTACTAAGGCCATTACCAAAGGCATTGCCATCGGCTCGGCGGTCATCGCCGCAGTGTCGCTCTTTAATGCCTATATCACCGATATCGCGCGGCTGACGGGAACGACCTATGAAGCTATTGTGCCGCAGCTGTCCATTTCCGAGCCCATGGTGTTTATCGGGCTGCTGATCGGCGGATCGATTCCTCTTCTTTTTAGCTCGCTCACTCTCCGGGCTGTGGGCCGGGCGGCGTTCCTGATCGTGCACGAGGTGCGCCAGCAGTTCAAAGATCCTGAGATTTGGAAGGGAACAAAGACCCCGGACTACGCGCGCGTCGTGGCCATCTGCACGACCGAGGCGCAGCGCGAACTGATCGGACCGGGACTGCTTGCCGTGTTGACGCCGCTGATCATCGGTTTGATGCTGGGCGAGGCGGCGCTCGGCGGTTTTCTGGCGGGGATCATCCTGGTCGGCCAGCTCCTTGCGGTGTTTATGTCCAACGCTGGCGGGGCCTGGGACAACGCCAAGAAGTACATCGAGGACGGCCACTACGGCGGCAAGGGTTCGGAAGCTCACAAGGCTTCGATCACCGGCGACACCGTGGGCGATCCGCTGAAGGACACGTCCGGCCCGGCATTGAATCCCCTGATCAAAGTCATGAACCTTGTCGCGATTCTGATCCTGCCGATCATCGTGAAAGAGCATACGAACCCATGGCTGCCTTGGACCGCAACGGCCGTGGGGTTGGCTGTTCTGGCGTGGGTGATCGCGCGGAGCAAGCAAGAATCTCCGGGCGAGCTGCTCGCTCAAAGCGACATCAACCGCGCCGAGGAAGTCGGAGCGGCCAAAGCCTAGCATGCGGTTGCGCGCCGGATTGTTCCTTGCGTGTTTGGCCGCGCTGCCGCTGGCCGCCGGCTGCGGCGGCAAGTCCGAACCGGTAATTAAGATCGGTTTCTCCGGCCCGCTGACCGGCGACCAAGCGCCGCTGGGCGAAGACATGATGCACGGCGCCCAGCTCGCGATCGATCAGGCGAACGCGCGGGGCGAAGTGATTCCCGGCTTTAAGCTGCAGCTCGCGGCCATGGACGACCAGCGCAGCCCGACCCAGGCGGTCACGGTGGCGAAGAAGCTCGTCTCCGATCCGGACATCGTGGCGGTCATCGGGCATCTGAACTCTAATTGCACGATGCCGGCATCGGCCGTGTACCATCAAGCCCGCATCCTCAATATCTCTCCTGCTTCGAGCAATCCGCAGATTTCCCGCCAAGGTTTCGACACGTTCTACCGCACATCCGCCACGGACGACATGCAAGGCCTGGGCGCCGCGAATTTCGCGTACAACGACCTGGGCGCGCGCAGAGTTTTTATCCTCGACGATATGACGACGTACGGCCGCGGGTTCTCCACTGAGGTCGAGGGCCACTTGAAGCGCATGGGCGCCGAGGTGATCGGGCATGAGGGCATCAACCAAGGCGACAAGGATTTTGTTCCGCTCTTGACTAAGATCAAATCCCAGAACCCGGACCTCTTGTTCTTTGCCGGGATGTTCCCGGAAGGCGCGCTGCTGATCAAACAACGCTCGGACATCGGGCTGCCCGCGAATTTCATGGGCGGCGACGGCCTTTTTGATCCCGCGCTCATCGAGCTGGCCGGGGGAGCGCCCGCCGAAGGCGCGCACCTGACGACCATCACGACCGACATTTCGCAAATTCCCACGGCAAAAGCTTTCCTGGAAGCCTACGAGGCGCGCTACGGGCCGGTGGGCGCTTATTCCGCATATGCTTACGAAGCGGCCAACATCGTGATCTGGGCCATCCAGCAAGCGGCGAAAAAGGATCGCGCCGCGGTGCTGGCGGCGATGAAGGAGTTCAAAGACTTCCCGGGAATTTTCGGGCCGGCGAATTTCGATCAGAAGGGCGATCCTATCGGACGGGAGATCGGCATTTTCACCGTCGAGAACGGTAAGTTCAAGTTCGTGAAGACAGCCGCAGCGCACTAGCGCGGCACAACCTGTTTGGCGAACGCGCATCTTTGGCGAACCACATCCCGCAGATGACATCTCTCCAGGTTTTCATCCAGCAGCTCGCGAACGGACTCACGCTTGGGTCCATCTATGCGCTCATCGCGCTCGGCTACACCATGGTGTACGGCGTGATCCAGCTCATCAATTTCGCGCACGGGGAAGTGTTTATGGTGGGCGCCTACGCGACACTGATGCTGGTCCTTTTGATTTCGCCGCTTGGGCTGCCTTGGTGGGTCGCGCTCGTCGTATGCGCGCTCGGAGCCGCTTTGGTCTGCGGCGCTCTCGGCGGTTTGGCTGAGCAATTCGCCTACCGGCCGATTCGCAGCGCGCCGCGGCTGAACGCGCTCATCACCGCGATCGGGCTGTCATTCTTTTTGCAGAACGCGCTCATGCTGATTTTTGGCGCGACCGACCGCCAGTTCCCGTCGGTGATTCCGTTCGTGCGATGGAACGTGGGAGGCATCACGCTCACATTGATGCAGGTCATCGTGTGGGCGTCCAGCGCCGCGTTGATGGCGGGTCTCCAGGCGCTGGTCATGCGCACGAAGCTGGGAAAGGCCATGCGCGCGACCGCGCAAGACCGGACCGCGTGCGCTCTGCTGGGCATCCCGGTTGACCGGGTGATTCGCCTCACGTTCGTGATCGGTTCCATGCTGGCGGCCGTGGGCGGCATGCTCTTTGGCATGAACTACGGCACGATCAACTTCCACGACGGGTACCTCACCGGCATGAAGGCGTTCACCGCCGCGGTGCTGGGCGGCATCGGCAATATTCCCGGCGCCATGGTCGGCGGGCTGGTGCTAGGTTTGCTGGAAGGCCTGGGCGCGGGCTACCTGTCGTCGCAGTGGAAGAATGTGTTCACGTTTTTGATTCTTGTGGCGCTGCTGCTCTTTAAGCCCACTGGCCTGCTCGGCGAGCGCGTAGCCGAACGGGCGTGATGGACAGCCGCGGCCTTCGCGCGCGCACCCGCCGCTGGATCGGTCTTGGCGCCGTCGCGCTGTTTGTTCCGATTATCCATCCCAACGCTTACCACTTGGACGTTCTGACATCCGCTTTGCTGTACGCGCTCCTTGCCTTGGGTTTGAACCTCATCGTCGGTCTAACGGGTTTGCTGCACCTGGGTTATGCCGCGTTCTTCGCGATCGGCGCTTACACCTATGGCCTGCTGAATATCCACCTGCATTGCCCGTTTTGGATCGGCTTGATTCCGGCGGCGATCGTGTCCGGATTATTCGGCGCCGCGCTGGGGATGCCGGCTCTGCGGGTGCGCGGCGACTACTTGGCGATCGTTACGCTGGGCTTCGGCGAGATCGTGCGCATTGTGCTGACAAACCTCGATCAAGTGACCGGCGGACCGAATGGGCTGCTCGGCATCGACCACCCGAAGTTTTGGCTGCCCGGCCGCGGGTTCTTTGATTTTAGCGTGGAGTCGGCGCCGTATTACTACCTGGTGCTCGTTGCGGTCGGGATCACGGCTTGGCTTTGCTCGCGGCTGTCGCGCTCGCGCATCGGCCGCGCGTGGGTGGCAATCCGCGAGGACGAGTTGGCGGCGTCTTGCTCCGGCATCCCGGTGCTGGACTTAAAACTGCTCGCTCAAGGATGCGGCGGCGCGATCGCCGGCGTCGCTGGCGCGATCTTCGCATCGAAACAGGGAAGCATCACGCCGGACAGTTTTGATTTTATCCTTTCGGTCATGGTGCTGGCGATGGTGGTGCTGGGCGGCATGGGCAGCATCCGCGGCGCGATCGTCGGTGCGCTGATTTTAGGCACGCTGCCCGAATGGCTGCGCGGGTTCGATCAATACCGCATGCTGATTTTCGGGTTGGCCATGATGGTGATCATCCGCCTGCGGCCGCAAGGGATTTTCGGCGCTTTTCAGGCATCGCGCCGCAAGCCGGCCACGGCAAAGGAGCCGCATGCCCGCGCTGCTTGAGCTCGATCAGGTCACGAAGCGCTTCGGCGGCGTGGTCGCCATCGACGAAGTATCGCTTGAGGTGGAGCAAGGGCAAGCGGTGGGCCTGATCGGCCCCAACGGAGCGGGCAAGACCACCCTGTTCAATTGCATCACGGGCTTGGCGCGTCCGGACAAGGGCGAGATCCATTTCGGCCGCGGCAGCCGCGACGCGCTCGTGGGGCTTGCGCCGGATGAGATCACGCAATGCGGCATCGCGCGCACGTTCCAGAATATCCGGCTTTTTGCGAGCATGACCGTGCTGGAGAATGTGCTGGTGGGTACCTATGTGCGCACGCATACCGGCATCCTGTCCGCGATGCTCGCGGCTCCGGACGCGCGGCGCGAAGAGCATTGGGCACATGAGCGCGCCATGGGATTGCTGGACACGCTCGGCTTGTCGTCGCTGGCCAACGAACGCGCGGGGTCGCTGCCGTTCGGCCACCAGCGCCGTCTGGAGATCGCCCGCGCGCTCGCGTCGGAGCCGGCTCTTTTGATGCTCGATGAGCCCGCGGCCGGCCTGAACACCGTCGAGAAAAAGGAGCTGCTCGATTTTCTTTCCCGCCTGAAGGGTCGGGGCCTGACTCTCCTGCTCATTGAGCACGACATGCAAGTCGTGATGCCCATCTCCGACCGGATCGCGGTGCTCGACTACGGCCGGAAAATAGCCGAAGGCTCGCCCGCGGAGATCCAGCGCAACGCTCAAGTCATTGAAGCTTATCTGGGCAAGCCGCCCGCCGGGAATCCGCCGGCATGAGCGCTGCGCTGGAGCTCACGGACGTTCAGGCGGGTTACGGGCCGAATAATG
>JAHFGY010000197.1 GCA_023247195.1 Candidatus Omnitrophota bacterium | reverse complement strand
TTGATGCGCGTTTCCTGGACGCTCTCGCTGAAAACAATCGAGTCCGGCCGCGAGAAATACACGTGCTCGAACAAGCAATGCGCGCGCGGCGTGGTCGTGCCCTTGAACGGCCACAAAGACCGTATGCCGCTGGGTCCGATCAGCACGATCTCGCCCGGCTCGACCTCGCGCACGAACCGCGCGCCGATCAGGTCCAGCGCGCACGTTTCGGACGCCAACACGTACGATTTGTTGAGCTTGCCGATGCATAGCGGCCGGAATCCGCGCGGATCGCGGACGCCAATAAGCTCTTTTTCCGTCAGGAATATGAGGCTGAAAGCGCCTTCCAGCTTGCGCACGCACTCCGAGAGGTCCTCATCCAGCGAGGTGCCTTTGGCGTGAGCCAAGAGGTGCAGGATGATTTCGCTGTCCACGGTGGTTTGGAAGATCGAGCCCTTGGCTTCCAAGTCGCGGCGCAGCGTGTACGCGTTCACGAGGTTGCCGTTGTGCGCGACCGCGATCGAGCCCTTGGCGTAGGTAACGACCAAGGGCTGCGAGTTTTTCAGCGTGCTGGAGCCCGTGGTCGAATAACGCGTGTGGCCGATGGCCGCGCGGCCGGGCAGCTGCTTGAGTGTTTCCTCGTCGAACGCCTCGGACACCAACCCCATAGCTTTGTGCGCGCGCATGATCTTGCCGTCCCAGGAAACGATCCCCGCGGCTTCCTCGCCGCGGTGCTGGAGCGAATAGAGTCCGAGGTAGGTCAGCCGGGCCGCGTCGCGGTGGCTGTAAATGCCGAACAATCCGCAATAATGTTTTACGTCGTCATCCATTTTATTTGAGACTGAGCCACCAGGATAAACCGCTGGAGCACAGCGCGAGCCATCCCCCCCACAGAACCGCTTCCCATCCCGCCATGAAACAGAAGTAAATCATGCTGATCAAGCTGTAACCCGCTTGCTGCCGCTCAACCGACTTGAGCACGTTGTGCGTCGTGATGCTCGGCAGGCTCCGCAGAGAAAAGAGCCACAAGCCTATGCCGGCGGTGATGAAGACCAAGAACGTCGCGTCGCGCTCTTCATGACGCATCTCCCACAGCCACTGTCCCACGGATGCGCCGAACAGAGCCACATGCGCAAGGTAAATCCGACTGGCCCGCTCCGCATTTTCCGGCATCGCCGCCCACCAATGCTTGGTGCGGCCGATAGCCAAGACAAAGAGCGGATACAGAAAGGGTAAACCAAAAAGCAAAAACCGGCTCGAGAACGCGAATTCGCGCGGGTAGACCGGCGCGTCGCTGCACCCGCGGGCAAAAGGCAAAAACAGGCACAGCGTAAGGACGAGCCAACTGCCTAACCGGAGCTGCCTGTGCATGACTTACCCTGCCTTCCTTACATCACGCGTCGCAAACCCTCGCGCCACGCCGTATTCAATGCGTCTACCGGCATATCAATCCACCGGCCGATGATCAACCGCTTCCCGCCCACTTTGCCCATGACCGCGAGCGGCACTTTTTTTTCTTCGGCCAATTGTTTCAGCGCAGCCAATTGATCCACCGCGCAGCTGACCACGGCTCGGGCAGCGGACTCGCTGAAGAGCCACGCATCGGCGCGCGATTTTCCCGCGGGCGACTCAAGCGCAGCGCCGCGAAACCGGTTCGGCTCGCTGATGCACGACTCAGCCACCGCCACAGCCAGCCCGCCGTCGGAACAATCGTGCGCGGACTTGAGCAAGCCGCGCGAAGCCGCGGCGCACAGAACATCTTGCAGCGCGCGCTCGGCCGCGAGATCTACGCGCGGCGGCAAGCCGGCTTTGCGTTTGTGAATCTCGGCCAAGTAGCTGCTGCCACCCAATTCTTCCCGCGTCTCGCCCAAGAGAAGGATGATGTCTCCCTCGTCTTGAAAGGCCATCGTGACCGGTCCGGCTCCCTCGATCACGCCAACCATGCCGATAACGGGCGTGGGATCGATCGGGCCGGAAGGGCTCTCGTTATAGAGGCTTACGTTGCCGCCGGTCACAGGCGTGTCGAACGCGCGGCACGCGTCGCTGATGCCGCGCACGCATTCCGCGAACTGCCACATGATCTCAGGATCCTGCGGGTTGGCGAAATTCAGACAGTCGGTGACGGCGAGCGGCTTGGCGCCGACGCAGGCAACGTTGCGCGCGGCCTCGGCTACCGCGGCTTTGCCGCCTTCGTACGGGTCCAGGTAGCAGTAGCGGCCGTTGCCGTCCAAGGTCGCGGCCAGCCAACGCTTGGATCCTTTTAAGCGCAGCACCGCGGCGTCGCCCCGCCCCGGCAGAACCACGGTGTTGGTTTGCACCATGTGGTCGTATTGCTCAAATACCGGCGCTTTGTTCGCGATAGTCGGAGACGCCAGGAGCGTTATGAGCGTCTCGTTCAAATTCTTGGGCACGGGGATTTTGGAAAGATCCAGGCGCTGCGCCGCGTTCAAGTAAGCGGGCCGCGCTTTAGGCCGGTTGTAGATCGGCGCTTCGTCCGTAAGCGACTTGACCGGGATGTCGGCGACGATGGCGTTGCCTTCGCGCACCACCATGCGGCCCGTGTCCGTAACATGGCCGATCACCACCGCGTTCAGGTTCCAGCGGTTGCACAGCGCGATGATGCGGTCTTCGGTGCCGCGCTTGGCGATCATGAGCATGCGCTCTTGCGATTCGGAGAGGATGACCTCGTACGGCGTCATGCCCGGCTCGCGGCGCGGTACTTTTTCGACGTCGATCTCGATGCCGCTGTTGCCGCGCGCCGCGGTCTCGCACGTGGAGCACGTCAATCCGGCCGCGCCCATGTCCTGAATGCCGATGATGTCGCCGGTCGCGAGCGCTTCCAATGTGGCTTCGATCAGGCACTTTTCCGCGAACGGATCGCCGATCTGCACCGCTGGCCGGTCCGCTTCGGATTCTTCGTCGAGCTCGCGCGAGGCGAAGCTCGCGCCGCCCAGGCCGTCGCGGCCGGTGGATGAGCCCACGTAAATGACCGGATTGCCGATGCCGCTTGCCGCGCCCTTGGCGATTTTCTCGATGGGCAGCAAGCCGATGCACATCACGTTAACGAGCGGATTGTCGCGGTAGCTCTCATCGAAAACGATTTCGCCGCCGACCGTGGGTACGCCGATGCAGTTGCCGTAGCCCGCGATGCCGCGCACCACGCCTGCCAGCAAGAAGCGCGTACGCGGGCTGTCCAGCGGACCGAATCGCAGCGAATCGAGCAAAGCAATGGGCCGCGCGCCCATGGTAAAGATGTCGCGCAGAATGCCGCCCACGCCCGTCGCCGCGCCTTCGTACGGCTCAACCGCGGACGGGTGATTGTGGCTCTCGCACTTGAACACCACGGCCTGGCCGTCGCCGAGGTCCACGACGCCGGCGTTCTCTTCCCCGGCTTTGACCAGGATGCGCGAGCCGCTCGTAGGAAA
>JAHFGY010000068.1 GCA_023247195.1 Candidatus Omnitrophota bacterium | reverse complement strand
CAGGCAAGTCCACGCTCATTGAAGACATCCTTCACCCGGCGCTAGCGCGCCAGCTGCATGCCAGCCAGGCGCGGGCCGGACGCCACCAATCCATCGAAGGCATCCAGCACATCGACCAGGTGATCGTGATCGATCAGTCTCCGATCGGCCGCACGCCGCGCTCCAATCCCGCGACGTACACCGGCGCGTTCGGGCCGATGCGTGACTTATTCAGCCAAACGCCCGCGGCTAAGCTGCATGGGTTCGAGCCCGGGCGCTTCAGCTTTAACGTCAAGGGCGGCCGGTGCGAAGCGTGCGAAGGCGACGGCGTGAAGCGCATCGAGATGCATTTTCTTTCGGACGTGTACGTGCGCTGCGAAGTGTGCAAGGGAAGCCGCTACAATGACCTCACCTTGCAAGTGACGTACAAAGGCCGGTCCATCGCCGATGTCCTGCGCATGACCGTGGAAGAAGGGCTGTCGCTTTTCAGCGCCGTGCCCTCCATCGCGAACCGGCTGCGGACGCTCAACGCCGTGGGGCTCGGCTACCTGGAGCTTGGCCAATCCGCGACCACGCTTTCGGGCGGCGAGGCGCAGCGAATCAAGCTGGCCAAAGAGCTTTCCCGCCGCGACACAGGCCGCACCTTATACCTGCTCGACGAGCCCACGACCGGGCTGCATGTCGCCGATATCGAGAAGCTGCTCGGCGTGCTGCACCAGCTTGTCTCGCACGGCAACACGGTGCTCGTGATCGAGCACAACCTCGACGTGATCAAAACAGCGGATTACTTGGTCGACCTGGGGCCCGAAGGCGGGGAAGCCGGGGGACAGGTCGTGGCCGCCGGATCCCCGGAAGAAGTCGCGCGCATCCCGGTTTCGTTCACGGGCCAGTTTCTCGGGCCGGTGTTAAAGGGGCCGCGCGGGCGGCTGCAGCTGCCGAACCTCAAACCGGACGCGGCGCAGCTTGACCTCGCCGACGGGCAATGAAGCGATCCTTCTCTCACGCGTTCTTATTTCTGCTGGCGTTCGCTTGTCTGGCCTCTCCTGCCTGGGCGCGCAGCGACGCAACCACCGGGTATATCGAAATCCAGCGAGCGTTTCTGCGCGAGGAATTTCAGGACGTGCATCGATTGGCAAAATCATTTCTCCGCAGCACGCCGAATGCGCCTGAGCGGGCCCGCGTCCAGATTTGGATGGCTCTCAGCCTCGACAAATTGCAGAAATCAGGCGAGGCGCTGATGCAGCTGGACGACCTGGAGGGCCGTTTAAATCCTCGCGATCCCTCGCTGGCCGAATCGCTGTACTGGAAAGGCGAGATCAACCGCCGAGCGCTGAAGATGCTGGAAGCCAGGCTCGCGTACCGGCGGTTAATGGATGAATTTCCGAATTCTATTTGGGCGCTGCGGGCTCAGCTGGGCTTGGGCATGGTTCTGCTGCACGAGCAATCGTATGACGATGCCGTAAAGCATTTCCAGGCGGTGGCCGAGCGGTTCCATGGCACGCGAGCCGGCGACGACGCGCGATTTTTCCAGGCTGTGTGCAGCATCCAGTTAGGCAAACCCAAGGACGCCATCGGTATTTTGCAGCCGGTCTTAGAGACCGCAAAGGATCCGTCATCCCGTTCGCGGGCCGGCTTTTATCTCGGCGAAGCTTTCACGAAACTCGAGCGGTACGGGGAAGCTTTGGACGCTTACCGCGCGGCGGTCAAAGCCGAGGAGAGCTCGGAGTGGTCGCGCCTGGCTCAATTCGGCATCGGCTGGGCCGCGTACCGCAAAGGCGACTGCAGCACCAGCGTCGAGGCTTTGGAGAATTATCTTACCCCGCCCGGCGGCACGCATCGGACCGAGGCGCTCATCGCTCAAGGCGAATGCCTGAGTCAATTGGGGCGGCCGGAAGAAGCGCAGAGCCGCTTTGAGCGCGCGCTGGCCAAAGAGGCCAAGGAACCGTTATCGCTTGAGAACGGATTGGCTATCGCCGATGCGTACCGGCGGCAGGGACTTTACGATAAGGCCAAGGATGTGTTCACCCAGCTTCTGAAAGCTCACACTGGCGCGGATGCGCAAGACCGCATCCAGCTGCAGCGCAGCCGCAATGCCTTCGAGGCCGGCGGTAGCGATGAGGCGATGAAGTACCTGCGAGCCATTTTGAATCGGGCGGGCTCCCAGGTGCGCCCGGCCGCGCTCAATCTTTCGGGCGATATTGCGTTTTCCGGCGGAAAATGGGACGAAGCCAAGCAAGTTTTTAACGAGGCCGCGCAGGGCGGTGAATCGCTGGACGCGCTGTACGCCACTTACCAATTGGGGCGCATCGCGCTGCAGCAAGATCAGATCGACGCGGCCCTGCCGTTCTTTGAGAAAGTCGCCGGAGGAAAGGACCAGCGCCTGGCGGATGACGCGCGGCTTGCCAGGGCGCTCGCGCACCTCACCCGGAAGGAACCCAAGCTGGCTTATGCCCAGCTTTCGGAGCTGCGCCAGCAACGGCCAGACAGCACGGCAGCGGCCAGAGCCGCTTATTACCTCGCGGTGCTTGCCGTGGAAGACGGAAAGACGCAGGCGGCCGTCGGCTTATGCCAGGAAGCTTCCAAGAAAGCCGCGGGCACCGACGAAGGGACCGACGCGCTTCTGCTGCTCGCCGAGATTCGCGCGTCTGAGAGCTCTGCCGGCAACGCGCAGGCGTGGCTAAAGGGCCTTTTCGCCGAGGAATCGCGTCCGGCCTCGCAGCGGTCAAAGATTGCGAAGCGCCTGGGAGATTTTGCTCGTACGGAGGAACGCTACGCGGAAGCGATTGAGTGGTATGATAACGCCGAACAGTTGTGGCCGGCCGTTGCCGCGGAGACCCTTTACCGTTCCGGGTCTTGTTTTGAGGAAGTCGGCGATTTCGAAGTTGCGCTTGCGCGGTACCGCGCCATTCACGGTGAACCGTGGCGCGTGCGCGGGCAGCTGGCGGCCGCTAAGATACTCGAACGCGAGCACCGGATGGACGAGGCCAAGGACGTCTACCGCGACCTAGCCAAATCGAGCGCTCCGGAAGCGAAAATGGCGCGTGAGCGGTTGGACATGCTGGAGCATCCCTTGAGAAAAGGAGTCGGAGGAGGAACATGATCACAGAGATCGGGATCGTGGCGGGCGAGATTTGGCATGATCTGGACAGCCATGGCGGAAGTTTATTTTCCAAAATGGCCCAGCGGCTCGGTCGACCGCGAGACCTCGCGCTCATGAGCTTGGGTTGGCTCGCTCGCGAAGGCCATGTGATCCTCCGGCAGGAAGGCCAAGACTATCAAGTGGAGCTCCGCCGCAGCTAATTCCCGCGGCCGCATGAAGCCTCAAAAGCGTTCGTGCAGCGTAACCCTGATCACCTGTCCGGATCGCCGGAGCGCGCAGCGGATCGCGTCGGCGCTTGTCGAAGCGCGATTGGCTGCTTGCATTAACCTGGTGCCGGGAGTGATTTCCATCTTCCGCTGGGAAGGCCGGCTCCAAAAGTCGAGCGAGATCCTGCTCATCGTCAAATCCAGCACCCGTTCTTTCCCCGCGCTCGTCAAGGCGGTGCGCTACCTGCATCCTTACACCGTGCCTGAAATTATTCGTTTGCCCATCGCCGCAGGCTTCCCAGCCTATCTAAAATGGCTTAAAAAGGAGTCAAAGTAGCGTAACCCATGCTCCCACTAGCGCTTGCGTGGGGCTATCACCCTTGACATTGCCAGCAGCGGTCATGCATAGTTTTATGTGTGGGCAAATGGGCTTCCTCTTTAGTTTTAATGGCGGCGGGGGCATATGAAAATCCTAAGCAACCGTAGCGGCATGGTTTTAGGCATGTCAATTGTCCTGGCGGTACTATTCGCCCTTGTCGCCTATTCCAACTTGCTGCTTGCCATCAGCCAAGCCGAGCAGACCCGCTTTTTCAAGGCGCATCCCAACGCAAAATACGCTGCTGAGGCCGGTGTTGTTATCGCGCGGGAGCGCCTTATGGTAAACGCGAATTATTGCGGGCCGGGCGGCACCGGCACATGGACCCAACAAGTTGACAGTGACGGTGACGGTGCCATCACCGCCGCAGACCTCAATGTTCAGATCACGCTGAGCGCACCCTGTCCTGCGGCCAAACACACGATTTCCTCAAAGGTGGTCTACTGATGACAATGAGGCATTTTCATACGCGCGGTTTTACCTTGATGGAATTATTGATGGTGGTCATCATTCTCGCGATTCTCGCATCGGTGGCCATTCCGCAATACATTCGTACCTTTGAGCAGCAGCGGTGCCGCACGGCGCAGGACGCACTCTTGACGGTCTACGCGGGCGAACGCGTTTACGCCAGCGTGAATAATGACGTGTATTTTGCTCCCGCTTCAAAGGCGGAATGGCAGACGAAGCTGTACATGGACGACCCCACGCCGCCCGATAATGCCATCACCTATACCGTTGCCATCGGTGCCGGAACGTTCACGGCCAAGGCCACTCGCGCGGCTGGCCCGCAAGCGGGTTCCTGGTTGAGTATCAATCAAACGCGTACCACGGGATCAAGCGGCGACGCATGCCCGTACGACGGCTAAAGCGGGAGAAGCAAAGATGAGTAACAACCACGGGTTCTCGTTTGTCGAGTTGCTGATCGCTTCTTTGTTGATTTCGATTGTGGCCGCTGGAACCATGGCTTCTTTTATCGCCTCGGCCCGCATCACGCAGGACGAGAATTCATCCACCATGTCGGAAGCCGGAGGCCGAGCGCGCCAAACGCTTGAGTCGCTCCGCAACAAAGTATCCGCAACGGACACGTTTTTCAGCACCTCAAAGAACGCCTGGCAGCCTGTTACCACGGGAGTATCCGGTGGGAGCACGGGCGGGACCTCGGCCTCGCCGCTATCGGTCGGGTACCAGAAGAGCGAGAATGAATACCGCGTGTTTCCTCAGGATTGCGATGGTGACGGAACAAAAGGCGACTGCTATTCTGTCGCGGTGAGGCAGTGCTGGGATGGTTCCGAAAATTGCAATTGATCGGAAAAGCTGCTTTTCAAACAAGGGATTTACGCTCGCCGAGGTTCTGATCGCTTCGGCTCTTTCCATGATCATTCTTTTCGGATTGATTGCTCTGGATGCCTCGCGGATGCGCTTGACCGTGCAGACCCAGTACAATGCAGGAACCCAATATCCGGAGAGAAACGAAGCCGCGGTTTCGACGATTCGTATCACGCGTGAGCTTGAGCAGGGAGACCGGTTCACTATCATTGCCGGAGGAGCGGGCATCCAAATCAGACGGCCCATGATGGCGGCCAATCTGCCAGCGGGAGCCACATGCGTGGGCGTTCCGGTTCCGGACGCAGAGTGTTTTGACGCTCCTCAGAACTATCAGTGGTTTCAGATTTCTCGCCTCGCGGCCACGGGCGCTCTGCGCTACTACCGCAATATCGGCGCCGGCTGCGGAACCTTTGATACGCTGGTGCAGGGCGATCTATCGGCGGTGTCATTTGCGCCGGATGGCCAAGACCCCAATGTCGTTGTATACAGCCTGACCTGGCAGAACCCGGATACGCCGGCCGATATCATGGCTTTCCCCGGAGAGGTGGCTGTTCGCGGGCGTACGATGGGCATCACTGCCGGCGATGCGGGCGTGACCACAGGGGGATTTCAGGCGCCATGGACCGCCGGCGGAGCGCCCGCGGCTTGTCCGACTTAAGACCAACAGATTGCCAAGAGGAGGGATGAAGCGATGTCAGGTCTAAAGCAGTATCCGTGGCTTGCAGCAGCCGCCATTCTTGCATTGACGGGTTCGGCGATTGCCGAGGATGTTACCGTGACATCTTATTTTCCTTCTCCCCGCGGGGTTTATGAGCAGATCATCACCACCAGCCATGCGCTGCTGGGAACCGATGCCGGCCCCACCGGGGGCGCGGTGAAGGTTGGCGACAACGTCGCTCCGACAGCCGTGAGCCCGAAGTTTTCCGTGACCAATGGCGCCCATGTCATAGCGGTCGGGGGAACGCTCACAACCCCAGCGCCCGACATAGCGATCACCGGTTCAGGCGCGAATCCCATCATCCAGCTCACCCGCACCGGCGCCGGCGCTGCGGCTCTCAGCATTGAAGCGCTGCAGGTGGTGGCGGTTCCGTCCTTGCGCGTGAATGGCGGGCAGTTGGTTGTCTCGGCCACAGGCGCTGGGACAGGCGATGTGAGGGCCGGAGGCGCTTTCTTTTGCAACCAGCCGGTGGATGTTTCCGAGCATTTGGCCATCGGCGCTCTCCAAGCGCAAGCGATCATGCCCGGACACGTGATGGTTATTGATCCCGAACAAGACGAGGCCATGCGCCTTTCGGATCGCAGCTATGATGACGGGGTTGCAGGTGTCATCGCCACTCGACCCGGCCTCCTCTTGGGAGCCGAAAGGGAAGGCTTGCCATTAGCTCTGACGGGACGCGTCCCAACAATGGTCACGGCTGAAAACGGCCCGATCCGGCGCGGCGATCTCTTGGTCACGGCATCCAAGCGGGGCTTTGCTATGCGAGGCGACCCTTCCAAGATCGGGCCAGGCATGGTCATCGGCAAGGCGCTGGGCGAGCTGTCCGACGGAGAGGGCACCATTGTTGTGCTTGTGAATCTTCAGTAGGTCGCGAGCCAAGGGCACATGAGTCTCCCGCAGAGGAACAGCTTCGGAAGCGTCATGCTTGGCGCGGCGGCTGCCGCGTCGGTGATGTGCGCCGCGCACGCGGCTGAAATTGCCCTCTACACCGATGCGAACGGACTCGTTGCTGGAAAAATCACGCAACCGATTCTCCTGGTGTCTCGGGGCATCAGCGGCGCGCCCGCGGCATTCGATCTTGAGTTTGACCTGCCGAACGGATCGAAGGTGCATGTGTCCGGAGTGGCGAAGCAGGTAGGTGTTGAGCGGTTGTCGGTTGCCGAGCATCATCTGTTGAATCGGGTTGATCAGGATGCCGGGGAGGCTGTCAAATCAATGGCAGTTTTCGCGTATGAGCCTCGGAGTCGGCTGTTGGTGTTAGCCGGAGCGCCCAGCTCCGGAGCGTTCAGCGCTATCCGTTTTCCGGTGAGTTCGCTGTTGCCGTACGATTACACCGTAATGCCTTCGGTAACACCTCCCGCGGAGATTTCAGCATCTCTGAAGGATGTATTGGATCGCCTGCTGAGACTGAAGGACGAATCCCAGCCCGCTCAATCAGTGGAGCCAAAACCGCGCAATGGCGGCACCCCGTATTTTTCCCGACATTTAGATAAGGAATTAAGGCTTTTCGATTACCCCCCTTATATATCGGTTCCGGCATCATTTGTTATTGAGGATGCCCAGATCATGGGGGTAATTGTTGAAAAGACGGATTCACATAACTTCCTTATTGAGTGGAATGGCGGCACAGAGCCTATTGGGATAGATAAGGACACCAGCTTCCTCGAATGGAGGCGTCGCCGAGCCAGCAAGAAGAAGCCGTTCAAAGAATTGAAGAATGAAGATTTTGAAAGCGGTGATATTCGTGCCGCGGCCGGTCTCAGCCGCCTGCGCGTCGGAGACGTGGTTCACGTGTCGCTGCGGGAGGTTGATTCAAGCAAGGAAGGAAAAGAGAACTGGACGAAGGACGCGCAGGATGCCTATGCTGCACGGCAGATCGTTGTTTTTGAACGGCATATGTGGCCGGTTGAAGATCCCACCGCGGAGAAAGTGACGCCTTCTAATGAGTAGAGATCCCAAACGCCTGAGCCCGCGCACAGGTCGCGTCGTCGCCGAGTCAGCAATCCTCGCCGCTGTCGTGATTTTTGTCGTTGCATCGGCCGCGATTTATTCCAGCCAAATGGCCAACGCTCCCACAGTATTGGCCGGCGCATGCCAGAACAATCCGCCTTGCAATTGCGATGCGAGCCCGATGGGATCGCCCTATTCCGGCCCGGGAGGTCCCTGTAACTCGGTTTGCGATGGGGGGGGACCCTGCGGCTGCTGGGGAGGTCACTGGGATGGGCCGGGGTGCGGAGGCGGAGGACCTCCTCCACCGCCTCCCTGTGTTGGAAGCTGCGCCGGAAAGGTTTGCGGCGAAGACAATGGCTGCGGTACAGCTTGCGGCGGACCGACAGCAGGGGATGGCGTCTGCTGCGCGACGGAGCAAATCGGCAAGGCCGGCTATATATGCCAGGATTGTTCGAAATGCGGAAACTTGAAGAATGACGGTCTTGCCGCCGGTTGTTTTTGCGATAACGTTGCTTGTCCGGTAGCCGGTCGCCCTTAAACCGTATGCGCAAAGCGTGTGTGCCGGTTGTTCTTTCCATTGTTGCCGGATCAATGGTCGCACCCGCGCTGTTTCTCGAGGCCGGAGCGGATCGGAAACCAGACCCGCCGGTGTTTCACTACCAGAGGAATGAGGAAGGCCTCTTGCTTTCCCAGATCTGGTCATCGGATTGCTCCGACCCCGCCGCCTGCAGAATTGAACTCACGGACCGAACCTTCCTTACACTTCAAGATCTCCCTGCCGAAGCACCTTTCTACCAGCTGACAAATCCCGTGCGCAAGGGTAAGCTGCGCGCCTTAAAAGAGACCGCGGATCCGCGTGCTTGGCTGAGCGGTTTGCCCTGGATAGCGCGCGACTCCGGCTCGGGCGTTCTCGCACTGGTAAGGCCAGCGGAGAAGGGGGGGCTGGAGGCGCTTCTTTTTTCAGTTGAGCAACCCGCACCCGGGGTTCAAACCCTGCGCATTTTTTCCGCGTCTGAAAGCAAACGATTGAGCCCCAAAATCGCGGAGCTTCTCGACGCGCTTTCCGCCGGATCCATCGGCGGGTGGAAGGTGGAAGCGGATCGGGATCTGCGCCGCACTTACTTTTCCCAGGCCCTGGGCAGGGAGGTGACCATCAATAAAGTATTCGAGGATGTGGCTATTCCCAAGTCGCTGATGGCCAATGGAAACTATTTGAACGGGGTCGTGATTGAAAAGCAAGGCGATCAGCGGCTCATCGTGGATGCGGGAGCCCGGCTGGTGCCTATCCAGCTTACCGAGCACACCGGCTATCTCCTGTGGACCCGGAAGCCGCACCGAGCCGGTTTTAAAGCGGATGATTTTGACCGCATCCCCAGTCCCCGATCGCTTGCCGGTCAGATAGAACTCCTGGACTATATTACTATTCATCTGGAAATAGCCCCCTCTCCCGGCGCGGGCGAAGGAACCTGGCGCCGCGACGGCGAGTATTTCCTCGCTCGTTGGGTGCAGTTGTTCGATAAGCCGGGCGCAGCTTGCCGCTCTGAGTAATTCCTCCCTTCCTTGACGTAGCCGCTCTTAGTGGGGCATACTTTCAATAGGAAATTAATAACATTTTATATTTAGAAGCCCGCCCTTTCTTTCGTGGGCAACGGGAGAGGGTCAAAGGACTATTATTATGGGTATTTCGCTTTCTCCACTAGGCGCGTTAGGTGTGGGCCAGACGGCAATGGTCATACGGCCTCGCGAGGTCGTGCTGGCTGTTGCTTCCGGCAAGCGGCACGCCAACTGCATCCGTGCTGCGGTTGATGGCCCTGGGGCTCTCCGGGGGGCTGTGCAGAACGCTGTGGCGCAAGCTGGCTTAAATAAGAAGAAGCGCTTCGGAGTAGCCATTCCCACGCAAGATATCGTTTTTCGCTTCTTTTCCATGCCAGCCATGCCGAAAAACGAGTGGGAAGCCGCGGTTCAATTTGAAGCGCGAAAATACATTCCTTTCAAGATTGATACCCTTGTTTGGGACTACCATGTGAGCCCGGGATCCACTCCTGAGAAGCTCGACGTCGTGTTCGCGGCCATGCCGAAAGAGAACTTTCAGACGATACAGGATGCTCTTACGGCCGCTGAAGTTCAACCCGCTTTCATCGAGCCAAAGACGCTCAGCCTATGCCGCTTGACCTCCAGTTCCGCTCCGAATGCCACGGCTCCGTTCGTGTGCTTGGTCGAGGTTGATCAGGAAGCAGCTCATATCGTGATCGCGCGAAACCAGATTCCTTATCTGGCTCGCGATATCGGCCTGAACCCAAGGCCGGCGACCGCGGACCAAGAGTTCGGACAAGTGGGCCAGAGCCCCGTGGACGATATCGGCGAGCATCGACTCCAACGTCTCTTCAGCGAACTCAACGTATCGATCGACTTTTTCTTGCGGGAATATGGAGCGGCCGGCATTGGACGGATTGTGCTTTTCGGTGACGAAGAGTTCGTAACGAACGCGGTTCCGAGACTCGCGCAGCATTTTCAATGCCCCGTTGAGGTTGGAACCCCGCTTGTCCAGCAGGTCGTGCAAGAAGGGCTGCCACTTTCTCTCGCTACCGCTGCAGGGCTGCTGCATCCGCTGGCGGACCCGAAGCGGACTCCGATCAACTTTCTCAAGAGAGGCGCAGCAAAGCCTGCCGGTCAGTCCATCAAAATCAGTACTGCGGACACGGAGAAGCTGCTCGAAGCTGTCCGGTCGCCGCAGCTGATCGTGGTGGCGGCTCTCGCCTGCGCGATGCTCGGAGCCCTGCACATCACGACCAATCAGTGGGTGCCAAGCAAGCAGCACGAAATGGATAAGTTGATGCAGGCCCGAAAAGACGTCGGATGGGGATTAAATGCGCTCGCGCGGACGGACCTCGACGGAATCCGCGATCAGGTGCAATCGCAGCACGCGCGTCTTCAAGAGCTGATGCAAGAGAGCCTTGGCGTTGCCCCGAAATTGGATGCGCTCGCGCGATCAATCCCGGACGGCATTTGGCTGACGCAGCTCGATTTCGAGAACCGCCTCGACCTTTCGACGAAACTGCCCGTCCAGCTCAACCTGGACGGTTCTTGTTTCCTGAAAGATGCGGGAAAAGAGCTGGTCGCCATCCAGAAGCTTGAGAAGACCTTGCGGGACCAACCGGCATTCCTCGAAGGCGTCACGGCGGCTCGAGTTGAGAAAATCAACGTGGAAGTCGACGGCGAACGCGCTTTTCGTTCTTTTCAGTTCAAGGCCGGCAGCGAACGGCGAATGTGAGCCGAGGATCATCCATGGACACGAGCAAAATTACAGCGGTCTTGAGCGCAGCGATTCTTGGCTTGGCGGCCTTCGTAGGCTACAATATGATTTATGTCCCAAAGCGGCAACAGGTGAGTCAGATCGAACTGCAGCTTTCCGAGGAACACCAGACGCAACAAGCCCAATCGGAAGTGGCGAAGCAGATCGAAGAATTTGAGACGCTGCGCAAACGGTTGCCTCCGCAGCCCGATCCCTCGTGGTTCACCGAACGCGTGCTGTCTCTTGCTTCGAGCTCCGAGATCAATCTTTCGAACATCACGCAGCTCGAAGCGCAGACCTACCAAGGTTTTGTCCATTAC
>JAHFGY010000067.1 GCA_023247195.1 Candidatus Omnitrophota bacterium | reverse complement strand
ATTCGTCACCGTCAGCACGCGGCATAGGCCAGCGAAGGACTCATGCGGTACGGTGAAGTAATGCGCCTGCATGTCCAATCCCGCCTCAGGATCCGATTCTTCGATGATCAGATCCTGCATGCGGACGCGCATGCGCTGGGCGATGCGCTTGGACTTGGTCGCGCGTTTGGTGCGTAGGGCCGGCGAGCTGAACGGTTCGTACACTGGTTTGCCCGGCGCGGACAGCCTTTTGATGAACGTGCGGAAGCCTTCGCGCTGCACGGTGCGGTAGGCTCGGTTGGCCGCCTGGAATTCCATGATCGGGTGGTCTTTGTCCTGAATGCCGAACCCTGCGATTGCCTGTCCGCGATTGACATAGAACGTCCACATCGGGATTCCCCACAGTCCCGCTATGCCGGGAAGAAAGCTGGCAAAGGGGCGGGTACTGGCGTAGTCCTCAATTACAAATTCTTCTTTTCGGAGGGAATAGGTGGCCATGAGACGCTCTATTGTTCATCTTCCGTCGGAAAAGTCAAGCAGGTGTACTTAAACCTCAGGTAAATTTGTAGTTATGACTTCCTATATTGGGAAAGCGGTTGCTCGGTTCCCGGCAACCGTTATAGCCCTATCGGCGGCAACCATCGTGTGTTTTTCGTCCGCGCAAGCAGCCTCTATTCCGTCCGATGCGGGCTTCATCTCGGACCAAAAAGCCGCAGCCGGCGCGCAGGAATCTCCGCTCTTGGTGCTGATCCAGGATGCTCATGCGAACGATCGGGCTCAACGCAACATTGCCGCGATTTTGGATCACTTGGCCAAGACAGAGCAGTTGCGGCTTGTGCTGGTCGAGGGAGCTACCGGCGATGCCGGCGTCGAGCCGCTCAGGCGGCTCAGCACGGCGTCCGGTCGGACCATCGCCGCCAGAGCATGAGGGAAACGTATGTCGCGCGGTTCCTGGCCGGTTTGGAAGAGGTTGTCGCCGATTTTACCGATCTGGATGCCATGCTGAGCTGGCTGACAGCCGTGCGGCAAGGCGAGCCAGCCGATCCCGAGGCTCATGAGGAATTCGACGCGCTCGTTCACGAACTGCAGGTAGTCGCAACGCAGGGCTAAGATGCGCCGTCCGATATTAAGCCGATAGCATCCCTTAAGCAGAATTATCAAATTTTTATTTGGCCCTGAGAAGATAAAGTAAGCGCTTGCTCTGGTCAGTTGTGGTCCATGTCAGGTATGCTTATAATAATCGTACATATCTCGGGGACCCTCAGTATGTATCGACTAAAAAAGAACGACCGCCGTGTCCATTTGTATTATTTGATTCCGTGCCTGCTGTTGACAGCCACTGCCTCGGCTGCCACGGCAGAGGATGCCCGGTCCACGAATATTCCGCTTTCCGCCATCAGCGTTCCTTCTGAGCTCGGCAGTATTTCGCAGCTGTTCGAAGTCCCCCAAGCAACCAGTACCACCCGTCTTGTGCTGCTGATTCAAGACGCCCATGTCAATTACGAGGGGCAAAAGCACTATGCCGCGATTCTCGATCGTTTTGCCAGCGAACAAGGCTTGCGCTTGATTCTCGTTGAAGGCGGCTCAGGCGATGTCGGGCTTGCGAACTTGCGGCAGCACCGGACTAAAGAGGGTAGACGATCGTTTGCTGAGCGTATGTTGAAGGAAGGGATCTTTGCCGGCCACGAGTACCTGGATGTGGCATCTGATCACCCCCTGATTCTATGGGGTATTGAAGACCCTACGCGCTACGAAGGCAACCTGCGGCAATTCCTCATCGTTGAAAAAATGCAACCCGTCGTTCTGCCTGCTTTGGAAAATCTGAATCAAGTCGTAGAGAGTTTAAAATTGCGCTATTACAACAATGATTTAAAAACTTTAGCGATCGAGAAACAGGCTTACCAGCAGGAAAAACGGTCTCTCGATGATTACGTGCGTTATCTGGCGGGGCTTATGGAACGCGCCGGAATGGAAAAGAAGGATTTCCCGAACCTCGATCGCTACTTGCGTTCGAACGAACTGCAGAAATCGCTCGATATGAAGGCGGTTGGCCAAGACCAGCGAGCGGCTGTTCAGAAACTCCAACCCGCGCTTGCCGCCGAGGAACTGGCTCGGCTTACCGAAGCCGCCAATCAATCGAAGCAGGGTAAGATCTCTCAGCACCAATTCTATTTTCAGCTTCGGCTGCTCATGGAAGCCAAAGGGGTAGCCAGCAAAGACTTCCCCAATCTTGACGACTACTTTCATTACCTAGAAGCCCGCGCGGCCATGGACTTCCGAGGCATGCTGAGCGAGCTGAGCCGCGTGCCCCGCGTGCTCGCCGCCGCGCTTGCAAAATCCGATGAAGAAAAGCGGCTGGTTGAGATCGCGGACGGGCTTGACGCTTTGGACCGGCTGATCCGGCTCAAATGGGTGCCGGAGGACGTGGAGCGCTTCCGGGAATCACGCGAGCAATGGAAAGTGGCGAACTGGATGCTCTTTTTGCAGGAGCAAACCGCAAAGGCCGGCGAGACGTTTTCCATCGATTTTGTCCCGGGAGATTTGGATGACGCAGTGAATGCCGCGCTGGGTTTTTACGAGGCTGCTCGCGACCGCGATGAAGAGATGGTGCGCCGCAGCATCGAGAAAATGGATCAATCGGGTGAGCGCATCGCCGCGCTTATTTTGGGCGGCTTCCACACCGAGCATATCAGCCAGCTGTTGGTTGAGCAGGGAATTCAAGTGGCCGTCATTACGCCGCGCACGGGGAGCGAGGACAATGAGGCCAAGTACCACCTGATGTTGAAGCTGAAATACCCAAGCCTGGAGCCGGAGGGGGGACAACCATAATGCATTTGAAGAAACTTCGATCACCTTGGCTGTCTCTCAGCCTCGCAATGGTTATGACCGCCGGTTCCGGCGTGTTGCCCGCGTTCAGCGAGCTCGTGTACGCGATGATGCCGGCTCCCGTCGCCAATCTTGCCACGCTTCCCGTGCTGAATGCGACCGACAGACTTGCCACGATCTACCCGCAGCTCTACGAGCTCCCTCCAAACCCAGGAGCTCTGGGCGAAGTGGGAGGGCAGATCCGGGCTTCGGATTTGGTTTTGGATAAAGCCGCAGCGGACCGAATGCGGGAAGCAGAAAATCAGCAGCCGCTACGCCGGACGCTCGGGCTTATTTCGGCATCGTGGTGGTTCTACCTGCAAGCCGCTATTGAGGGGCCTGAGCTTGGCAAAGTGGTTGAAGATTTGCTGGCCATGCCTGAAGCAGCAGGGCTTCGCGAGCAATATGAAGCCGACCACTTATCTATCCTTCCCGAGCTGCTGGCTTATCTGGAAAACAGCGATGGAACCCTAGCCCGAGACAAACGGCTGGCTACGGCTTTAAGGGCGACTGTCCAGAGAGTCCGCGAGGAGCATGGGGGTCGATCGCCTTTCGTGATTCAATTTGAAACAGGCACCACCCAAGCGCAGGCTGAGGAGGTCATCGCCCAGTTGGTGCACCATATGCAGGCGATTATCGGCGTTGAGCTGCCCGCCGACATGTTTGAAATCAGCCTGCCGGACATTGAGCCGCTCGGAGTGCGCTATCAGCGGGAAAAATTATCGGAACCCAACCAATCGTTTCTCACCCGGCTTGGCTTAGAGCGGTTGGACAGCGTGCCGATCAGCATCCAGCGTTTCGGCGATGAGATGCCCATTTTCGAGGTCTCTATCGAAACGCCGTCTTCCTTCTCAGATGCGCAAGACGATGATGATACGCCGTTGGATATGCGGCCGGTTCTCTTGGATGTTTGGCAGCAAGCAATGGCACGGAATTTGCAAGATCTGGTCGAGATTTTTGAATTGAGTCCGGAACAGGTGGATATGCTGGCTCGTTTGATGCAAGAGAATGATGTTTTGCGGCTCTCGAATCGCCAGCAAAATCTGGCGAACCACAGCGACGGTTACATTGACCTGGATTGGCTGCTTGCGCTACCCGAATTTGAGCGAGCTCACCCCGATAGCTACCCCGATTTCGTTTACTTTCTTACCCAGCATGAGCTGCAGCATTGGTTCCGATTCCTTGTATGGGACGCGCCCACGGATTCCCGCTATGCGGAGTTGATGAGAAGCGAAGCCGGCCAGGCGTTGAAGGTTGCGCTTCAGCAAGCATTCGAGATCCAAGACATGCGGGATCCTACCGACGAAGGCCGAGACCTTGTGGAGATACAAATTCTGGACCTTCAGGAAAGGATGCTCCGCCGATTTGACGAACCAAATACTCCTAACCCTATGAGAGTCCATCTCTTGTCAATCATCGCCGAGGGGATCATCATTGCCGATCCGTCTGTCTTGGCGACGATACAAGGCCAAACGATTAGCCCGGCGGTAACGCTCACATTCGGTACCAATTTTAAGGAGCGTCTTGACTATCTTCGCAAGATCTTAATGGATGCTGAAGAAGAGGAAGCGAAGCCCATTGACTTTTATGCTATGAGGCAGGCTGTATCGCAGGCTGCGGCGCCGTTAGGAGAGGACGCGGCTGATGTGATCAACCCGTTGATCGATCTAGTCGACCGCATGGAGCGCGCGCTTAACAGGGGCAATGGGAAGGAAGCCTATACTTTTCTCGTTGAAATGACGGGAATCATCGCCGAGAACCATCTCGCCCTTCCTCCCCTATTCACTCCGCTTTATGCCCGTCTTGGCGCCGGCCAACTCAGTCCTAATGAGCGACTGGAAGCGTGGCTGGTATCGCTCAAGAGCTTGCATGACGGAATCGAGCGTGAGCTGCCTGCGAACTACGAAAGAGCGAGGCTCTGGGAAAACCTGTTCTATCTTTGGCGGGAAAAACGCTACAGCGAAGCGAGCGGGATGCTGAACTCGATCGAGGTATTGATTCCCGCCGGATTTGAGAAAGATCTCTTCCAAGCTATTCACAACATTGTCGTCACGGCTATTTTGGAAACCTCCGACAAGCCGATTATCCAGGCCTATCTCCTCTATGAAGAGTTGGTCGGCCATTTGCAGGATGGGGAATTTGTTTCCGCTTTCGAAACGCTCGACAGATTCTCAGCCTACTTGGCTAAGGTTCCAATAGACTCGGCAGGCGAGCGTTTCGAGCTTTTGCGCAAGGAATTGCCCGAAATCCGGCAACAGGTTGAGACCTCCTTGTTTGATCCCGCGCGTTGGGGAGCCTACACGCAGGAAATCCGCCAGGCTGTGGATGCTGCAACTGAAGATGCGGATGAGCCCGAGGCCCTAGTGGATACGCGCACGCACCTTCTTGATCGCGCGGACGCGCTTTGGAACCAGGGAGAATACGCGGCCGCGTTCGATATGCTGCAGCAGGTGGAATCGTATGTGCCAAAAGCGGCTCGGTTGGAGTACTTGCGCGTGCGCGGAAACGCCGGAGTCTTGGTAGTCGGACAAATGCTGCAGACACCGGAAGCTGCAGATGCCCGGCATCGCTGGGATTTGACGCATGAGATGGTGCAGGGATTGATTCGAGAAGGGAAAAACCCTGAGACGGCATTGGTCATCGACACGAAATTGATCTCTCCCCCTCATTCGGGCGATGCCATTGTTTTTAGCGATGAACTGGACCAGTTCGCGGACGGGCCGGACGACGAAACGAGAATTATAAGAAGGGAAGCCGCCGGAAGACTTGCTGGGCATAATCTGGTGTCCTCTGAAGATACACGGCTGGCCGAGCAGGCGGCCAAAGAAGAAGTCCATCTCTGGGACATGCTGCTGGTGGGCGGCCTTTCCCGCCGCGGCAACATTTTTGCCGACTTTCTCATTTGGTCTGTGGATGTCGGATGGGTTAGGCTGGCGGACCTGCGATTGGCCCAACTGGCCTGGCGGTCGCGCCGTTTCAAGGACGCAGGTTTGATTCTCCTGGATAGCTACCACACGCACGCGAAAGTCACCGATGTCCTGGCAGGGGCTCGGGCAAGCCTAACCATTTTCGGAAATCGAGTATTTCGGCCACGCGCTTCAGTAACACCCATTGCCACATTAAAGGATGGCAAGATATACCATCCCTACAACCCGGATGGCCTGGGGGTGGCGTCTCATGGAGACGGTTACTTGCAATTGCTGATGGACGGCACGATCGCGGACATGCTGCTTCAAGCGCCGGAAGAAGAGCGGGATGCCGTTTACTACGCCGCGCACAACATGAATATTCCGACCTCCGTGCCTTCGGAACGCATTATCGGCCATTTTCATCGCACGCGGCAGCAAGCCAAAAAAGAAGGCAAGCCGGCCCCATTCGTGGCTTTTCAATTGGTGGGTGCTCGCGGCGAAACAGGAGGCATGCTCGGCTACGTCAAGACGAAGCTCGGTCCCAAGCTCATGATTATCGAGGGATTCTTGCTGGGTAAGCAGACGCTGCCTCCGGACCAGTATCCGGCCTTTAACACCAATCATGCGGTCATTGCCGCCAATGATCTGGTTCGGTACTTTCTCGGCGAATGGATGGAAGCGAACAGATTGACGCTGAACGATATCAATGCGGCCGCGCTCGCAGAGCATCCCGAACGGAGGGAGGCCATCCGCGAGATCTTGAATGCCAGAATGGTGCCCGTTGACAGCGGCGAAACGCTGCAGACTACCGACCTCAGCGCGCGCATCATGGCAAATGTTGAAGTCAAAAAGATGGAAGTACCGGTCGGGCAGGCATCCATCATGTTGAATACGCTTGCGACGCAGGCCGAGCCTAAAAGAGGTTTCGCGCCGGCCCTTTACTTCATGAGCCCGCGCGATGTCGCCGACGATGAGAGTATGTTTACTCGCGCTTTTGCCGAATTCAAGAAAGCGGAAGAGAAGCAACGAAAAACGATCCGGGATGTCATTCATATTTTTATGAAGCATAACGCCATGGATTTCAAAGAAGGCAGGGACGGCGTGGAAGGCCTCAATCGGTCTGAACTCATCACCGAAGTGCTCCATCATCAGGTGGATGGTTCCCAGACGCTTTCGCAACTTATGCAGGGTACGAGTAAGCCAGTACGCGTGAAGCTCATGGTGGATGGAAGGGAACGCGATTTAGGTCTTGTGCCGAACTCGGGCGAGGAATTTTATGACTTGAACACCCTTTTATGGCGCGAATTGGATGAAGAAAAGTACGGCGAAGTGATCGTCATCAAGCCCGGGGAAACGGACCCGGAGGTTGTGATCATGATTCAGATTTTGAAGAAACCCGCGGCCATAGGCGAGCCGGCGCAGCCTCCGGCCCCCGACACGACGCCCACTGTCCTTGCGGATGCGGACGAACTGCAAGAAGTGTTGGATGCGATTTTGGACGGAGACAAGTTTCCTCCTCCTTCGCTTGCCAACCAGCCCGATGATGGTGCTGTGCCTGTCAGCGCAACAACGGCTGCTGACGAGATGCAGGCGCTTATGGACCAGTGGCTGACGCAGATCAGCGGTTAACCGCCGCATTTGAAGCTTCAAGCAAGAGGGGCCCGACGACATTGGGGGCCCCTTTTTGCGTCCCTTGGCCCGTTTTGACACCCCGTTTCCGCTGTGATACGATCATCTAGTCCAGCGAAGGCACCCTGTGGTTGACACAGTCCGAACGTCTGATTTTCCCGCCCTTTACGCTATGCCAGTTGCTGAAAGCCGCTTTGCTGGCTCTTTCGGCCGACCGGCTGATTCATGCTACCCACCGAGGAATTTGACATGATCCCGCGCTATACCCGTCCTGAAATCGGCCAAATATGGAGCGACGAGCACCGCTTGCGCGTGATGCTCGACGTTGAATTGCTCGTGCTCGAAGCACAGGCCAAGCTTGGCATCGTGCCACAGGCGGCCGTGGCTGCTATCCGCAAGGCCACGGACGTGAACGTAGCGTCGGTTCAGCAAAAAGAAGCCAAGACCAAGCACGATGTCATCGCCTTTATCGAGCACATCGAAGACCAGGTCGGCCCGTATGGGCGGTACCTGCACTTCGGGCTCACTTCCAGCGATGTGCTTGACACGTCGTTCGCGGTGTTGATCGACCAGGCGACGGTTATCCTCCGCAAAGACTTACAGGACCTCGTCGACACGGTCGCGGAGCAAGCCAAGAAGCACAAGCACACGCTGACCATCGGCCGGACGCACGGCGTGCACGCCGAGCCCACGAGTTTCGGGCTCAAGCTCGCGGTTTACTACGACGAGCTCAAGCGCCAGCAAGTGCGGTTGGGCCAAGTGCACGACGAGATCCGCGTGGGCAAGATTTCGGGCGCGGTGGGTACGTTCGCGAACGTGGACCCGCGCATCGAGAAGGAAGTGTGCCGAAAATTAGGGCTCAAGCCCGCGCCGATTTCAACGCAGATCATCCAGCGCGACAGCCATGCCGCGTACATGTCGGCGCTCGCGCTGATCGGCTCGACATTGGACAAGCTGGCGACTGAAATCCGCCACTTGCAGCGCACGGAGGTGCGCGAGGCGGAAGAGCCGTTCGGCAAGGGACAAAAAGGCTCTTCGGCCATGCCGCACAAGAAGAACCCGATCACGTGCGAGCGCATCAGCGGTCTTGCGCGCTTGCTGCGCGGGCACGCGGTCGCGGCCATGGAAAACGTGCCGCTGTGGCACGAGCGCGACATCAGCCATTCTTCGGTGGAGCGCATCATTTTTCCGGACGCGACCATCGCGCTCGACCATATGCTGGTTTCCATGACGGAAGTCATCCGCGGCTTGGTCGTGCACACCGACCGCATGCGCGCAAACCTCGACAGCACGCATGGCGTTGTGTTCTCCGGCCAGGTGCTTCTCGCGCTTATGAGCAAAGGGCTCTCGCGGACCGAGGCCTATGAATTGGTCCAGCGGTGCGCGTTGGCGGCGTGGCGCGACGGCCAGACGCTTGAGCACGCCCTGATGGCCGATAAGGACATGCGCAAACACCTGAGCATGGAGGCGCTGAAGAAGTGCGTGGATCCCCAAATACACCTGAAGCACGTGGACGCTATTTTTCGGCGGGTCGGTTTAGGCGAATGACGCGCCGTCAGCCGCTCATCGTCTTGCTTGCCGGTCTTGCTTTGCTTTCGTCAGGCTGCATCCGCCGCTCGCTCATGGTGCGGACCGAGCCGCCGGGCGCCAAGGTTTACATCAATGACCAGCTCAAGGGCGAGAGTCCGGTTGACTATGATTTTGTATGGTATGGGTGGCACCACATAACGCTCAAGAAGGACGGCTATGAGCGGGTGGACGATAAGCGCCTGATCCGCGCGCCCTTTTACCTGTGGATCCCGTTGGATTTTGCCATGGAGGTCCTGCCTTTTCCGGTCAAGGACCGCCATGAGTGGATGTACACGCTCAACCCTGTTGAGGAAGACCAAACGCTTCCCGCAACCGAAGGAGCAGAACAGCATGACCCAGACCAAGCCGTCCCCGAGTAGCGGCAGCGTCGCGCACGGCGACAAGCTCTATGAAGGCAAAGCCAAAATCCTGTACGCCACGGCGAATCCGGATGAGCTGATCCAGTACTTCAAGGACGACGCCACGGCGTTCAACGCAGAGAAGAAGGGAACTATCGTCGACAAGGGTATTGTGAACAACAAGATCGCTTCCGCGCTCTTCACGATGCTTGAGAAGGAAGGCGTGGTCACGCATTTCGTTCGCCAGCTTTCCGATCGCGAGATGCTTGTCAAGAAGCTCGAGATCGTGCCGCTTGAGGTCACGATGCGCAACATCACCGCCGGCGGCATGTGCCGGATGCTCGGAATCGAAGAAGGTATCGTGCTCAAGACGCCGGTGTTCGAGTGGCACTACAAGAGCGACGCGCTCGGCGATCCGCTGATCAACGACGACCACATCTTAGCCATGAAGTTCGCCACGGCCGCGGAGCTGGACCAAATCCGCAAAGAGTCCGAGAAGATCAACACGATACTGCTCGCTTACTTCAAGAAGCGGAAGATCGACCTGGTGGATTTCAAGCTCGAGTTCGGCCGGCATAAGGGAAAGATCCTGCTGGGCGATGAGATTTCGCCGGACACATGCCGGTTTTGGGAAGAAGGCACCAAGCGAAAGCTCGACAAAGACCGGTTCCGCCGCGATATGGGCGACGTTGAATCCGCGTACCAGGAAATGCTTCGCCGCGTGCTCGCTTAACGAGGAAGCCATGCTTGCCAAAGTATATGTGACATTGAAGCCGGGGCTGTTGGACGCGCAGGGAAAGACCGTAAAGGGCGCGCTGGACGCGCTCGGGTTCCACACGGTCGACGAAGTGCGCGTGGGCAAATACATCGAGCTGGAATTGCACGGGCTTTCCGCGTCGGCCGCCAAGTCCGCGGTTGAGCGCATGTGCCAGCAGCTGCTCACGAACCCGATCATCGAGACGTACCGCGTGGATTTCGGAGCCACGGCAAAGCCGGCGTCCAAAAAATCCGCACGCGCTCGTAGGCCCGCGCCTAGGCGAAAGAAAGCGGTGGCTCGCCGGCGATGAAATGGGGCGTGGTCGTGTTCCCGGGATCCAATTGCGACGCTGATTGCGTTTACGTGATCCGCGACGTGCTCGGCGATCCGGTCGAGACATTGTGGCACCAGGACACCGACCTGCGCGGCGTGGACGCGGTTGTGCTGCCGGGCGGGTTCAGCTACGGCGATTACCTGCGCACCGGCGCGATCGCGCGGTTCTCGCCGATCATGCAGTCCATCGCTTCGTTCGCCAAGAACGGCGGGCTGGTGCTGGGTATTTGCAACGGCTTCCAGATTTTGCTCGAGAGCGGCTTGCTGCCGGGCGCGATGCTGCGCAACACCGGGCTGCGTTTTATTTGCCGCACGGTGACGCTGCGCGTCGATCGTACGGACACGCCGTTCACGAACCGCTACACGCGCGGCCAGATCGTGCGCATGCCCATCGCGCACAACGAAGGCCGATTCGCCGCGGACCCGGCCACGATCAAGCGCATCAACCAAGACGCGGTGTTCCGCTACTGCAATGAGCAAGGCGAAGTGACCGAAGAAGCGAACCCCAACGGATCCAGCGCTTGCATTGCCGGCATCACGAACCAGGCCGGCAACGTCATGGGACTCATGCCGCACCCGGAGCGCGCGTCCGAGCTTTCGCTCGGCAGCAACGACGGCCGGCTGATCTTCGAGTCCATGCGGCACGCGCTGGCCGGGGCGCGGTAACGATGCCCGCTCTCCGCGCCAAGAAACACGCGAGCTCGCGTTCCCGCGGGGCGACCCCGGAATCGCTCATCCGCAAGGTGGCCAAGTCGCACAACCTGACGGACGAGAGCTACGCGCACATTGTTAAAGTTCTCGGCCGCACGCCCACGCTGCCCGAGATCGGCATTTTTGGCGTGATGTACTCCGAGCACTGCTCGTACTGCAGCTCCAAACCCTATTTGAAGACGTT
>JAHFGY010000066.1 GCA_023247195.1 Candidatus Omnitrophota bacterium | reverse complement strand
GTTCGATGGCGTGAGCTTGACCGCTGAGCCGGGGCGGACGTTGGGCATTGTGGGCGAGTCCGGCTGCGGAAAATCTACCCTGGGGCGGATCGTGCTCGGGCTTTTGAAGCCGGACAGCGGCCAAGTGGTGTTCGAAGGTCGCGACCTCGCGAAGTCGCTCAAGCAAAACGCGAGCGACTTGCGGCGCAAGATCCAAACCGTGTTTCAGGACCCGCTTGAGTCGCTCGATCCGCGCTGGCCCGTGGGCCGTTCGATCGCGGAGCCGCTCGCGCTCCTTAAATTGACTCGTAAAGAGACCGAATCGCGCGTCCACGAAGCGCTGGAGTCCGTGCAGCTGCCGGCCGAGATCAGCCACGCGTTTCCGCATGAGCTTTCCGGCGGCCAGCGCCAGCGCGTGGGCATTGCCCGGGCCATAATCGTGCGGCCCAGCTTTGTCGTGTGCGACGAAGCTGTGAGCTCGCTCGACGTATCCATCCGCGGCCAGGTGCTCGCGCTCCTAGCCGACCTTCAGAAGAAGCAGGGCATGGCGTACTGGTTCATCTCGCACGACTTGGCCGTGGTAAAGGCGATCAGCCAGCGCGTGGCCGTGATGTACTTGGGCCGCGTGGTTGAGCTCGGCCCCGCGCAAGCGGTGTTCGAAACCCCGTGGCACCCGTATACCGAAGCGCTGCTCGCGGCCGTGCCCACGCTGGAAAAAGGCCAAGCGCCGCTTCGGCTCTTGCCGGGAGAGCCGCCGTCCGCGCGCGCCATCCCGTCCGGGTGCCGGTTCCGCACCCGATGCCCGCTTGCCCAGCCGCGCTGCGCGGCCGAAGACCCGCCGCTTGAAGAAAAGCAGCCCGGCCGCTGGGTGGCCTGCCACTTCCGGCCCTGATCTGTGCTAAAATCATCCTTTCCTATGGAGCAGCTATGGCTTGCGTTCATCCCGCTTTTCGTCGCTCTCGACGCGATTGGCCTGGTGCCGATCTTTTGGACCATCGCCCAGCCGCTTCCGCCGGCCAGGCGCCGCCAAGCGGTGATGGACGCGGTGCTCACCGCGTTTTTCGTGAGCGTCGGTTTTCTTTTGATCAGCCGGTCGGTCTTTTCCTTTCTCGGCTTGCAGCTGGCGGACATCATGATCGCCGGCGGCGCGATTCTTATCGTGCTTTGCCTGCGCGACCTGTTACTGCCCGAGGAACGGCTGCCCGCGCTGTCGAATAGCATCGGCGTGGTGCCGCTCGGCGTTCCGCTTTTGGCGGGCCCGGCGGTGCTGGCAACCATGCTGCTGGTGCGCGATCAATTCGGCTGGAGCGTTACGCTGATCGCTCTGGCCATGAACATGGTGGTGGTGTGGCTGGTCTTGGGGCTCGCGGAAACCATGCACCGCTGGCTTCGTCCGGAAGGAGCGCTCGTGATCTCTAAAATTTTCAGCCTGATCCTGACCGCGTACGGCGTAATGCTTATCCGCCGCGGCCTGGTGGCCATCGTCGCCTGATGCGCCGCGTCCTGACGTTCATCCTGGCGGGCGGCAAGGGAGAGCGGCTCATGCCGCTCACGGGCGACCGCGCCAAGCCCGCGGTGCCGTTCGGCGGCACGTACCGCATCATCGACTTCACGCTCTCGAATGCCATCAACTCCGGCATCCGCAAGATCCACGTGCTGATCCAGTACAAGAGCGAGTCGCTCCAGAGGCACATCCGCATGGGTTGGCATATTTTTCACGGCGAGCTGGGCGAGTTTCTCGACGTGGTGCCGGCGCAGCAGCGCATGGGCGATCATTGGTACCAAGGCACCGCGGACGCGATTTACCAGAACATGTATTCGATCAAGCAGGAAAAGCCCGACTACATTTTGGTTTTGTCCGGCGACCATATCTACAAAATGAATTACGCTGAGATGGTGGACTTGCACCGCGAAAGCGGGGCGGACGTGACCGTGGGCGTGATGGAATTTCCGCGCGAAGAAAGCCGCGGCTTTGGCATCATCGAAGTGGACGCGTCCGGTCGCATTATCGGGTTCCAGGAAAAGCCCCAGGATCCCAAAGCCATTCCCGGAAAGCCGGGCCGCTCCTACGTATCCATGGGGATTTACGTATTCAGCCGGACCATACTTGAAGACTGGCTCGTCAGCGACGCCAAGCGAACGGACAGCGGTCATGATTTCGGCAAGGACCTGCTGCCCGGCATGATCAACACCGTGAAAGTCATGGCCTTTAATTTTAAGGACCAGGAGACCGGCCAGCCTCGCTACTGGCGCGACATCGGAACGCTCGACGCGTACTACGACGCGAACATGGACTTCATCCAAGTCACGCCGCAATTCAATCTGTTCGATCCGGAATGGCCGATCCGCACCTACCACCAGCAGTGGCCGCCGGCTAAAACCGTGCACGACGACCGCGAGAAGCACCGCATCGGGTTTGCCGTGAACTCGCTCATATCGAACGGCTGCATCGTGAGCGGCGGGCAGGTGCGCCGCTCGATCCTTTCGCCCGACGTGCGCATCAACAGTTTCGCCGAAGTGGAAGACGCGATCCTGATGGAAACCGTGAACATCGGACGCTATGCCAAAGTCCGCCGCGCGATCATCGATAAAGGCGTGGTCGTGCCGCGGCATTGCCGCATCGGCTACAATTTGGAAGAAGACCGCAAACGGTTTCATGTGACCGATTCCGGCCTCGTCGTTGTTGCCAAGGGAACGGTGATCGATGAGCCGCCCGAACGGCCTGAACCCCCAGCAAGGAGTTGAGCATGGCATTCGCACCTTCAACCGAAAACCGCACAACCCAAAGCGCGCCGCAGCAGGACGCGCTGCGCATCGGCCCATTCACCCTTCAGTCGCGCCTCATCGTCGGCACAGGCAAGTACGCCACGTTCGCGCTCATGCGCGAAGCCGTGGAAGCCTCGGGAGCCGACATGGTCACCATCGCGGTGCGGCGCGTGAACTTGAACCGCCCGGGTGAAGAAAGCCTCTTGGATTACCTGGACCGCAAGCGCATCACCATCCTTCCGAATACCGCGGGCTGCTACAACGCCGAAGACGCGATCCGGACCGCGCGCCTCGGCCGCGAAGCCGGGTTGTCGAACCTGGTTAAATTGGAAGTGCTGGGCGATCCCCAAACCCTATTGCCGGACACTGAGGCGCTCCTGATCGCCACGCGCCAATTAGTGAGCGAAGGATTTGTCGTGATGCCTTATACGAATGACGATCCGATCATGGCCAAGAAATTGGAAGACGCGGGCGCGGCGTGCGTGATGCCGCTGGCGGCGCCGATCGGTTCGGGACAGGGAATCTTGAATCCTTTGAACATTGAATTCATTCTTCGCCGGGTGAAGGTGCCGGTGATCGTGGACGCGGGCGTGGGCACGGCATCGGATGCAGCGGTAGCCATGGAGCTGGGGGCAGACGGCGTTCTCATGAACACAGCGATTGCAGAGGCAAAGGATCCGGTGGCCATGGCAACAGCGATGCGGCTCGCCATTGAAGCCGGACGGCTTGCCCGAAAAGCCGGCCGCATGGCCAAGCGGGAAACAGCTAGCGCGTCGAGCCCGACCTTAGGTGCGGTAGTCGGCGGCGCAGCGGTTGGCGCTTCATGAGCAACGCGGCCACAGCGACGGTGGAATCGCGCACGGTCGTCCGCAACATCCACATCTGCTATTTCGTGTCCGGCGCGCTCGGGCTCGCGTACCAGGTTCTCTGGCTGCGCAAATTGCTGCTCGTGTTCGGCAGCACGGTGCACGCGGTCAGCACGGTTCTGACGGTTTTCTTCGCGGGCCTGGCTTTGGGCAGCTGGTTGTTCGGCAAGCTCATAGACCGGCGGCCGCAAGAGGGCTTGAAATGGTATGCCTGGATTGAAGTCGCGATCGGCGCGTACGCGTTTCTCACCCCGTTCTTATTCCATGCGATCCAGCAGATCTACGTTCCGATCTACCGCGGCTCGGGCATGTCGCCAAGCGTGCTGGTCGGCGCTTCTTTCGTGTGCTCGATGCTCATCCTGCTTGTTCCGACGATCCTCATGGGCGGCAGCTTTCCGGTTCTGAGCCGCTACCTGATCCACGCCGAAGGCGAGCGCGGCAGCAGCGTGGCGCATTTATACGGCATCAATACTCTTGGCGCCATGGCCGGAACGCTCACGGTTTATTTCTTCGGGTTGCCCATGCTCGGGCTTGCGCGCACATTGGTATGCGCCGGCACGCTCAATCTCGGCATCGGCGCCCTGTGCTTGGTTTTCGATCGCCATTTGGAAAGCCTCGGGTTCGGAGAGCACCGGTTGGAGAAAACGACACCGAGCGCGCGGGCAAAGGAAAAAGAAAAAGAAACCGCGGAAGGCCTGGTGTGGATTTTCTGGGCGTTTGCTCTGTCAGGTTTCGCCTCAATCGCATACGAAGTCACGTGGACACGGGCTCTGAGCCTTGTGCTCGGCAGCTCCATCTATGCCTTTTGCGTCATCCTCGCCACGTTCCTGGGCGGCATGGCGCTCGGCAGCCTCTATGCCCGGGGCTGGCTCAAGGATAAACCGGCCACGATCGAACAAGTCATTTCAATCGAGCTGGGGCTCGGGATCTGCGGTCTGCTGTCTCTGGTTGTATTCCATGTTTTGCCCGATGCGTTCGTCAGCTTCTGGAACGCGTTCGGCCATGATTTCCGCAGCCTGATCACGATCCAGTTTGCGCTGTGCGCGATCGCCATGAGCATACCCACGCTGCTGCTGGGCTTTTTGTTTCCGGTTGTCACGGATCTGCTCACGCGGCGGTTCTCCGCGTTCGGCCAGCGGCTGGGAACGGCTTACGCGGTCAATACGCTGGGCGGGATTCTCGGCTCTTTCTTAAGCGGGTTTTTTCTGATCCCGCTTTTCGGGCTGCCCTGGGCCATCGTGACCGCGGCGTTTGTGAACATAGGCGCGGCGCTGCTGCTGTACCTGAAGTTCTATCCCGGCGATTTTGCGCGCCGCGCTGCTCTGTCCGCCACCTGCGCGTTAGGATCCATTGTTTTGGGAACGCTTCTTGTCCGCCACGTGTGGCCGACGCAAACGCTTTCGGCCGGCGCTTATTTGAATCCGGACAATTACCGCGGCATCTCGGTTTCGGCCGGCGCGAAGGAAGCGGACTTGCTGTTCTATAAGGACAGCCTCAACGCGACCGTATCGGTGCATCGCAAAGGAAACGCTATTTATCTAAAGGTAGGCGGTAAGACCGACGCGTCCAACGGCATCGACATGAGCACGCAGGTCATGTCCGGGCACGTGCCCATGCTCCTGCATCCGAATCCCCAGAGCGCATTGGTGATCGGCTTGGGAAGCGGCGTGACCCTGGGAAGCGTGAGCCGCTACCCGGTTAAGCTCTTGGACTGCGCCGAGCTGGATCCGGCGGTGGTCGAGGGGGCGCGATACTTCCACGACTATAACTACGCTGTGCACGATGACCCGCGCACCCGAATGTTCGTCGCGGACGGGCGCAACTTCCTGCTTGCCAGTCCGGACAAGTATGACGTGATCATTTCCGAGCCTTCGAACCCGTGGATGGCCGGCGTGGCCACGCTCTTCACCAAGCAGTTCTACGAGCTTGCGACCAAGCGGCTGGCGACGGGCGGCATCATGTGCCAGTGGCTGCAGCTCTACCGGATTTTTCCGGAAGACGTGAAGCTGATTTTGAGGACCTACCACTCGGTATTTCCTTACGTGACGGTTTGGTCGACCATCCCAGGCGATCTGCTGCTCATCGGCTCCATGGAGCCGCTGGACCTGGACTTCGAAAGAGTCGCCAAGCGCATGGCCGATCCAAAGATCGCCGAAGCGTTGAAGGTCGTAAAAATCGAGCGGCCGGATGTCTTCTTCAACTTGATGCTTTTCGGCACGCCTGAAGTGGAGAAGGCGACCGCGGACATCACCTGGAATCACGAGGATGACCAGCCGTGGATTGAATTCGACGCGCCCAAGGCTTTATATGCGGATGAGACGCTGCCCATCAACGTTCGCGGCATCGAGCAGTTCCGCGTGCCTCTGCAGTCGGTCGTGAAGGGCTACGATCCGGCGCGCGAGGATGCTGCGTTCCATCTGGCCATGGCCGACTTGTGGGAATACCGCAACGAGCCTCCGAAGTTTCGCAAATCGCTCGAAGACGCCACCAAGGCCGAGCCCACGAACTGGAGGGCTTGGTACCGGCTGGGCGTCATGAAGATGCAGATGCAGCCGCTTGGCGCCGAAGGCGATCTTCGCCGGGCCGCGGACCTTGCGCCGCGCGAGCAGCTGCCCGCGCGCGCTTTGGGCAAATTGAATTGGCTGCAGGGAAAGAGCGATGATGCAAGCACGTGGTATCTCACCGCCGCGTCGCTCAAAGCGCCCGACAGCCAGCTCGCCGAGGAGATCGGCGATTTCTTCCGCCACCAGAAAGACCTCGGCTGGGCCGCGGAGTTTTATCGCTCCGCGATCTCTCAGGATGGTGGCTCGCGGGCGGCGCTGGTCTTTGCCTTGGCCGAAGTCCTGAAGGAGTTAGGGAAAGTGGATGAGGCCAGGCGCGCGGCTCAGTACGGAATGAGCGCTTTCCCTGACGAAGCCGCATTTGCTCAGATCATGGGCGAAATTGATCTGGATGAAGGCAAGACCCAGGAAGCTGCGATCCTATTCGACCGTGCCATGAAACTGAAGCCGGGCATTCCCGAGCCCCGTTACGGGCTGGCAAAGGTGGCTGTTGTCAGCGGCGCAAAGGACCTGGCCAAGCACCTGCTGCAAGAGGCGACGCGCTACAAGCCGTTCCATCAGCCGTCGCTGGAATTGTTGGATAAGTTAAACCGAGAATAAACAACCGAACGGAGAACAGCATGGCCTCGCAAGCGCGTCAGAAAAAACAAACAGCCGGCCGCGGGAGTTCCCGCGCCACGTACCAGATCGCGGTCATCCCCGGCGACGGGACCGGACCGGAAGTCATCCGCGAAGGAAAGAAAGTCTTGGAAGCGCTCGGCAAGCGCCACGGTTTTTCTTGCGCGTGGCGGCCCTATGACTTGGGCGGCGAGCGGTACTTGAAAACAAAAGAGACGCTTCCTCCGACGGTCCTCAAAGAGCTCCGCGAAGTGGACGCGATCTACCTCGGCGCCATCGGCCACCCGGACGTAAAGCCCGGCATCCTCGAGCAGGGCATCTTGCTGTCGCTGCGCTTTCAGCTCGACCAGTACATCAACTTGCGGCCGGTGAAGCTCTATCCGGGCGTGTGGACTCCGCTGCGCGACAAAGGCCCGGAGCATATCGACTTTGTGGTCGTGCGCGAAAACACCGAAGGCTTATACGCCGGCACCGGCGGTTTTCTGCGCAAGGGCACGCCCGAGGAAGTGGCGATCCAGACCTCGGTCAACACGCGGCATGGCGTCGAGCGCTGCATCCGATTCGCGTTCGAGTACACGAAGCGGCACCGATCGCGCAAAAAGCTCACGCTGTGCGGCAAGACCAACGTGCTCACGTTCGCGCACGATTTGTGGAACCGTGTGTTTCAAGAGGTCGGTGAGGAATACCCGGGCGTTGAGACAGACTACGCCCACGTCGACGCCACCACCATGTGGATGGTCAAGAACCCGGAATGGTTCGACGTGATCGTCACGGACAATATGTTCGGCGACATCATCACGGACCTTGGCGCCATGATCCAGGGCGGCATGGGCATCGCGGCCGGCGGCAACCTCAACCCCGAGGGCGTGTCCATGTTCGAGCCCATCGGCGGGTCCGCGCCCAAGTACACGGGCAAGGACGTGATCAACCCCTTGGCAGCTATTTGCGCGGGCGGTATGATGCTGGACCACCTCGGGCAGACCGAGGCCGCGCAAGAGCTCGAAAAGGCGGTCATGCAGGTCACCGCCACCAAAATGAAGAGCTTGGCAGCCGGAAAGATGGGCTATTCCACGAGCCAAGTGGGCGACTTAGTGGTGTCATTCCTCGGAAAGAAATGAAAGCCATGGCACGAAAGACTTACACGGTTGCGGTCGCGGGCGCCACGGGCGCTGTCGGCACCACCATGCTTCGCGTGCTGGAAGAGCGCAAGTTTCCGGTAGGCAAGCTGGTGCCGCTTGCCTCCGTGCGCTCCAAAGGCAAATCCGTGACGTTTCGCGGTAAAGCGGTGAAGGTGGACGTGCTGCGTCCGGGGTCGTTTGAAGGCGTGGACTTCGCGCTTTTCAGCGCCGGCGCCGCGCGCAGCCTCGAGTTCGCGCCCGAGGCGGTGAAGCGCGGAACCATCGTCATCGATAACTCCAGCGCATTCCGCATGCAGCCTAACGTGCCGCTCATCGTGCCTGAAGTGAACCCGCACGCCGCGGCCGCGCACAGCGGCATCTTGTCCGTGCCCAATTGCTCGACCATCGTGATGCTCGTGGCGCTCAAGCCGCTGCACGATGCGGCCGGGCTGCGCCGCATCATCGTGTCCACGTACCAGTCGGTGTCCGGCGCCGGCGCGAAAGCCATGCACCAGTTATGGGCCGAAGGCCAAGAAGTCTCGGCCCGCTGGAAGAAATACGACCCCAAGCAGCCGGTCGAGCAAGCCGAAGACCGCGTCCAGGCGCCGCTCAAGCAGCAGCCCGTGCTTCCCAAACGGATCGCGTTCAACCTTGTTCCGCAGATCGATGTGTTTCTTCCGGACGGCTATACAAAGGAAGAGCTTAAAATGCGGCTGGAGACGCGCAAGATCATGGAATTGCCGGACCTTCCGGTTTCCGCGACGTGTGTGCGCGTTCCGGTGTACCTCGCGCATTCCGAGTCTGTGACCGCCGAGTTCGACCGTCCCATTACGGTTGCTCAGGCGCGCCAATTACTTTCCAAAGCCCCGGGTGTTAAGCTTATCGACGCTCCGGAGAAGGGCGCTTACCCCATGCCGATCGACGCGGGCGGGCGAGACGAGGTGCTAGTGGGACGGATCCGCCAGGACCCGGACCAACCGAACGTGCTCCACCTATGGGCCGTGGGCGACAATCTCCGAAAGGGCGCCGCGACCAACGCGGTCCAAATCGCCGAGCTGCTCAGCCGCGGCTAGAGCCTCTCCCGAGGCCTGCCGTGGCTGCGCTGGGCCGAGGCGCAAGCAGTGCCAGGCGCGAAGAGCGCGGCGTACCCGCTGGGATACGTGAGCGATGAGCAACGCAGCAATGCGCCGTACCTCGGCCCAGCCCGAGGCGAAGAAGGCAACGAAGGTTGCGGCGACGCTCAGCCATTTCCCACGTCACTCCTCCTCGGCGTACCGCAGAAGGGTACGCCTTCGTCGTCGTTCCTCGGATCTTGCTAAGCGGCGCTCGCAACGCAGTTCACGGCAGGCCTCGGGAGAGGCTCTTAAGCGGCTCAAGCTCACGCTCGCTTACGACGGCACGCTTTTCGCGGGCTGGCAGGTGCAGCCTAATGGCCGGTCTGTCCAGGGCGAGATCGAGGCGGTTCTTCGCAAGGTTCTCCGCAGGCCCACGCGCGTGACCGGCAGCGGCCGCACCGACGCCGGCGTGCACGCGCTGGCCCAGGTCGCGCATATCGACGTTCCCTCAGCTGCCGATCCCTTTCGGCTTTTGCGGTCGGTGAACAGCCTGCTGCCTAAAGACATCTCACTTCTGTCGGTGGAGCCGGCGCCTGCCGATTTCCACGCCCGCTTCAGCGCCAAGGCCAAACACTATCGCTACCGTATGTTCCTCGGCGAGGCGCCCACGCCGTTCGATCGTCCCTATGTGCACGTCGTGCGCGCAAAGCTTTCGGTAGCCAAGATGAAACGCGAGGCCAAAGCACTTGTAGGCCGCCACGACTTCCGCGCATTCGCTCGCGCCGGCTCAGGCAAGGGAGGCACGGTGCGTACGATCATGAGCGCTAAGCTCACTCGTCGCGGCGATGAGCTTGTCTTCGACATCGTAGGCGAAGGCTTTCTCCATAACATGGTTCGCTCCATCGTCGGCACGCTGATCGATGTCGGCCGCGGCCGCTTGCCTGCGGGTACGGTGAGCAATCTCCTGCGCGGTCGTTCTCTCTCTGCCGCTGGCACAACTGCGTCTTCCTCTGGGTTAATCCTTGTAAATGTGGGCTATTGATGGAGATGTGGGATGAGTAAAAAGTGGCTTATCGGGTCCACCATCTTCGCTATTTTTCTCATCATCCAAGGTTTTATCGGATTGTTGGTCGTATCGGGATATTTTTGGGTGCTCACTAACCCGACTAGTGATTTTTCGATTCGGTTCTACGAATCAATGGAGAGAACCCAATGGGGGGAGTTATACCGTCGTTTTTTGCCTCCATGGGGAGTATGGACGGTCAATTTTTTTGAGGCAATTGGAGCAATTTCGTGCGCTATAGGCATATTTGTCCGAAAAGAATGGGCGCGGAAGCTCGTTTTGTTGCTGGTGTGCCTTGATTTAGCGGAAACGGTACTGGACAAGATTATTGTTGGAGAATCTGGCAGTCTTCTATTTGTGGTTTTTGAATTAATGGCCTTATTCTATTTCACTCGCCAAAAAGTAAAGGCTCACTTTAAATGAAGGCAGATCTCCCGGCACAGGCAAAGCGGCTCGAAGACATTCCGAACATCGGGCCATCGCTGGCCTCCGATCTGCGGGGCATCGGCATCACCCAGCCGAAGCAGTTGAAGGGAAAAGACGGTCTGGCGCTCTACCGCAAGCTGAACAAAGTCACCGGCGCCCGCCACGACCCTTGCGTTGCCGACACCTTTCTCGCAGCAGTCCACTTCATGGACACGGGCGAGGCGCTGCCGTGGTGGAAATTCACGCCCAAGCGCAAACAGGCGTTCCAGAAAGAAAATCACCTTATCCGCTAGCCGTGGGCAATAATAGGAAGAGTTTATTAGGGAAGGTGATCTTCGCGGCGGGGAACACGGAGGAATATTTGGAATGAGAAAAGCTTTAGTTGTGATTGTATCGGCGGTGGTCATTACGTGCGGCGCGCCCGTTTATAACGCGTACGCGGGTGACAACATTCTCGATAAGACCGGCGACATGATCGCCACCATCGGCAAGAAAGGCGCCGATAAGGACGCAGCTAAGGCCGAGCGCCGCGCCAAGCGCGATGTGAAGCGGGCCGAGAAAAAAGCTCGCAAGGAAGCGAAGAAGGCCGCCGAAGATATCGAGGAAGCAGCAGAGAAGTTGAAGAAGCAGGCCAATTGATAGCTAGGAATCAAAAAGCCCTGTCTCTTTGAGACAGGGCTTTTTTGTGCCTGATGGGCCGAAGAAAAGGTCTAACGCAGCGAAGCTTCTGTCTCGAGCATCGCCTGGAACCGTTTGAGCACTTCCTCGCGGTCGTACTGCGCGTTATCGATCAGGAGAGTGCCGTAGCGGTCGACTACCTCAATTTCCGGGGTGCTTTACCGGCCGA
>JAHFGY010000065.1 GCA_023247195.1 Candidatus Omnitrophota bacterium | reverse complement strand
CACAATGTGAAATACCACCCTGTTGATCTGCGTGTTCTAACGTCGAATCTGTGAAACCAGACGGCGGACCGTGACAGGTGGGCAGTTTGACTGGGGCGGTTCCCTCCCAAAAGGTAACGGAGGGGCTCAAAGGTGCCCTCAGCGCGGTCGGCAATCGCGCGTCGAGTGTAAAGGCAAAAGGGCGCTTAACTGCGAGACAAGCATGTCGAGCAGGCACGAAAGTGGGACTTAGTGATCCGGCGGTGGAAGGTGGAATCGCCGTCGCTCAACGGATAATAGGTACTCTAGGGATAACAGGCTTATCGAACCCGAGAGTTCATATCGACGGTTCGGTTTGGCACCTCGATGTCGGCTCATCGCATCCTGAGGCTGGAGAAGGTCTCAAGGGTCCGGCTGTTCGCCGGTTAAAGCGGTACGCGAGCTGGGTTTAGAACGTCGTGAGACAGTTCGGTCTCTATCTCATGTGGGCGGAGGAATCTTGAGGGGACCAGCCCGTAGTACGAGAGGACCCGGGTTTACGGACCTCCGGTGTTCCAGTTATGCCGCCAGGTGTAACGCTGGTTAGCCGTGTCCGGACGAGATAAGCGCTGAATGCATCTAAGCGCCAAGCTCACCCCAAGACTAGGATTCCCGAGCCGTAAGGCTCCTAAAGGCCCCTGGAAGACTACCAGGTTGATAGGCTGCAGGTATAAGACCCGTGAGGGTTTCAGCCAAGCAGTACTAATCGGCCGTGCGGCTTAACTACTTCTATATTTCTCTCGGCCAGACACATGCAGTTGTAGAATTCAACTCAGCAGGTTTGCCCGGTGATCATACTGAGGGGGCCACACCCGATCCCATTCCGAATTCGGAAGTTAAGCCCCTCAAGGCCAATGGTACTAATTGCGGAAGCGATTGGGAGAGTAGGTAGTCGCCGGGCTATTTTTTTGTCATTTTCTTCCCCTAAGAGCAGATAGGAGTGCTTTAGCGGATGTGGATCAAAATAGCTCTTATCCTTGGGCTGGCCATTCTGTTTACGGCTGTCTTCAGCCTTTGGCCGGATAAGCATCGGGATAATGATGGCGGTCCCCCGGATATTCCCAGTGATTTCCACTAGAGTGAGGAGCTGAGTATGCGCGTTTTGGCAGGATTTGGAGTTGCGGTGAGTTTGTGTTTGCTGGCTGGGCCTGCAATGGCGGCGGATGATCAGCCTAGCAAGGTAGAAACGGCGAAAAACGCGGCCCAGACCTGGCTTGAGTTAGTTGACAGTAAATCCTATGACAAAAGTTGGGAAACAGCCGCCTCTCTGTTGCAAGGCGCAATGCCGAAGGAACAGTGGGGGCAAGCAGTCGGGTCTGTCCGGGGTCCTCTGGGAGGGCTAGTCTCGCGCAATTTGCAGTCGGCAGATTACGCTTCCGAACTGCCTGGGGCTCCAGATGGGGAGTATGTCATCATCCGGGATCAGACGGTATTTGAAAACAAGCGCTCTGCCGTAGAAACCATTACCGTGAGGCACGAGCAGGATCAAAACTGGAAAGTTGCCGGATATTTCATTAAATAGGAAGAATGGGAGACCTCGCCGCCAGTGTGACTACTGCCTTTCTTATCCTGTTGTGTGTAGGCTGCACCAGCGCAGAGACCCGCGCCTCTAAACCCGCTCAGGCAACGATGATGTTCGACCAATGGGGCAGGCTGACAGCGACGGGGGCGGGGACGACGGGAAAGCCGCCGATTGATCCACAATACGAGTATCGCGGCCACCGAGGTAAGACGACTGAATGAGCGCTCCTGACCCGCGCGTGATTGAAGAGTTCCGGCGCCGTAAGAAGGCCCAGATTATTGCCACGGTTCCGTTTGTCCTTGTTCTAATACCGATTATCTTGCGCGATCGCATTCACCGAACGATACTCGGCGTGCCAACCTGCTTTGTCGGGCCGATTTTCTTCGCTATTGTCGTCGGCATGTTGATTTTCAGCTTCAGCAACTGGCGTTGTCCGGCATGCAACAGCTACTTAGGCAAGAGTTGGTTTATCCGTTTCTGCCCGCGGTGCGGAGCTGGGCTCGCGCCTTGAGCGCATTCCGCCGGCTTCCGCGATGAAATCCTGCCCGTTCTGCGCCGAAGAGATACAAGATGCGGCGATCAAGTGCCGGCACTGCGGCGAGATGCTGGATCTGCCGCCGCCTCGCCAGAAGCAGCGCGACCCATGGTACTTTAGTACAACCTCGCTTATCGTTCTTTTCCTCGGTATCGGTCCTCTCATGCTTCCGCTCATTTGGCTGAAGCCGTCCATGAGCAAACAAGCCAAGTGGATTGTAACTGCGATCATCGTTGTGCTCACCGCGGTCGGCGGGATGATCATGGGGTGGGCGGTTCAAAAAATTACCGCCTATTATCAGATGGTGCTGCAATGACGATCGAGACCATGCGCTGGCATGAGGCCGTCAATGTGCACTACGATACCGACTTCCGCCGCCTAAGCCTCGTGGAATTAGCCCGCCGGCATGTCCGTGGCCCGGTCGTGCTCGACATGCGCTGCATCACCGGCTCGCTGGCGGTCCCGTTGGCGGAGCAGGGGCTCGAGGTGGTCGCGCTTGACGGATATGAAGGAGCGGTCAAACGGACCAACGAACTGGCCAAGCAGAAAGGACTGCCTCCGATCGCTCAAGAGTGGGACCTGACGGGGTTGGTGAGCCGGGTCGGCCGGAACCGCTTTGACACCGTCGTATGCCTCGACGTGCTGAACCACGCGGTCGACGATGCGGCCTGCGTTGCCGAGATTGTGCAAGTGCTGAAGCCGGGAGGGCGCGTGATCTTTGCCGTGCCCGCGTTTCCCGCGCTGCTCGGCAAACGCGACAAGTCGCTCGAGCACCTGCGGCGCTACACGCGCAAGAGCGTCCGGCAACTGCTGGAAGGCCACGACCTCGTCATCGATTCGCTTCGTTTCTGGAATTTTGTCGCGATGCCGCTCTTTGCTTTCCTGGAAGCGGGAATCAAGGTTAAGATATCCGACGGGTTCCGGTACGGCTGGTGGGGCGCGCTGGGTCGGATGCCGAACCGCATGTTCACCTGGTGGTACCGCACCGTCGAGAACAATGTTGTGTTTCCGTGCGGGCTCACGCACTTTGTGATCGCGCACCGAAAAGAAGCGACCGGATGATCAACGTAATCAGCAAGATCGTACGGAGGGACAGCGTGGATGGCCGGTGAGGGTGATCAAAAGGCTTTTTGGAGCACCGTGCCGGGGCTGATGACCGGCACCGCGGCAATGATCACAGCCATGGTCTCGGTAGTGTCTGTAATGGGCATAAAAGGCCACAAGGATAGGGCGGCTGAAACGCCGGCCGCCAAGCACGGCATGGCTCCGGTGCAGACGATACCGATGGCTCCCGGAACGGTAGGTATTCCGGCAGCCGGATCTCCTTGCCAGCGGATCGCCGGAGAGTGGAACTGGTTCACGGGAGGCGTTGTGCGTTTCATGCCGGACGGAAGTCTTGAGTGGCGAAGGCAGGCGGGCGACTCTTTCCCGACGGCCCTGGGGCGTTGGAACTGCGATGAACAATCCAAAAAATTCACGCTCGCCTGGGCGCACGGTCTTAGCGACGCCATCGAGCTATCGGATGACGGCCGATCCGTCTACGGTTTTAATCAACAAAATGGAATTCGCGTAACAGGTACAAAGCGTTGAGGTCAAGGTATGCCCCGAGTGATCCACTTTGAAATTCCGACAGACGATCTGGCCCGAGCGAAGAAATTCTATGAAGAGGTTTTCGGCTGGCAGATTCATTCAGGAACCAGCCCTTATTGGCTGGCTACGACGGGCGAGCAGGACAAGCCGGGAATCAACGGCGCGCTGCTTCCTCGCGGCACGGTGCACCAGCGGCCGGTGAACGTCATTCAGGTTGATTCCGTCGATGATTTCATCAAAAAAGTGATGACGAGCGGCGGGCGGATTATCAAGGCCAAGCAGTCGGTGCCGGGAGTCGGATACGCGGCATACGGCAAAGATTCCGAAGGGAATCCGTTCGGATTATTTCAAGCGGACAAAACAGCGCGCTGAGCGCCGGCCGCCGCTTGGCCGCGGATTTCACGGATCCATCGCCGGTGCGGTCCGGACAGCGTCACGGTATCCAGCCGATCAAGCGGCACCCATGCTGTTTCAGCGTGTGACCCGGCTTCCTTCACGCGCTTAGGCGTTGCCTCAACCGTGTGAATCTTCTCTTGGATCTGGTGGTGGGTGATCGTTCGTCGCTTGACCGCGAGCAGCTGCGCATCTTCCGCGTCAGCCAAAAGCTCGAGCCGCGGCAGCTCATAAATTTCCGCCAAGCGGCGGGCTCCCTTGGGCGCGCGCTGCAAAAGCAACGCATCGTCGTGCACCATCCACAGCCGGTTCACTTTCAGGTAGATTGTGGGAGGGCGCTCGATGCGGGGGTAGTCTTCGGGATTGCCGGCTTTCCCGGCTTTGCAGAATTCGCGGACGGGACAGGTCAGGCAGAGCGGTTTGTTGCGGGTGCAGACTGTGGCGCCCAATTCCATGATGGCTTGGTTATGGTCGCCTGGATGAGCGCGGTCGAGCAAAGAATCCGCGAGCGGCTTGATCCGCTTGAACGCTTCTGTGTTCGCCTTAAAGGAGGTCGCGTCAGCGGTGATGCGAGCCAGCACGCGGATAACATTACCGTCCACGACCGCGGCGGGCGCATTGAAGCTGATGCTTGTGATGGCGGCCGCGGTGTAAGGCCCTACGCCTGGAAAGGCAAGCCATGCATCCGCATCGGTGGGGATGGCTTCCAAGCTAACCAGCTTCTGAGCTAACCGCTGCAGGTTTCTTGCCCGAGAATAATAGCCCAAGCCTTCCCAAAGTTTGAGGACTTGCTCCGGTGAAGCCTCTGCGAGATGATTGAAATCGGGAAGCGCGCGCAGCCAACGGTCGAAGTAGGGCAGTACGGTTTCGACCTGCGTCTGCTGCAGCATGAACTCGGAAACCACGGTCTTGTAGAGGGAAGGCTCTGAACGCCAAGGAAGGGCACGCTGACGTTGCAGGTACCAGAGCCTGAGCTTGCGCGCAAAATCAACACGGTCTTTCGATGGCAGCATCGGATAAGTTCAGTCAGTATAACACTTACAAGGCCTTCAAAAGGAGGAGTCGGATGAAACGAAGCGTGCTTGCTCTAGCGATTTTTCTATGCCTGGCGGGAACAGCTCAAGCGGATCACGGCCAGTGCTCGTTCAACAAGGACAAGGTTTTTGATCAGTCAGGCCGGGTGGCAACAACCGGTCCCGGAGCTTACTGCCTCAAGGAGCGCGGGGGCAAAGGCGAGAAGAGCGAAGCTCACGAGCACAAAGACGGAGCCAAGGACTCAGCCGATAGCGGCTGTTGCATGCGCAAGTGACGATCAGGCTTTAACGGCTTCGCGGCTGCGAAGGTAGGGCAGCAGCCGGCTGAGCAGGATCGTTCGGATAGTGCGGAGCATGATAACCAGATCAAGCCGCAGGCCTACTCGCTCCACGTACAAGCGGTCGAAGCGCAGCTTCTTCTTCACGTCGGCGATGGATGTGTCGTAGCGGTAGTAGACCTGGGCCAGGCCCGTGATCCCCGGCTTCACCAGGTGCCGGTGGTGGTAGTGGGGGATTAGGCCGTGCAGTTGGTCGACAAAGTGAGGCCGTTCGGGCCTCGGACCTACCAAACTCATATTTCCTCGCAAGACATTCCACAGCTGGGGCAACTCGTCCAAATGAGAGTGTCTCAGGAAACCGCCGATCGGAGTCAGTCGGGCGTCATTGGCGCCGGATGACCAAACCGGGCCGTTTGCCTCAGCGTCCGTTCGCATGGAGCGGAACTTATACATGGTGAACGAGCGGCCCGCGCGGCCAACCCGGACTTGGCGATAAAGGATAGGGCCGGGCGACGTGAGCTTGACCGTGAGCGCCACGAGCGTCAAGATAGGGCTGCTCAAAATCAGCGCCAATAGTGAACCGGATACATCCAGCATGCGCTTCACAAGGCGCTTCACCACGGAAACAGGGTGCTGAAAGCGCCATATCAATCGGAAGCGTGTCCATTCCGCGCGGATCGCACTGGGAACCGCTGAGAACTGGCTGGCTAGCATCCACATATTTGCTTGCTCCTTGTTTGGGCAAAAAAGAGAAAACCGGACTACCTGGCTTTCCGGCAGTCCGGCTGTCCTGGTGTCCCGCCAGCTTCGCTTTGCGAAGCTAGCCGGCGGGATCTTCGAGGACCCGAGACTTTGCGCCCCCGCGTTACCGCGAGTTAGCCTTTATCGGGTATAGCGAATTGTCTTGCAAGGAGTATGCCTGAGCTATGCGTAACCCATCAAGAGACATAAAGTTACGTAAAATTAAGTGAGAATAACATTTAACATGAAAAGCGTATTGCTGACTGCGGGGCAGGTTGTTTTTACGCTGGCCCTATACGTGGTAGGGGCCATGGTTCTTGGCTTGGCGCTCTTTCCCGCGGCGATGCTTTTTGCCTCGACGTGGGATCAGACAGCGGCATGGCCTCAATGGCAGCACGTATTGGCGCTGTGCATGGCCGGCGCAGCGGGTTATTTTGTATTCGGTTTTTCGCTAATTGCCGTTGTATCGATCCTAAGGATAGCGCTGGGGCTTCAGTTGAAAGAGGGCACGTATGCCATGTTCTCATGGGGAGCGATCCGCTGGATGCTCACGAATGCGCTCCAGCTCATCGTATGGACTTTTTTCGGGCAGTTCATCCTGCTGACACCTTTCGCCGCTTTGCTCTATCGCCTTATGGGAGCGAAGCTCGGCACAAACGTTCAGATCAATTCAAGCTACTGTGCGGACCTTTCACTGCTCGAAATCGGGGATGGGGCTGTGATCGGGGGGCATGCCACGGTCATTGCGCACGCTTTTGAGCGGAAGGGCCTTGTGCTCAAGCGGGTTAAAATCGGAAAACAGGTGGTCGTGGGGTTGAATGCCGTGATCTTGCCCGGCGTGGAGATCGGTGATCGGGCGATAATCGCAGCAGGCGCTGTTGTGCCAAAGTTCACAAAAATAGAACCCGGAACGATTTATGTGAGCCGTGAGCATGAGGTGCATCGGCCTGAAGTAAAATCTGCGTAAAAAACTTCTTGTTCTTGTTAGTGGAAGTGATAAGATTTTAACGCCCATGCAATGGCCGAGCGTAATCATAGGCATGTTGGCCGCTTACGGCGCAGCTGCTTCCACCTACCTGATCGCCGCTCCACGCATTAAACTCCAACGTTCTTTGTTCGTCCGCTTATCGCTCGGTTACGTGAACCAAGGCGCAGGACTCAGCGAAACCATGGTTATCTTGTCCGCGACAAACCGCGGGCAGAAACCCGTTGCGCTGACAACGGCCGGCTTGCGGTTGCCGAAGCGGGGCGCGGTCACATTTCTTAAAATCGACGGAGAAGCCGCACTGCCGCACCTGTTGGCTTCCGGCAAGAGCATTCGGTTTTGGATACCTGCTTATCGCGTGGCCCGTGCGCTGAAAGAAAGCGGCGCGTCGGGGCGCGCTCGCATCACCGGCCTTTTTTCAGACGATTTCGACCGGAGCTATCACAGCGCAGGTTTATCGTTCGACAGGGATGCTTTTGAACAGGCTTCTCTTGAACCGGCAAACACGCCGACGGCGTCCGCCGCTTTTTCGGTTTCGCCGATGGTTGCTCCGGAGCCGGTAGGTGCATTCAAGTGGTGACATGCGCACGCGGGGAGGGAATGAATGCAGATCAGTAGCCCGATTCCTTTGTGGGAACGTGTTTGGAGAAGAGCGCTAGAGCTAGCCGGTGAGTTGACGGATGGTATGATCTGGCAGGGCATATTCCGCGTGCAGAGACAGCCGGAAGACGTGCGCCATCACGCGGAGATTATGTCCTCGCTTCAAGGGATTGACCGCCTATTCTTTCAAGCTGTCGCCAAGTACCCGGAATGGTTTGCCGATCCATCGATGCGCAAACAGATCAGCCCGGCGGTCAGCGCCGCGCGGCGTATCGGACCGAACACCGTAGAACTTTCCATGGACGAGAACCGCTATCTCTTCAGGCTGATGAACCGCCCGTGCGCTTCGCCGTACGGAGTGATGTTGCATCAGCACGGAACGCTGGAACTGGCGGTCAACGGCAAGAACGTTCTTCGCCTCAAACTCATGCAAGATCAGGAGACGTTGGATTTCAGCTGGCACAAAGTGGACATTGACCTCTTCGAGCCCGGTCCGTGGGTGGAAGCTCTGCGGCATTTGAATCAAGAGATTCTTGCCGAGAGCAGGACCGAAGGGCTCAGCGCCTAAGCCGGATTCGCTGACTCACAGCCGTCCAAAATCTGCTTTCTTGCGTTCCATCTGTCGCTATAATGGGGCGCAAGGACACCCTTCAATGATCAAACATTCCGCTTTGCTTTCCTTTGCTTTAGGTTTGGCCTTATTTCCTTGCAATGCCTCGGCCAAGGGCACCCTCATCGACGATTCTCGCGCCGTGATCCAGCTTCCGTCTGAAATGAGCACGGAAGCCACATACCCTGTTCTCCTGTCGTTGCGATCCGACGGCGATGCTCGCGCCGCGGTGGAAGCCTGGAGCCAGGCGGCGGAGAAACGGCGATGGATCGTGGTGGGCTCAAAAGAATGCCGCAATGATGTTACCTTCACGGAGCTCCTGCCCAAGCTGGAGGCGCTGCTCAAGGACGTTCAGAAGCGTTACCCGGTCGACAGCACGCGCATCATCGTGGCCGGCTATGCAGGCGGCGCTATGGCGGCGCATGCGCTTGTTTTTTCGCATCCGGAGTGGTCCTCGGGGCTTGTCATCAACACAGGCATCATGCATCCGTCGTTCGCGCGGCAGATCGCCGCCTATCCCAAGGGGAAGTGGGCCGTATTTCTCGCGAGCCCGACCGATTTCCGTTATGAGGACATGAAGCGAGACCGCGCGTTCCTGGAAAAGTTCCAATGGCAAACCGAGTGGATCGAATTCGAGGGAGGGCATGCCGTGGCTCCGCAGGCGGCCCACGAGATGGCGGCGCGCTGGCTGGATGAGCGGCTGCCGCGGCCTATTATCCGCGAAAATCAGGGGGCTGTGTTAACGCCCGCGAGCGCGCCGGCGCAGGGAAACGCTGAGAAGAAGACTGCAGAGGCAACCGAGAGCAAAGGCCAGAAGCAGGATGAGCGCAAGGGAACCCTGAAGCCTCCAGAAAAAAACGTGAACGCTGACAACAGCGGCGTTCTGAAGAATCAGGATGGCGGCGAGTGAAATTAGGATGATCGGGACAATCGGCGACATTGAACCTAAATACTATAGCATGCCGCTCCGCGGGTTGGGGCTGATGGTAGTGTTCTGGGCTTTGACCATGGCTTCGCCGGCCTTCGCTGAAACCGTGCGCCTGAAGAACGGAAACACGCTTGTGGGCGAAGTCCTTTCACAGGACGATAACCAGCTTGAGATCGATCTGCCCGGCGTCGGCAGCCTCACTGTGCCCATGTCCGATGTGGCCGGGGTCGATAACGACGAGGGAAGCGGGACGGCGTTCACGCACGCGGTCAAGCTGGCCAACGGCAACGTTCTCTACGGTCATTTGGACGAACAGACCGCCGAGCGCGTGACGGTCACGATTCCCCAAACCGGGACAGTTTCTTTTGCCGCGGCCGAAATAGCGTCCGTGGAGCCGCTTGAAGCTCAGCAAATCCAGGAATTAGAAGCGGACGCAAAGGCGGCTGCCGCCGCTCCCAAGAAGGCCGCTTACAAGCCGCAGAAGAAGTCGTCGACCGCAATGGGGTACCACGACGCCGGCGGCGATGACATGAACTTTATTCGCCAGCAATCGGACGCGAGCCGTCAAGCCGCGATGAATCAGATACAGCAGGCGCAGCAGATGGTCCAGCGCTTCCAAACCGGGCAAAGCGGGGCGGTGCCATTGCCGCTCGCGCCGTCGCTCGCAGGCGGCTCGGCTGGAGCAATACCTCCCGAGCTTCAGCCCTTGATGGGCATGATCAACGGCCTGGTGCAGACGCTCGGGATATGGCTTTTCATCGGCGGCGTCGGCGTCGCGATTTTTTACGCGGTTGCGCTCCAAAAACTGGCTGAACGAACCGGAACCGAGAACGAATGGATGGCTTGGATCCCGCTCGCTCACCAATATCTCGCGCTGCAAGTAGCACGGAAGCCGGGTTGGTGGATCCTTCTCTTTTTTGTGCCCATCATTCAGATTCTGATCAATATCCCGATTTGGATGGGGATCGCGGAGGCCAGAGGCAAGAACCGCTGGCTGGGCCTTCTTGCGCTTCTTCCTATTGTGAACCTGATCATGGTAGCCATGCTGGCGTTCGGGAAAGACGCGGAAGCTAAAGCCGCAACGCCCGGCCTCGCCCGCTAGGGCATGCGTCTTTTCCGCCGCCGAGGATTGGCAACGGTTGAGTTTGCCTTGCTCGCGCTGCTGATCGCTCTGGCAATTGCCGGCCTGGTAGCCGGCGTTGGCGGCGGATTGCGCGGATCCTACCAAAAAATCGTCGACGCTTTTTCAAGCTTCTAAAGCTTTCAATCCACATGGAATCCGACTCCCCGCTTAGCCGCATTGTCGCGGCACTTGATTTCCAGGCCCCCTTGTCGCCGGAAGCCATGCGCCGGCTGAAGGAAATGCTGCTGCTTCTGCAAAGCGCGCCCGCGCGCGCGATTCACTGGGTTCGCATGGACGCGGAAGAAGTCGCGGTGCGCGTTCAATTGGCCAAGCGAGCGTTCCAGCGCGCCAAACGGCTCGCCGAGCTGCGGCAAGAAGCGGTCGTTGAGTGGCACCAGTCATGGGAAACGTGGCCGTGGCATGCGATTCTCGCGCGCGTGAAGCGCTCGCATCACGATCCTTTGCAATGGCTGCAGAGGCAGTATTGGGAGGACCGGCGCATCCTGAAGCAAGTCATGCATACATCGCGAGGCTCGCCGCGCCAGCGGCTGGAAGTGCTTGAACGCATCGCGGAGCGCGCGGAGCTTGAGAGATGGTTTCGCTTGCACGCGCCGACGTTTGATGAGCGCTTTGAGTCCGATTATGACGGGGCCGCCACGGATTGGGCAGAGCTCTGCGCAGCCCTTGAATGGGCGGAGGCATTCCAATTGCTCCTTGAGGCAAAGCCCGTTCCGCGGTTTGTGCTCACCTACTTGCGCCAGCCGAACGCTTGGACTGACGACCTTCGGAACAGCCTGAGCGAGCTGCGCCGCCAACTGGGCGAGTGACATGGCGGCGTTTCTTGCTGCCGTCGGCAGCGCGATTCTCGCCTACTTCTTGGCTTCGGCGTTTGAGCTGATCACCGGGAACCGGTCATTGCCTCGTTTGGACCAAATCGTTCCCGATCCATCCGTGCCTCATCCGCGAGTCTCGGTTAT
>JAHFGY010000196.1 GCA_023247195.1 Candidatus Omnitrophota bacterium | reverse complement strand
AGTATTCGTCCAGGCGAGCCAGGTGTTGCTTGCCGCCCTCGTGGGAAGACCATCCGGCCCGTGATTTTAGTTTTTCCGCCATGCGAGAAGACGAGGCGCTCGGGTTTCACAACATCAATCTCCCTTAACAAGCTTTCGCCAGGTAGGCGTCGAGTTGCTCAAAGGTTCCGGTCCAGCCCATGCGCATGCCGTCGCGGCCGGCTTCAAAGGTCTTGCGCTCGTCCTCGGTTGAATTCAAAGGCGACCACCGCACGGTTACGGTCGTCTTGCCTCCCTGCTCGGTAAACGTGGCTGTTGAAATCATTTCCAGCGGCCAGGTTGGGCTCATCGGGTGATGAGTTGTTCCCCCCTTCTCATCTGAAAAGGAGTGGACCCAAACAATTTTCTCCGGCGGGGTGATTTCGCGGAACACGAATTTGCCCCACATATCCTCCCCCGTGGGAGAACGCAGGCAGTAATGAAACATGCCGCCCGGACGCAAATCCTGCGTGGCGACGGGCATCGTAAAACCTTTTGGCCCGAACCATTTCATCAGGCGCTCGCGGTCCGTCCACGCCTTCCACACAAGATCCCGCGGCGCATTAAAAACGCGCGAGATGACGAATTCCTGACCCGGTGTCCCCGTAGCGGTGCTGCCTGTACTTCCCTTTTCAGCTTTTCCTGCGGTCATGGCTTTTCTCCTTGGGTTGTCCATGCTTTTTCTTCTTCTGCAATTCTCGCAGATAATTCTCCAACCGATCGAGGCTCTCCTCCCAAAACCGGCGGTAGTGCTCGAGCCATTCCGAAACATCCTTAAGCGGACTGGCTTCGATCCGGCAAGGCCGCCATTGCGCTTCGCGGCCGCGCGCGATCAGGCCGGCGCGCTGGAGCACCTTGAGGTGTTTTGAGACGGCTGGAAGACTCATTTTGAAGGGCTCGGCCAGCTCCGTGACCGAAGCTTCGCCCGACGAGAGGCGAGCGAGGATCGCGCGCCGCGTCGGGTCTGCGAGCGCCGAAAATGTGAGGTCGAGCTGTCGCTGGTAAGCGTCATATTTAACCATTTGGTTAATTATAATCCAACATAAAGAAGTGTCAAGCCTGCCCCGCTCGATCGGCCGAAAAGCGAATGGTAACTATCGTGCCGTTTTTCCGTTCGATCTCAACGGTGCCATGCAGTTGGCCGGCCAATGTCTTGACAAGCCGCATGCCAAGCGATGCCGTAGTAGCCGGTGTAACACCGGGCGGCAGTCCGATTCCATCGTCTTGAATGGTGAGCAGGTACCGCTGGTCCTCCTGCCGACTGAGGGTGATCCTTAAGGAACCCTTTCGCCCGTTCGGAAAAGCATGCTTCACGGCATTGACGATCAGCTCATTGAGCATTAAGCCGCAGGGGATCGCGACATCAAGGCCAAATACGATTTCATCGGCTTCGACGTCAACTGCAACGTTCGCTCCATGCGACGTGATGATGTCGTTGGCCAGACTTCTGATGTAAGAGCCGATCTCCACCCGCGATAAGTCTTCCGTTCCGTATAACCGTTCGTGGACAAGCGCCATGGACCGAATTCGGTTTTGGCTGGCTTCAAAGAGATCCGCGACGCGGGGGTCCTCAATGGATCCTGCCTGCAAACTCAAAAGGCTGGAGATAATCTGCATGTTATTTTTGACGCGGTGGTGGACTTCCTTAAGCAGCACTTCCTTCTCCGCAAGCGAGGCTCTGATCGCCTCACGAGCCCGCTTGCTCTCGGTAATATCGCGGGCGATCTTCGAGGCTCCGATAATCTTGCCGAAACTGTCTTTGATCGGCGATACAGTAAGAGAAATGTCCAACCGCCGCCCATCCTTGCAGAGCCGGATCGTCTCGTAATGCTCGATACGCTCGCCCTTTCTCAATCGCGCCAAAATAGCTGTCTCTTCCTCGTGCCGCTCCGGAGGAATTAGAATAGTGATGGGTCGGCCGATGATTTCCTCCGGCGTGTATCCGAAAATGCGCTCTGCTCCCTGGTTCCATGCGGTCACTATGCCATCCAAGGTCTTTGCAACGATGGCGTCCTCGGAGGATTCAACTACCGTCGCCAAACGATTGCGCATGACGTCCGCTTGCTGGCGCTCGGCCACTTCCGCTTGCAGGGCTTTGTTTCGTTGCTGCAGAATGGCAATCATACGCAGGCGCTCCATTGCCGCAGCCAGTTGGAACGAAATGGTCTGCAACAACTCCAGCTCATCCGCTTCGAAAGACGGCCTGAAACGGCTGCCGAAACCCAGCATGCCGAGCAGCCCGCCGTAAGCCAGCAGTGGATAACAAGCGTAGGCGGTCATGCCGAGGCACCGCACCAGTTCCACATCGGGCGCTGCCGACTGAACAATGTCTTCCAATACAAGCCGATGTCCGGCTGAGACGATGCGCCGGCACAGCGGATGGTCAAATTCCAAAGAACTGAGCGCTTCAGCAATCTCCGGCGGAACTCCTTGGAAGAATTCCAACCGCATCCGCGGGCTGCCTTCTTCGACGAGATAATAAAAACAAACATCGATGCGCAACTGCGGAGCAAGCCGGGCAACAAGCGCTTGCACCAAGGTCTGCGGGTTATCAGCCAGCAGCAGATACGCGGCCGTATCCGCCAGCAATTTCAACCATTGTTGAGTGTTCGCCGCGGGAAGGAGCTCAGGCATTTTCATTTAGAAAAACGGAGCGGAAGCCAATGAGGCTTCGTCCTGGTAAAGCTGAACGAGATGGTCCCCGTTCTTAGATTCAGTAGCAACTGTTTGCGAGGACATGACAGGCACGACTCTCACCTCGATGATGGGGGCTAACAGGCTATTACAGCCTGGAAAAAATATTTTGCGCGGTCGGACCCGCAGGCCCAACCGCGCAAAATGATCATTAAAAGCCGATTTCTTTACTGAGTTGCCGTAGAGGGTTGAACTTGCGTCGGTGCTTCGGCGATCACCATGGTAACTTCCCACGCGCCCATCGAGTTATTCGCCTCAACGGTCAACGGGGAGCCGGCCTTCGCTGTTTCGAGAGCCTGAGCGCCCGGCGTAATGTCCTTCCATTTCAAAGTAACCTTTTCCGCTTGGCCCTGCTCGTTCACACGGCTGAGCTTGAGCTCGTTCTTCGTGGCATCGATGCTCTCAATCGTTCCCGTCACCTGTTTCCCCTGCGCCGCGTGTACGCCGGCTGGAAGAGCTGCCAAGATCACCGCTGTCACGATCGCTGTCCGTACGTTCATCCTGTATTCCTCCTGGTTTTAAGTGAATTGCTATGACGTCCAGGATAGCTGCGGCGTATGACAAGGAAATGAATTTTGGATGAAGGTTTGTTCATCCCAGAAAACGAACTAGGCGTTGGATTGCAGAACGGAATCGAGCAGCGATGAAAAATCAGCCGGTATCCTATCCAAGGATTGCCGGGCTTCCGTGCGCGGATAGAACCGATTGGCGACCACCTGAT
>JAHFGY010000195.1 GCA_023247195.1 Candidatus Omnitrophota bacterium | reverse complement strand
GGTTTCTTCCTTATACCGTTTGGCAAGCTCGTTGAAAGCATCTTCGCGGTCGGTCATCCAATGCCAGACTCGAATGGGCTCCGAGCCGCTGTTCTGCGCCGTCTTGGATCCGCCGCAGCCGGCCACCGCAAGGCCCGCGAGTACCGCGAATAAGCTAGTTGCCAGAATCCGTCGCATGCCGCTCCCCAGTTATAGTTCTATTTTATTGGTAACTCGCTCCGACCGCACCTAGCGCCGTCACGTTTCTACTGAAGGCGATGGCAACGCCCACCTCTTCACCGCCTAATATCTCTTGCAGATTCAAGGGATTGTGAGCAGCCTCGCGCGCTTGAGCCTGAGTCTGGCGGCGGTGGCTGCGGTTGTCCGGCTTGTCGATTCGGACTACCCACCCTTTCCCAAGAAGCCGCACAAAGGGAAACTGGCGGGTGGACTCTTGCGGGATGCTGACGGAAACCGCAACAGGCGAGCCCGGCGGCGCCGAAAACGTGGCGGGAACAAACGCATACACGCCGCTCAGGCTTACGTTCCGCACTTTACCGATGACCGGCTGCTGGTTCGGCTCAGCCTCGGCAAGCCCGCGGATCACCACCTGCGCCCTCAATTCAGCTCGGCGCTGCTGCCGACGTTCAAGCACTTCTGCGTCCATGCCGTTTCCCTTTCATCGTTAATTCATGGCAGAAGCGAGCGCTTTCTTCTTCCGCCATTGTAATCGAATACTTTTGTGAAGTCATAGGATACTTTCCCCAGCGGACAGCCTGTTACGCGTGGCCGGCTACTTCCATTGCGGCTTGAACTTCCGCGGCAATGTCTTCTTCCGGCTCAGTAGTAGCCGGCATAGCGAAAAGGTAGTCCAGATTATCGTCGGGTCGAGCGCCCAGATCATCGACCGGAGGGCGTTTGCCAGGATCAGCGAGCGTCTCAACGGCAAACGCGGCCGCCGCCGCGCCAGAAGCCACTTGTTTATCCGTTGGTTCTTCCACTTCAATAACAACGGCTAAAGCATCTTCTGCGATGACAGGAACCAGCGATTCGCGCAGACCGGTCGCTGCCTCTGTTTCGGCGTCGGAAACAATCAAGGAAACACTGGCGATCGGGAGCTGTTCCGGCTGTTCAGCTATGGCCACAAGACCCGCTTGAGCAAGGTCAGAAGGTTGTGAAGCCGCTCGCTCCGCTTCAACGTGAGCCCAAATCCCATTGCTGTCTTGCTGTCCGAACCAATCCAGGGCGTTCTTGATGTCTTGGTCGGATCGAGACTTGAAGTCGCGAAGCTCCGCGCCCTCTTGCATGATCATCCCGGCGTTGAACCCGGGAACCGAGGAGATGTCTCCCGAGACTACTTCCCGCGTCATGACGATCTCTTCCTGCCCTGCCGCGTTCGTCACGCTTCTTTCGCTCAGATATTGCGGCAGGTCTTCGGGTTGCAGATCGTTCAGCTTCTTGATATCCATAAAATACAGCATCCGGCTTTTCACCTGCGGATAGGCGTACATTTCCAAATCACTCTGGCGCTTCTTTGTGCCGTTGCTGAGCAGCGCCAAGGTATCGCGCAGGTTAACATTGAGGTCCTTGTCCATAAAGAACGCGCCGCCCTTCGGCAGCTTACCGGTGGAGTCAGCCACATTTTCCATGGCTTCGACTACCATGCCGACATTGTTCCGGATCAAGCCTTCGGCGACATCCCAACGCTCTGCCATGGCGGCGTTGCCGAAAAGATGAAAGTCGTTTCCGCGGGCGAAAACCGCTTTTTCGACCCCGTTCGCGAGCAAAGCGGCGGTTAACGGCTGGTTGGTGGGCTCCAACTGTCCCTGCACATTAAAATGGTAGGTGCGCTGCACCCGGTGCCCCATAGCGAGGAACGGGTCTGCATGTCCTTCAGGCCACGCGTTATCGTCGTACCACTCGGTCGAGCCGTCCGGATTCAGCTTCACCCCGCCCACTTCGTCCTGCTCAATGACATACACATTTGCCGGGTTCAGACCCGCAAAATGGATGGCGGCCAGCTGCCGGGCAATGGCTTCGCGATTGGTTTCGTTGACAACGAACACAAACGAGAGGCCCGACAGCGCCTCTTCCAGAGTAACCCCTGCCGCTTCACCCTGCTCAGCGACCATGGCTGCAACATCCGCGCGGAGCTGCAAGATATCCCGCTGCGCTACGCTGAGGTCGCTCGCATCGGCGACCTCACCCGCTGCGGAGCGCTCGATCAACTCTCTTAAGGTAGCCGCGCCCTCGCCAGCGGCAGCGATCGGAGCATCGAGGTTTATTTGATCCAGATTAAGATCCTTCGGACCAATCCCCTTCGGCAATGAATCAATAATCCGGGGAGTAAGGCCCGCTAATCCGATGCGGTCGAATTCGGCCGGCATCTTCATGCGCGTAGCGCGGCCGGCGCCAAGCACAACCGTTGCCTGCTTCCCCGCCTTTACCCGCTGCAGGTAGGCGATCTTGGCGGCGGCGGCCAGCTTTTCCTTGTCGCTTACCTTGAAAGCATCCTTCGGGGTCGCGGCCCTTCCTTTTCCCTGATTCTCATCAAGGATAGCGCGAACTCCGCCGACGTCCGAGTTGTAATCGTTTATCTTGACGTCCCGAGCCGCCTTGGCATCCTTTCCCGGAACAAGAATAGAAGGATCTTCGAGCAATCCGGCACGGTCCACCATCCGGCGGACACGAGTAGCGGCGATCGCGTCTTTCTCATGGCCTTGGATCTCGATTGATGCATCCGCGGCGGAACCGGTGACAAAGGTTACCCATCCTGGGTCAAGCTGGATCCTGCCGTTTGTGGCATTCAGCAGGCCCTCGGCCATTGCTTCAAATCGTTGACGCGCTTCTTGCGCCGTAGCGGCATCTGGAAACCAAACGTAAACATGCAGCCCGATTTGGCTGGAGATATCCTGCGCCGATGCCGGCGACACTCCGCCGTTATTGCGATTCAATTGGAGGGACAACTGCTGGAAAAGCTTCTCGAAGTACCGTGCCATGTCCACGCCGTTGGCGAACGCCCCGGGAGTAACGATAAGGATCTTTGACTCCTTTGTGTCGATAAGCCGGTCCAAATCCGGTTCGCTGAGCTGACGCTCAATCGCTGCGAACGTGCGTGACCAAGCCGCCCGCCTAAGCTCTTGCTGAATGAGAGAACGCAGCCGTTCCCGCAGCTCTGTCGAAGAGGAGTTATTTATGGTAAGGAGTTCGCTCACGCGATAGGGCTTCAAAATGTCCCGAAGCGTGTGCCAGACCAGCTTGGCCTCGGGCGTCAGCTCAAAACCGTCTGTTTCATTTCCTTGGAGAATTTTGAATTCATCGGTTTCCAGAGCCCGGAGCACACCGATGTCCTTGCGAATGGTGCCGGATTGGTACTGGCCTTGACTTTTGGTGAGCTTCTTAAAACGCAGCGGGGTGCTATCCCAAAGGATTTGCGTCAACCCGGCTGTCCCGTCAAGCTTGACTGCCCTATCAGACAAG
>JAHFGY010000194.1 GCA_023247195.1 Candidatus Omnitrophota bacterium | reverse complement strand
GCACGCAGGTGATGATCACTCTTGCCCCGCAGTGCCCCACTTTCTCGGGCGACAAAACGCTCGGCGGCTTCTATCTGTTTGCCGTGCCGTCCGCCCTGTACTACATGCGGCAGCCGCCGCCCTTTAAGGCCTACAAGAGCTACAGCGGCGTTCAGCCCGCGTACGGCTCGCTCATACCGCATAATCCAGGCGATACCTGGGCGGGTTTGTCGGCGCACATGATCAATCACTACCTGCAGCCGTTCAATATCAATAAGAACGTTAAGGACCCTTGGCTGATTATCGTGAATTCGGACAACGATGCGCCCGATGCGCAGCTCGATATGAACGTTTTCCCCGGCGATAACGGCAAGTGCACGCTTCTTGTTCAGAATCGCGCCATTACGGAGCGCTCGCCCGCGGGCCTGCTGTCCGTAATGGGGCACGAGTTGACGCACCAGCTGCAATTCCGCCGCAACTACTCGTCGTTGACGGAAGAAGAGCTGGCGAAAATCGAAGAGTTCATCACAGATTTCGATGAGCTGGAGGCAAGAGCTTGGCAAAAAGGGATATACAACCCGGGAAGCCCGACCTGGCCGGCCCCATTCAGCAACAGGGGAAAAGAGGTTTATGGATGCCAGACGGCTACCGAGATTAAAGAAATCGAACGAGCCGTTGACTGCAACGAGTGGCTGGTGAAACAGGACATGCACAGGTTGAAAGAGAAGCAAACAAACGGACAGGTGCTTATGGGAAAGTCGGATTGGGACATTATGACGCGCTGGATGAGCTTGAACCCATGGGCACAGAACGGTTGGCTGCCGATGCATCCCAAGTGGTGGGACGCGGAAGATGAAGGCGCTGAACCCTACAAAAGCATTGGCGGTTGTCCCCGATAAACCATGCGGCACTTAATTGCGGCAGGAGTGTTTCTGGTATTGCTGGCCCCTGTGGACGCTCAGGCCAGCCGGCCCGTCCGAGGCGCCCGATCCGGCGTTCATCCTAAACCCGTGGCTGTTGACGCGGATCATCCTCCATCCCCGATGCCGAAGGAAGAAGCTCCTCCCGCTAGAAACCTGCTGCAATCCGGCGGGGGGCAGGAGACTTCCGAGGATGCCGGCGCTACGGAAGAAGCGGTGGCCGTGGTGGAATCCGCGACGAGCGCCCTCAAGAACTTCGACACCGGCGGCGATGCGGAAACCGATATCGACGAAATGCTCGATGAATGGACCTGGGTGACGCGGGATATAGAGGAAGGCCGCAAGCAATTTGAAACGACGTATCCCCGCCTCCCTGAGGCGCTGACGGAGCTGCAGGCCATCGATTCCCAGGCGGCGCAGGGCCAGGCGAGGCTGACTAAGCTTCGCGATGAGCTGAGCGGAAAAGCCGAGGCCTTGTTAAAGAAGGCGCGCGGGAAAAAGGATGAGGAGCAGGCGATCCAGATCGAGGGCGAGCTGTCGGAAGGCCGCAAATGGACCGGAGCGCTGGAAGAGGCGATCAAGTCGCACCGCGCCGATGTGGCCTCGTCGGTGAAGGATCTTCAGGCTTGGCAGAAAGACGAGAAGCAGCACGCCAGCGAAGCGGTCGGAATGAGCAATGAGGTGGACGATGCGGTTAAAGACGTCCACCAAAAGGCAAGCGATCCGAACGCGGGCCCGTGGCGCGAGGAGGCGCGGGGCCGGCTCAATAATCTGCTCGAAGTTTCCGACGAATATAAGAACCTCGCGGCGAAATGCGCCGAGGATGTGACCGTGGCGTATGAACGGATCGATAGCCTGCGGGATGATTTGTATTCATTAGAGGAACAAGCAAACGAGTGGCAAGGTCAGATTGAAGAGCGCGAGAAAGGGGCCGCCGAGTGATCGGGTCCACGGCTCGCGCGCGTTGAGAAAAGCTGTTTCGAGATTCGTTAGTGTTGTTGCCGGCCTCTTAGCAGCATGCGTTTTAATGGAGGCCGGGTTGCGCCTCCGGATTCCCGCCAGCAATGTCGATCTGTTCACCTACACCGCTCCCCCGGAACTCTATCGCGTGATGAGGCCGAATGTGCGCGGCGTGGTCTATGGCGTGCCCATTGAAACGAACAATTGGGGCTTCCGCGCCAAAGAAGATTGGGCAGCGCAAAAGCCCCTCGGAGAGCGGCGCATCATCGTCCTGGGGGATTCATTCACGGTCTCGGCGGGCGTGCCGTTTGAGCGGATTTATACCGCGCAGCTAGAGCAACGCCTTCAGGCATTGCGCCCGGCAGGGCCGCACGTTCGGGTCATGAATCTCGCGGTTGGCGGCTACAACCTGCAACGTTATTCGAGCATGCTCACCGAAGTGGGGTTGGCGTTGGATCCCGACGGGATCGTGGTCGGCATCTTTCCTTACAATGATTTCAAAAAAGAATCAATCGACCGGGATCGGCGCATCGCCTCGGGTGCTTTACCGGTCCCGCGCGACCGGCGCGAGGGCTCCTACCTGTATTTGCTGTGTCGTGCCACGGGCTGGTCGCTGAAGTCGGCTCTGAGCGCGCGCTTCAGCGCGGAGACCGAGCCGCAGGCGTGGACGGAACAGAGCAAAGCTCTTGAAGCAATTGCCCAGACCGCGCGGCAAAAGGGGATTCCGGCGACCGCCGTGCTCTTACCGAACACCGCTCCGGATTTTGCCGGCCAGCGTGCGGCGCACGAGAAGGTTTTGGCGCTTTGCGAGCGGATCGGCATGCGGTGCGTGGATTCGCTCGATGACTTCGCGGTGTCCGGCATTCCGGCGCACCGCTTCAAGCTCAATATAATCGACGGCCATCCCAATACCGCCTACCACAACCGGGTGTCGAGCCGTTTGTCCCGGGAACTGGCAGGGTGGGTAGAGGACCACTAGAAACTTTTGGTGCCGGTATTGTCTCCGGCGAGGGCGTCGAGCGCGGCTTGGGCGATCTGTCCGTCCGATACCACCAGCGATCCTGCCTGCGGCCAGACCACTGTTGCCTCTTTGTGCTGCTCGGGCTGAACCACGATCTGGTATTCCCCTGGCGGGACGAGTAAAGTCCTTGCGTCGCTCGTCGTCCACTGAACGACCTCTTGAGACCCCTGCGCCTTCACGATTTTCCAGCGCCAAATCTTGGCCTGCGCCGGAACTGAAAGCTGCACGCCGCTTTGCAGCGCGGCTATGGCCTGCTGGGTTTCCTCGACGCGCATCGGGGTTGGCCAAACCACCCGGCCGCTGTAGTGCTGGTCGGGCTGGGTGGTCATTTGATACTCACCGGGAGGAACAAGCAGCGTCCGCAGGCTGCTGGTAGTCCACTGAACAATCTCTTCCGGTGATCCGGCCTTCACGATTTGCCAGCGCCAGATCGGCGTTTGCTCGGGCACCTGCAGCGTCACGCTGCTCATAATGGGCACGCTCGCGGTCTGGTTCTCCGTGACTTGGATGCGATCGGGCCAGATAACTTGGCCGCTATAGTGCTGGTCTTGCTGGATAACGATCCGGTAGTCGCCGGGCGGAACAAGGAGCGTGCGCAAGT
>JAHFGY010000193.1 GCA_023247195.1 Candidatus Omnitrophota bacterium | reverse complement strand
ATAATCGCAGCCGGGCAGCCGTCGCTGTGGTTCAGCGAGGATGGCGGCGCGAGCTGGTGGCCCTCGGCGCAAGTGCCCAAGGGAAATACCGCGCGGATCGCGGCGCGACGGGACGAAAACGGGCTGTTCCTCGGCATTATTTGGAACAAGGGATGGGAGGGAGGCGTGCTCACCAGCGCGGACCGAGGCGTGACCTGGCAGTCCGCAAACAAGTTTATGCAGCCCGACCCGGTGCGGAACCCGACCCGAGCGACGCAGAAGCCCGGCGGCCGGACAACGGCGCTGAAGCTGGCTAAGAACCCCATGATCCTGCTGCGGTCCGACTGGTGGGGCGTGTTTCGCAGCGACGACGGTGGCATCACGTGGAAGGAGCGCATCAAGGGTGCGCCGAACACGGTGGGATCGGATATCGCTGTGTCGCCGGCGGGGCGCATTTACGTGGCTACCATGGACGATGGCCTTCTCTCAAGCTCCGATGGCGGCGCGAGGTACCAAGCTTTGTTTCCATCCGAAGGCTACTCGGACGACAAGAATGGCCATGTGTGGCGAGTTGCCCTGACCGGCAAAGGCGCGGGAACCGTGATCGCGACATCCTCTCCTTGGGGAAAGCAGCTCAATCAGGTGATCGTCAGCCAGGATGGCGGCGCTAATTTCAAAATAGCACGCATGGGGCTTCCAACCAAGCGCCCCAAGGTCAACACCGTGTGGGGCGAAGGGTACCCGCGTGCCCTGGCCGTGGATCCGTATGAGCCCAAACGCGTCTATGTGGGCATCGACGGCGATGATGGCGGCGGCTTGTACATTTCCGACGACGGCGGCATTAACTGGCAAGAAGCGCCGACTCAACCGCCTTCTAAGCGCATTTACAACGCGCTCGCGATTGATCCGACCGAAACAACCCGCATTTTGTGGGGCGCTACTGGCGAAAAGGGCGGGGTTTATCTTTCCCGAAACGGCGGCAAGAGCTGGGAACATGTTCTGACCGACATCCAGTGGGTATTCGATGCCGCTATTGCCAAAGACGGCACGCAATACGCCGTCGGTGATCAAGATGGGCCGGTTTTATACGTTTCGCACAGCCAGGGCGCCAAGTGGAAGCTGCTCAAGCGTTTTGGCGGCAAGGGTATTTGCGATGCGGTTACGCCCGATCCCTATAAAGCGGGCCGCGTCGCGGTCAGCACGGTGCAATGGAGCGAGCAATCAGGCGGCCGGATTTTTCTGACCGACGACGGCGAGTTCTGGCGTGACATCACGGGCGACTTGCCGGAAGGATCCGGAGCTGCGGCCATGGCCTTCGGCCCGGACAAATACCTGTATATCAGCCGCATGGCCGGCTCGGTTTACCGGACAAAACTCGATTAAGGACACGATGGATACTTGGTCAGCCCAGCATAATCCGAAGACCGACTGTCGGCACTTCCGCGGGCACGTGCCGTGCAAGCCGCACAAGAAGCAGGGTTACGTCTGCGGCGACTGCCCGGTGTACGACTCGGTCAACGGCCGCATCCTGATCATCAAGCTCGGCGCCGCGGGAGACGTGATCCGCACCACGCCGCTGCTGCATCGCCTGCGAAAAGATTTTCCGCAGGCCGAGATCACGTGGCTGACTTACTTTCCTGACCTCGTGCCCAAGGCCGTGGACCGGGTTATTCCTTTTGGTGATCTGGCCAAGCTCCTTTGGCTGCGCGCCCAAACGTTTGACTGGATCATCAACCTCGACAAGGACGACGAGGCCATCACGCTGACCGAGCAGATCTCGGCCGCGCGCAAGAGCGGTTTTGGGATGGACGGCCGAGGCAAGTGCCGGCCGCTCGGCAGCGAGGCGGAAAAATCCAAGTGGATGACCGGGCTGTGGGATGATCTGAACAAAGCCAATCGCCGCTCGTACATGGAAGAGATGTTCGCGATCTGCGGGTACACGTACGCCGGGGAAACATACATCGTCGAGCACACCGAGCACCGCGAGTGGGAGGGGTTGGACCGGTCCAAGCCGATCATCGGCCTGAACACCGGCTGCGGCGCGCGATGGACTTCGCGGCTCTGGGCCCCCGGGGCATGGGAAGCGCTAGCGCGCAAGCTCTCGGCCGATGGCTTGCAGCCGCTGCTCCTGGGCGGCAAAGCGGAAGATGAGCGGAACAAGCTGATCAGCCAGAGAACGGGGGCGCGGTACTTCGGGCATTTCGAGCTGCCGGTTTTTATTGACTTGATGAGCCACTGCGACGTGGTTGTATCGCAGGTTACCATGGCCATGCACCTGGCGATTGGGCTGGGCCGGCCCCTTGTGCTGATGAATACGATTTTTAACCGGTATGAGTTCGATTTGTTCGGGAAGGGAATGATCGTCGAGCCGGATCTGCCGTGCCTGGGATGTTTCAAGCCGTCCTACGACGAGCGCTGCCCGACGCCGCCGTGCATGGAGCGCTTGGAGCCGGAGCACATTGCCGCGTGCGTGGCGCAGGTGCTTGAGGCGCAGAGCGGGCTTAGCGCTCTAGCCCCGTAAGCCGGTCGGCTAGATTGATAGCATTGTATTACAATGCATTTCATGGTATGCTTTGTACTACAGGAGGCGATTCATGACCGTATCCGTCTCATTGCGTTTGCCGGAAGATTTGGTTAAAGCGCTTGACCGTCTATCGGGAAAAACAGAACGCTCCCGAACCTATTTAATGCGCAAAGCATTGGAAGTGTACCTTTCAGAGGTTGTGGATTATCAAATCGCTCTAGATAGGCTTCGAGATAAAGACGACCCTGTCATCTCCAGCTCTGAAATGAGGCGCCGACTTGGCGTCTAAGGTTAGCTACAAAGCCTCTGCGGAGGCCGACTTGCGTCGGCTGGATAAGCCCTTAGCGCGCCGCATTCTTGGAAAGCTTGAAACCTCACTTAGCCTCAACCCGGATCTTGGTGTTCCACTTGCGGGGGATTACCTAGGGCTTTTTAAATTTCGTATAGGCGATTACCGGGTAATCTATGCGAAGATTCACGACGGCATTTTGGTATTACGAGTCGGGCACCGGAAAGATATTTACCGGCGGCGTTGAGCACCGGTTAAATGTGAAACGGTCGGCTCGGGGATTTGCGAGAAAGCCTGCAAAATAAAGTGACGGGCTCGCTGCATGGCCGCCGGAATCTCGTTTTCGCCTGAAGTCCGCACGTCGATCCGCACCATGTAGCCGGCGCGCTGCCGGTTCAGCAGGGAATACCACAGCTGCAGCCATTTCTGCCGGCTCCAGTCCACGACCTCCCCGTTTATTGCCATCCAATACAGCACGAGAAACCCTTCGCCTTTGCGCTCGGCATAGAGCGGGTCCACGCGGATCGTTCTTCCGGCGGCTTCCACGGCTGTGCTCGGCAGCTCCTTTACCGTAAACCCTGAGCCCGAGAAGCAAACCTTGGGGTGGTGAAAGTTTCCGGCATCGAGCACGAGCAGGAGCAATTGGTGTTGCTCCGAGTCGGCGTATTCGCGCGCGAACACGCGGCCGAT
>JAHFGY010000192.1 GCA_023247195.1 Candidatus Omnitrophota bacterium | reverse complement strand
CGCCTGCAGCGGCAACTCGACCTTCACGCCCTTGGGCACGTAGATAAAGGAACCGCCGCTCCACACCGCGGTGTTCAACGCGGCGAACTTGTTGTCCGCCGCTGGAATCACGGTGCCGAAATAGCGCTTCACCATCTCCGGCTGCTCTTTGAGCGCGGTGTCCATGTCCAGGAAGATGACGCCCTGCTTTGTCAGGGTTTCGCTCATCGAGTGGTAGACCGACTCCGACTCGTACTGGGCGCTGACGCCGGCGAGGAACTTGCGCTCCGCCTCGGGAATACCCAAGCGGTCAAAGGTTTCCTTGATGTCGGCGGGCACTTCTTCCCAGGTGTCGCCCTTTTTCTCGGTCGACTTCAAGTAGTAGAAGATATTGTCAAAATGAATGCTGTTTAAAAGCTCGGTATTGGCCCAGATCGGCATGGGCTTCTTCAGAAAATGAGCGTAAGCGCGCAGCCGGTTCGCGAGCATCCAGGCGGGCTCGCTCTTCATCCAGGAAATCTCTTTCACGCCCTGCTCATTCAGGCCCGGCTTTGCCTTAAAGACATAGTTGTCCGGCATATGGAAGCCGTAGAGCTTCTCATAATCGTCGTTGATATCGATTCGCGGTTTCACGAATTCGCTCATGGTAGCCTCATGCTCCTGCCGTTGCCGGCACACGGAATGTTTCGTAGCCTTTAGCTTCGAGTTGATGCGCTAAGTCGGCGCCGCCGGAGCGAACCACGCGGCCGTCCACCAGCACATGAACAAAGTCGGGAGTGATGTAGTTCAAAAGTCGTTGGTAGTGCGTGATCAGCAGCATGCCGCGCTCCGCGCTTCGCAGCGCGTTGATGCCCGAAGCCACGGTCTTCAATGCGTCGATGTCCAAGCCGGAGTCGGTCTCGTCAAGGATCGCCAGCGACGGCGCAAGCACCGCCATCTGCAAGATCTCAAGCCGCTTCTTTTCCCCGCCGGAGAACCCGTCGTTCACGTAGCGGTTCATGAATGAGTCCGGAACGCCCAGCGCTTTGAGGTGCGTCTTAACCGTCGTGCGGAATTCTTTGACCGGCACGTCGGCGCCGCGCACGCCGCGCATGGCCGCGCGCAAAAAGTTGGTAACCGTGACGCCCGGAATCGCGGTCGGGTACTGGAACGCCAAGAAGATGCCCGCGGCGGCGCGCTCGTTCGGCTCCAGATCCTGGATCGGCTTGCCTTTGAAGAGGATGCTTCCTTGCGTCACGGTGTAGCGCGGGTGGCCCATGAGGCAAAAGGACAGCGTGCTCTTGCCCGAACCGTTCGGGCCCATGAGCGCATGCACCTCGCCGGCGTTCACCGTCAGGCTAACGCCTTTCAGGATCGGCTTGTCCTCAACATTGACGTGGAGATTGTCGATCACCAGGAGCGGATTGTTCATAGAAGACTCTTTCGTCGTGTTTAATTCCACAAAATCAACCGCCGCCGTTGAGCGGTGTTCCGTTCGTGCCGTTTTTGTTGCCGGTGCGCTTGGAAAGCTGCTCAGCCACCGCGTATTCCTGCCCTAGCAGGCTGGCCAGTGTCGTCTGGTCCAGAAAACTCTGAATGTAGTTGGTTAACCCTGACCATACCGAGCGGATGCCGCAGTCGCTGAAATGCACGCACGCCTGCTGGTTGCCGGTGAAGTCCGTGCAGATCTGGCTCGTCGACGGCATGGTTCCCAGAACCCGAATCACTTCGCCCAGCGAAACTTGCGCTGGCGGGCGATTCATAATATACCCGCCTTTGACGCCGCGCACGCTATGCACTAAGCCGGAACGGCTCATCACTCGCAGCAGTTTCTCCACATAAGCCGGCGAAAGGCCCTCGCGAGTGCCGATCTCTTTGACGCTCACGAGTTCGCCTTGTGGAGCCCTGGCAAGCTGCAGAAGACAGCGAAGACCGTACTCTTCTTGAGCCGTGATTTTCATGGCCTACCCTCTCTAAGTCCTCTCGTTAATAAGGGTATGTTAATATGACTTTTTTGTCAAGTATACGAAACAGGCCTGCAACGGGCTATTTGGTGAAGCGAAGAGGCGAAAAGGGTTCGATATCGAACCCTGTGCGGCCGTTGAGGATAAGCTCGGTTAGGATGTGGGCTGTGACCGGCGCCAAGAGGATGCCGTGGCGGTAGTGGCCTGTGGCAACGTACAGGCCTTTGACCGACGTTTGACCCATCACCGGGAGCTTGTCCGGCGCGCAAGGCCGTAAGCCCGCCCACGCGGTCAGGTAAGTCCAATTGTTCACGGCGCTCGTGATGTGGCGCAAGCCGCAAAGAATCTCGTGCATGCCACCCAGCGTCAGCGCTTTGTGAAACCCGGCCGGTTCCAGCGTGGAGCCGACAAGCACCCGGCCGTCCCGCCGCTGGATCGCGTACGCGCGCTCGCCGATGACCGGCGTGCGGAATGAGCCTTTTGGCCCGTCGAAAACAAGCATCTGTCCGCGGATCGGCACAACCGGCAGCGGCTGCGGCGTCAGCCCTTCGACCCCGGCCCACGACCCCAGGCAGTTGACCACGATGGGCGCGTCAAAAGCGCCGCGATCGGTGTCCACCCCTTTGATCTCTCCGCCTTCCATGCGCAGCCGGGTGGCGGTGACGCCTTCTCTCGTTTCCACACCCGCCTTCTGGCAAGCGGCTCCCAGCGCGGCCATGAGCAACGCGTTGTCGATTTGGGCTTCGGTCGGGAAAAAGTACGCTCGCTTGATCCGGCCGTCGATCGCGGCATTGAAGCGTTTGGCCTCACGCGGCGATAGGCGCGTGACTTTAAGGCCGCGCTTGAGCTGCCAGCGGATGCGTTTATCGAGGAGTTTCTCTTCCTTGCTGTTCATGGCAACGTGCAGTACGCCGTCGACCGAGTAGCCCACGGACAAACCGCTGCGGCGCTGGACGTGCTCGATCCAGCGCGGATACATTTTGCGGGAGGCTTGGCACAAGTCAAAGAACGCGTCCGGCTGGGCCACGTCGGCCTGCGACGACAGGATCCCGGCGGCCGCGGTGGAAGCCTCGGCGCCGATGCGATCGCGCTCGATCAGCGCCACGTGGCGGCCATGGCGGGAAAGCTCTTCGGCCAGGGATGCGCCGATGATGCCGCCGCCTAAGATGAGCGCGTCAAACGATTCAGCCATTCGCCGTTGAATCCGCCATCACTCGCTCGTTCCGCCTTGACCGGGCTCGAGCGCCGCGGCATGCTCAGCCGCCGCGAGCACATCCTGGGTTCGGCCAAGCATGCGGCCGTCGCGTCCGATGACGTAGGTCACGGGAATGCCGAATACCTTATAGCTCTCTGCCAAGGCAAAATCCTGATCCGCGTCCGGTATCACCGGATAAGAGATCTCGGAAGCGGCCACGAATTGCCGCAGCTTTCCCGTGTCTTCGTCCACGCTTACCGCGAGCACGACCACTCCCTTTTCCGCCATCTCCGCATGGACGCGCTTGAGTTTGGGAATTTCCATCCGACAGTACGGGCACCACGTCGCCCAAAAATGCAGTACCACCACTTTGCCCGCATATTG
>JAHFGY010000191.1 GCA_023247195.1 Candidatus Omnitrophota bacterium | reverse complement strand
ACCTGTTCGACAACCATCCCCCGTTCTGACAGTCGCGGCTGAATGCTTGGCGCGCCTGCTCTCCCCTTTCCTCCTTCTCTTCCGAGTCGGCATTTTTTGGTTCGACCCGCGCCGCGAGCATTCTTCCATCCCGACCGCAACGCGCCAAGCCGCCGCGCGCAGGGCCTGTCAAGGCTGGCCGCGTATTCCGCGGACACCGGCAGGGCTTGGCCTTGCCGGGTAGGTAGGGGCGTTGCCACCCCTACCCCCCACAGACCCGGATGTGCAGATTTCCAGCTTCCGGTTCTTCACGGGAGAGCTTCGCTCACGGCGCTGTAGTGATGGACGATCCGGGCTGCCGGCAGAGGATGTCGCTTCAGGAGATCTTTGAACCGATCCCAGGGGAACCGGCTCCCCCGCCGCGCCAGCCATTTCTGCCAGATCCTTGGAACCGTATCGGCATACCAGCTTAAACGTCGAGAGTTGCCCGATATGCCGTAATAGGCATAGTGGCCCCGCATCATTGCAACCAGATGGGTGTGCTGTTCCGGGATCAGCTTGTGCCGGTTGTCCCGGCACCACGCGCTGACCGCCGCCAGCGCACGGGCGTAACGGTCTTTCCCCGTTACTTGCCGCACCACGTCCTTGCCTTTCTGCGACTTGCCCCATACGTGGCAAAAGCCGAGAAAGGTGAACGTCGTGCCATCCGTTTTCGGATGCGTTTGCCCGCCTGGTCGTTTGAAGCGGAAGTCGACGAAGCGTGTCTTGGCGGGATGGAGCGCAAGCTCGTACCGACCCAGACGCTTGCCTAGAGCAGCCAGGACCCGCTCGGCATCGAGGCGCACCTCGAATGCGAGAACGGCATCATCGGCGTACCGGACAAGGGTACATCTCCCCTTGAGACGTGGCCGCACCTCGCTCTCGAACCATTCGTCCAGCACATGGTGCAGGACAATGTTCGCGAGCAGCGGTGAAATCACACCGCCCTGCGGGGAGCCCGTGTTCGCATGGGACAGGCGGCCGTCTTCCAGAACGCCTGCCTTCAGCCATTTGTCGATCATCCTTCGGATCACACCATCCGTGACTCGCTGGTCAAGAAAAGAACGCAGATGAGAGTGCGAAATCGAGTCAAAGTACTTGACGATATCGAGATCGATCACCCAACGCAGTCCATGGCTCATGAAGCCGGTACGCAACGCGTGTAAGGCCTGATGCGCAGAGCGACCTGGCCGGAACCCGTACGAGCAGGGAAGAAAATCCTGCTCGTAGATGAGCTCCAGCACCATGACAATCGCCCTTTGCGCCACCTTGTCCTCGAAAGTCGGAAGGCCCAAGGGCCTGCGCGATCCATCCGCCTTCGGAATATATGCTCGCCGGACCGGCGGCGCTTGGTAGCGGCCAGACTTGATGCGATCCAGGAGGTCCAGAAGGTTGGCCTCAAGGTTTTCCGCATACTCTGCCGCTGTTACACCGTCGATGCCGGGAGCGCCATCCTTGCGGGTGAGCCGGAAGGCTTCCTTCATCCATTCCAGGTCGATGACATGGTGCAGCGTGGACAACGCCGCCCCGCGTTTCGATCTTGCCAGTTCAGCTATCCGCTGCCGTTTCGTGGACAGGTTTGTAAGGCTCAAAGTCCTCTCCCGTGTTTCCCGTCGGCGGTTCTCTCCTCGCGACGCCCCCCTTCCCTCGATTGGGTCCCGGCGAGTCCGGTTCCCCAACGTCACAAGCACTATGAGGGCGCTACGACTTCCCATCCACGCATCTCCGGTCGCTTATTTGTTTCGCTTCCGGAGCCCACGCGATTCCTCCTTGCTTCGTGTTCGCTGCTGCCAGCGCTCCCGGGCAAATAGAGGCCACTGCCTCGGGCCAGGATCATTGTTCAACCGGCGACCCCATTTGCCGGTGCGCGTTCGCGTGGACGTGAGTGGGATCTCTCAGGTTCCCAGGCGACCCATCCTATGCCTTTGCCCCGGTCCAAGACCCCGGCCGAACCGGCGTTCCCTCGCCAATGACGGGACCGTCGGTGCTGCCCTTGCGCCCATCACAACAAAGGCTTCAGCGTTGCTCATATCGGGGCTACCGCGGGGCTTCAGCACCTGCTGTCTACGCTTCAAGAACGGTGTTGCCACCGCCCCTGCAAGACTCGCTTCCGGCTGGCTGGCTGGCCTTTACCGGATGGGAGTTGAACCCATTGGGTCGCAATGAAAGGTTTCCGAATGGCTACATCCCTTCCCCCTTTCCTGGATTTATCCTGACGCTAGATAGGCCCGAGCACGCCGGCATGATCGATCGGATCGGGCATGGCGGACGCCGGGATCTCCAGCAGAGCCGCGACGCCGCTCTTACCCGCCCTTGCGCACCAACAAATCCGCCCAAACGTACAGACTTCAGCAGCGCACGCACCCAAGGGAAATTCAAACCGCTGGAATTCAATGAAATCCACACCGCTGGTAACATTATTCGTGTAATTGCATTACGGCCATTCGCATAATGAAGAGCGTTTTTAGCCCGGCGGCGCGGCCACGCCGGTGCGAGATAGCCCGATGGTTGTTCCGCGCTGGTGGGCTAAAAACGTATTGGACTGAACCGCCGGACTGGCGTTTATGGCCTCCAGCGCGCGCCATCGCCGAGCGGAATTGCCACGAGTACCAAAATTTGGTACTCTGCCGCCATGAACAAGAACACATCCATCAGCTTGAGCGATCACTTCGCAGACTTTGTGGAGACGCAGGTGGCGCATGGTCGCTATTCCTCGGCCAGCGAGGTGGTGCGCGCTGGCCTGCGGCTGCTCGAAGAGCGCGAGGCGAACTTGCAGGCGTTGCGGGCGACTCTGATCGAAGGCGAGAACAGCGGCACGTCCGAGCCCATCGACTTCGAAGCGTTTATTGCTGACAAACGAAAGCGCGCCGCCGCGAAATGAACCGTGTCGTCTTCACTCCGCGTGCACGCGCTGACCTGGATGACATCTGGGAGTACACGGCGCGGCGATGGGGCATAGATCAGGCTGAGCGATATCTTCGCCGCATAGCTGAGGCCGCCGAGTTGATCGCCGAAACGCCAGGGCGCGGTAGGAACTGCGATTATGTCCGAGAAGGCTATCGGAAGTATCCTGTCGGCTTGCATGTCCTGTTTTATCGTGAGATGAGCGGGAGCGTTGATGTTGTTCGCATTCTCCACCAGCAGATGGATTTTGACCGTCATCTGTCGTGAGTGTATGCGGGTTACAAGACGGTTCCTTCGGCAGAATTTCTGCAGATTTCGGATCTCAGCCATTTTGCGTCCGTTCTTACAGCCTCAACACGGGAGAGTTTCGACGAAGCTTCGTCTTTCAGCACAAATATCCGGTAATTTTAGGAATACTCGACATTCCGCGAACATATAATTGTTTGCTTCGTAATGCGTAGGTCGGGGGTTCGATTCCCTCTTGCGGCACCATTCCCTGTTTCTCGAAGTCTCAATAGGTCTCTTAATCTCATGTAAATCATAGAGAAAATGAGATAATTTACCCATAATCCGTTTCATCGTTTCTCATTGA
>JAHFGY010000190.1:735-3529 GCA_023247195.1 Candidatus Omnitrophota bacterium | reverse complement strand
GTCAGCGACGACATCTGGCGCCGCACGGACGTGACATTACTCGATCCCGCCGACGGCTACCAAGTGGGCGGCAACGGCTTGCTCCAATCGGTTAAGCTGCAAGACGGCCATTGGGCGTCGATTGCCGACCCCTTGGGCAACGAGCACCTGCTGGTGCGCGTCAACGGCTCGTGGCTCCAGCCTCCGGAAGCCGGCAAGGTCATCGCCCAGGACTTGGCCGAAGCCGCAAAAACTTCCCCGGATTTCATCCGCGAAATTCTTAAGGATGAAGGCATCACGCCGGCCGAATCCAAGCTCGCGAGCCTCAACGGCGCTTTTCATCACGACGACGTTGTGCTCACCGTGCCGCCGGGAATAGCCGTGGAGCGGCCGGTGCGGCTCGTGCGGCTTCTTTCCGCGGCGTCGAAGCAAGCGCTCTTTCCGCTCACGATCGTGCGGGTCGGCGCGGGCAGCACACTTACCTTATTGGACGAGTACGTGAGCTCGGCCCAAGAGAATTCGCCGCACTTAGTAAACAGCCGCATCGAGATCGTGCTGGAGCCGGACGCAAAATTGCACTATGTGCGCTTGCAGCGCTGGGACAAGCAAGCGCGCGAGTTCTTGCTAGAGCGGGTCACGGTGAACCGCGGCGCGACGCTGACGCTGGCTAACTTGAACCTGGGCGGGTCTCTGTCCAAAGCGCACGTGATCACCCGCCTGACCGGCGAGCATGCATCCAGCAAACTCTACGGCTTTGTGTTCGGCCACGACGACCAGCACATCGACCAGCACACGCTGCAGGATCATCAAGCCGCGCACACTTTCTCAGATCTTCAGTTCCGCGCGGCGTTGCAGGATAAGAGCCGTATGATCTACACGGGTTTGATCCGCATCGCGCCCAAGGCCATGCAGACCGATGCTTACCAATCCAACCACAACCTCTTGCTCAGCAAGCAGGCGCAGGCTGAGACGATTCCCATGCTCGAGATTCTTGCCGACGATGTGCAGTGCAAGCACGGCGCGTCCGTGGGGCCGATCGATGAGGAGCAGGTTTTTTACCTGACCTCGCGCGCGATCCCGCGAAGCGCGGCCGAGCGGCTCGTGGTCATGGGGTTCATTGAGCCCATTGTCGAGCAGGTTCCGTTTGAGCCGCTGCAAGTAAGGCTGCGCGAAGAGATCGAAGGCGCGTTGCACGCCGATGTGCCGGAAGCGGCGCCGGTGGGGGTCTAAGATGGCCGACTACCGCGCGGTTGCGCGCACGACCGAAATTCCGGAAGGCGGTATGAAGCCGGTTTCGTTGGACGACAAGCGCCTGCTCGTGTGCCACACGCTTGGCCATTTCTACGTGATCGATAATACCTGCTCGCATGACGACGGCACGCTGACCGACGGTTTTCTGGACGGCACGGCTATCGAATGCCCGCGCCATGGCGCGCGGTTTGACGTGACCAACGGCAAAGTGTTGTGCCTGCCGGCCGCGGTTCCGATCCGTTCGTACCCGGTGAAGGTCGAAGGCGATCAAGTGCTGGCGGCGATCTGAAGGACGGTATGAGCGATGAACGCCTTCAACGTCGAAACAATCCGCAAAGACTTTCCGGTGTTGGCCCGCACGGTCAACGGCAAGCCGCTCGTTTATCTCGATAACGCCGCGACCACGCAAAAACCGCAGTCCGTGATCGACACGATCACCGACTATTACAGCCGCTACAACGCCAACATCCACCGCGGCATCCACACGCTCGCCGAAGAAGCCACCGAGGCTTACGAGGCTGTCCGCTCGCAGACCGCTCGCTTCATCCACGCGCCTTCCGAACGCACCATCGTCTTCACCCGGAATGCCACGGAGTCGATTAACCTCTTTGCCTGGGCATGGGGCCGCTCGCGGCTGCGCGCCGGCGACGAAATCCTTTTGACGGAAATGGAGCACCACGCCAATCTGATCCCGTGGCAGATGCTGGCGCGGGCAACGGGCGCGGTGCTGCGCTTCGTGCCTGTCACCGATGACGGCCGCATCGAGCTCCCGCGGGTGGAAGCGTTGCTTTCGCCGCGCGTAAAATTAGTCGCGATTACCATGATGTCCAACGTGTTCGGCACCCTAACGCCCGCGCGCGCCGTTGTGGAGCTCGCGCACAAACAGGGCGCGATTGTGCTGCTCGACGCGGCCCAAGCCGCCGCGCACATGGCCATCGATGTGCAAGCGCTCGGCTGCGACGCGCTGGTGTTTTCCGCGCACAAGATGCTGGGCCCGACCGGCGTGGGCGCGCTGTACGCGCGCCAAGACCTGCTTGAGCAAATGGATCCTTTCTTGGGCGGCGGGGAGATGATCCTCGACGTGCAATTGACGTCAGCGACGTGGAACGAAGTGCCATGGAAGTTCGAGGCCGGCACGCCGAATATCGGCGGCGTGATCGGGTTCGGCGCCGCATTGAGCTATCTTGAAAAAGTCGGCATGGACGCGATTCAAGCCCACGAGCACAAATTGACCGCATACGCGTTGGAGCAATTCACGCATGTTCCCGAAGCCACGATCCACGGCCCGACGCAAATGATCGACCGGGGCGGGGTAGTGGCTTTTAACTTGGAAGGGTTGCATCCGCACGACCTCGGAACATTGCTCGACGGCGAAGGTGTTGCCATCCGGGCGGGGCATCACTGCGCCAAGCCGCTCATGCGGCGCCTGGGAGTGCCTGCCACGGCGCGCGCGAGTTTTTCTTTATACAACACGATGGACGAGGTGGACCGCCTGATGGAGGCTATCCGCGGCGCCCAGGCTTTCTTTAAACGCCAGCCGGTGAAGCGGTAATTCGGTGCTGCG
>JAHFGY010000190.1:0-725 GCA_023247195.1 Candidatus Omnitrophota bacterium | reverse complement strand
GACAATGATGGAGAAGCTGGACGAGCTTTACCGGGAAGTGATCCTTGAGCATTACCAGCGCCCGGCACGCAAAGGCGAATTGCCGTCGCCCACGGTTTCGGTCAACGGCGCGAATCCTTTGTGCGGCGACGAGCTCGCCTATCAAATGAAGCTTGATGGCGGCCGCATCGCGCAGATCCGCTTCGCCGGAAAAGGCTGCGCGATCAGCCAAGCCGCGGCGTCCATGCTCGCGGATGAATTGGAAGGCAAGACGCCGGAGCAGGCGCGCGCCCTTATCCGGAGCCTGAAGGCCATGATGCAGGGGCAAGAGCCCGCATCGCCCGACGAGCTGGGTGAGCTTTCGGCGCTGGAAGGCGTGCGGAAGTTTCCGGTTCGTGTCAAATGCGCGGCGCTTTCCTGGAATGTCGTGGAGCAAGCCCTCGATTCGCATGAGAAAGCCGGTAAGTAGGAGGACCTATGTCTGTTACGGAACAACAAGTATTGGAAGCGCTCAAGCCGATCGAAGACCCGGAGCTTCACTTGGGCATCGTCGACCTGGGGCTCATTTACGGCGCGGAGATCACGCCCACGGAGAAAGGCGATTCCGTGAAGCTGACCATGACGTTCACCTCGCCGTTCTGCCCGTACGGGCCGCAATTGAAAGCCTCGGTGGAACGCACGATCGTTACCATGCCCGGCGTCGCGGAAGGCAAGGTGACCATTGTTTTTAGCCCGGTTTGGGACCC
>JAHFGY010000189.1 GCA_023247195.1 Candidatus Omnitrophota bacterium | reverse complement strand
CAACGTGAACTTTATTCAGCCGGTCCAAAAGCCGTCACAGCGGCTGCGCGTGCGCACGTATGAGCGCGGCGTGGAAGGCGAGACGCTCGCCTGCGGAACAGGCATGACCGCGGCCGCGATCCTTTATGGCCTGCAGCAGCCGTCGAAGAGCGATGCGCGACGCGTGACCGTGCAGCCCGCAAGCGGCGACTTGCTCACGATTTCTTTCCGAGCTGAGAAAAAAGGAAACGCGGTACACGTGTCCGAAGTCGACATGGAAGGCGAAGCGCGCTCGGTATTCGCCGGTACCTTTACTTGGCCACCCGTGGAAGGAGACGCCGCATGAGCCTGACGCTGCGAGGCGCCATGGTCGCCATCGTCACGCCGTTTCGCGACGACGCCATCGATGAAGCGGCTCTCAAGCGGCTGATCGAGATGCACGTGCAGGCCGGCACCACGGCGGTCGTGCCCTGCGGCACCACGGGAGAGTCCGCCACGCTCTCGCACAAAGAGCACGAGCGCCTCATCGATCTCACCGTCCAGCTCGCGCGCGGCCGCATGTCGGTCATCGCCGGCTCAGGCTCGAACAACACCCGCGAAGCGGTGCGGCTCACGAAATTCGCCAAGCGAGCGGGCGCGGACGCCGCGCTGCTCATTTCGCCGTACTACAACCGGCCGACCCAGCAAGGGCTTTTCCTGCATTTCAAGGAAGTCGCGCAATCGATCGACCTGCCGCTGGTGCTGTACAACATCGCTTCGCGCACGGCGGTCAACATCGAGCCGGAAACGTTCGCGCGGCTCGCGCACGAATGCCCCACGATCGTGGCGGTCAAAGAGTCGAGCGGCAACCTGGAGCAGATGAGCCGCATCCGCCTCATGACCAGCGGCAAGATCGCGCTGATCTGCGGCGACGATGCGCTGACCTTGCCTGTGCTGGCTATCGGCGGAACCGGCGTTATTTCAGTGGCATCGAATATCGTGCCCAAAGACATCGTGGCTCTGGTGGAAGCCTTTGAAGCGGGTAATCAGCAGGAAGCCATCCGGCTGCACGAGCGCCTGCTGCCATTAATCAAAGCGCTCTTCCTTGAAACCAACCCAATCCCGGTCAAAACAGCCATGGGCTTGCTTGGCATGATCCAGCCTGAGTTTCGGCTGCCGTTGTGCCCGCTCTCGGAAGCGAACCACCCGAGGCTCTTGGACGCGCTGCAGTCTTACGGCCTGAAGGGCGCGGCCAAAATGCCGGCAAAACGCGGGCGAGGGAAACGGTGAGCATGGCGCAAGTCGCATCCAAAACCATCAAACTCGGCATCATCGGCTGCTGCGGTCGCATGGGACGCGCGATCGCGTCTCTCGCGGTCGAGGATCCGCGGTTTCGCCTCGTGTCTGCTTTGGAAGCGCTCGGGCAATCAACGAATGGCCAGGACTACGGCTTGGTCCTCGGCGGCAAGGATAAGCTCGGCTTTAAAGTCACCACCGACCTTGATGCCGCGGCCAAAGCCGCGGACGTCCTGATTGAATTCACGGCGCCGGACGCCACGATCACGCACGCGGGAGCGGTCGCGGGCCACGGCAAAGGGCTTGTGATCGGCACAACGGGTTTGTCCGAAGCGCAGGTCAACGAGCTCAAGTCGCTTTCATCGCGCATCCCGATCGTGTTCAGCCCGAACATGAGCGTGGGCGTCAACGTTCTGTTCGAGCTCGCGCGCGTTGCCGCGCTGCAGCTCGGCAACGATTACGACGTGGAAGTGATCGAAGCGCATCACAAACAGAAAAAAGACGCGCCCAGCGGCACGGCCAAACGGCTTGTCGAGGTGCTTGCGCAAGCGCGCAAGCAGAAGCCGGGAGCCATTCCGACTCACGCGGTCCGCGCCGGCGATATTATCGGCGATCACACGGTTATCTTAGCCGGACCGTCGGAGCGGCTGGAGCTCACGCATCGCGCGCAAAGCCGCTCGGTTTTCGCGCAGGGAGCTTTGCGCGCCGCCGCGTTCGTGGCCCGTCAATCCAAAGGTTGGTTCGACATGTCGCATGTGTTGAAAGCTTCGAGCGAAGGAAAATGAGCACCATGACCCAGGCAAAGCCTGTGTTTCAGAAGGCCGACCGCCTCAAGCAATTGCCGCCTTATTTGTTCATTGAGTTGGACAAGGCCAAGCGCAAGCTCATGGCCGAAGGCAAGGACGTGATCGACTTAGGCATCGGCGATCCGGATCTGCCGACATCCAAGGAAGTCATCGCGCGGCTTAAAGAAACCGTCGACGACCCCGCGAATCACCGCTACAGCATGACCGAGGGCATGAAGGTGCTGCGCGAGGCGATCGCGGCATGGTACGCGAAGCGCTTCGGCGTTACGCTGAACCCGGACACCGAGGTTTTGCCGCTGCTCGGCTCAAAGGAAGGCATCGCGCACCTGCCGTGGGCGCTCACTAATCCGGGCGACGCCGTGCTCGTGCCGGACCCATGCTACCCACCGTACCGCAGCGGCACGATCTTAGCCGGGGCTGAAGTCGTGCCCATGCCGCTGCTTGAGGAGAACGGTTTCTTTCCGGACTTGGGCGACATCAGCCAAAAAGCGATCCGCCGGGCGAAATTGATGTTCCTCAACTCGCCGAACAACCCGACATCCGCGGTGTATTCGCTTGAGCAACTGCAAGAAGCGCTCGATCTGTCGAAAGAGTACGGCTTTGCGATCGCGCACGACGCGGCTTATTCCGAGATCGCTTACGACGGCGTAAAGCCCGCAAGCTTTTTGCAATTGCCCGATGCCAAGGACCACGGCGTGGAGTTTCACAGCCTCTCGAAAACATACAACATGACCGGCTGGCGTATCGGTTGGGTTTGCGGCAATGCCGCGATCGTGGCCGCGCTTTCGCAGATCAAGTCCAACCTGGACTCGGGCATCTTCCAACCCATTCAGCTCGCGGGTATCCGCGCGCTTGAAGCCGGCGACGCGGCTCTGCAGGAGACGATCGCGGTTTATCAAAATCGGCGAGACTTGATCGTGAACGGCCTGGCCAAAGCCGGCTGGAACGTCGCCAAGCCGCAAGCCAGCCTCTATATCTGGACGCGCGTGCCCACGCAAGAGTCCTCGATGGAGTTCGCGACCCGCGTCATGAAGCAGACGAACGTGGTTATCACGCCGGGCGTGGGTTTTGGCCCGTCCGGAGAAGGCTACGTCCGCATGTCGCTGACGCTTCCCACGGACCGCATTGAAGAAGCCGTAGGCCGCTTGAGCAAGAGCCTCTCATAAGGAGCGGCGCCATCGGTGCGTACGCCACGGTTTATCTTGGGCTTGGATCGAACATCGGCGACCGGCTGCGCGCTTTTTCCGAAGCGATCCGGCGGCTGGGCCGGTTGCCGGAAACCCGGGTTGTTGCCGTGGCGCCGATCATCGAAACCGATCCCGTGGGCGGTCCACCTCAAGACCCTTTCCTCAATACCGTGATCGAGCTCGCAACCACTTTGCCTCCGCGCGAATTGCTCAAGGAATCGCGGCGGATTGAGGGCGAGCTCGGCCGGCCGGCCGCGCGCGGCCGCAACGAACCGCGGACCTTGGATAT
>JAHFGY010000188.1 GCA_023247195.1 Candidatus Omnitrophota bacterium | reverse complement strand
GTCTTGGGCGGTGCAAAGAAAAACAGATCGGGCCCACTAGTCATGCCTTGACTCAGACCGGTAACCAGTTGCTCAGGGGTTAGCGCGTCTATCCACAAAACCGTATTCTGAAGACCCGCACTACCATCTGCGCCATCGATCAACACATTGGAAGGGACGATTCCGCCGAGAATCTCGGCATCAGCCGGAGTATTCGCCTGGCGAAAGACCGAGAGCAGCAGCGGCCTCCAAACCGCCCAATCCGGACCCATGAAGTACGCCCGGTTGGTCACATTCCTAGCCGCGTCAGGATCGATGCGCATGTATTCAAGCAGCGCTGCGGGGTCTTCATGGAACAGCTCGTAAAGAAAATCGCGGCCGGCTCCCGATAGATTGAAAACTTCAATAGTGGCATACGTACCGGCTTCACCGCGCAAAGCGGCCAATAAATCCTCTCTTGCAGCTTTTCGGTCTTTTGTCGTGTTCAGTGGCCAATGGGCCTTAAAATTGCGAATGAACTCGTCGGTGGAATATGCAGAGGTGCTGGTTTTTTCTGCACGCTCTGCTATCTGACCGAGTTCAAAAGACCCGAGATCTCTGGATGCGCCGAGCACCATTAATAGGAGATTCAGTACGGCAAAGATGCCAAACCCTGCCGGAGTTATCCGAGCAACAAGGCCGGGCGCGGACGCTCGGTGCTGCGGGCTGCGCAGCCGAGCCTGGCGGGCGACGATCTGGGCATTCAGCGCTGCATGCAGGAGTGTGGCGGCCTGTTCCCCTGAATGCGTCGCATTAAACAAAAGAGTCAGCGCGCTGTCGTGCATTGAAATGGCTTCAGGCTGCTGGTCGGGATCGCTCTCATCATGAAAAGCGTTTGCGTTTTCAAACCCGAAACCCAGACACACCCCAAGCAGGAGATGATGCTGGTTAGCCAGCATCCAGCGCACCAAAACCGCCAAGCGATTCAAATCATCATCCGAAAAGTTGGCGGCGTTTCCATAATCCTGAAAACGGATCTCTCGGGGTTGCATCCCGGAAACTCTTTCCAACAGATGCCGATCGATTCCGATTTCCCCGAATACCCGGCTCAGATCCCTATCCTGCACCAAGCTGTCCCAGTCATCGGCCATCAGGCGGGCCACGGTAGCCGGCCGATAAATAGCGCCGCGCACCTCGCCGGGGCCTATCCTTACCTCACCGCCTCTTTCGGTCTCTAACCCGGGAACGCTCACAGCCTGAAGACCAGGCACGCCCTCCAGAACCTCAACTATTTGTTTCCATTCTTCAGCCTTCATAAATTCCCAGTTCTGCCTACCCCTCGAAATCAGCGTGTAAAAGAGCCCGCGTTTGGCTCCGACGAGCAGCTCAAGCAACCCAAAATAAGGAGCCAGCCTGTCTTGCAATACGTGAAGGGGGATGCCGTTCTTTGCCGCCAGACTCATGGCATAAGGAAGCAGCGAGGGCTGTTGAGCCGGCCTGGCATGGAAAGCGTGATCCAGCACCTTTCGGCCGTCCGGATCCTGCTCAAGCCAGGCAAGCGTTCCCGATAGATCAGCGTCGGAAGCGGCAGCACTGTAATCGATAAAGATCATGCGGCGGGCCGCGCGTGCGACCATCGACCGAATCTCATCCGGCTGGTAGCCGAGAAGCGCCAGTTCTTCGGCCATGCGCTCAAAAATGTCCGGCGCTAGATCCTGGCTCGCAAGAACAACCAGACCATCGGCATAGGGCAGCGTTTGGAACCCTTGCTCATCCTGTATCTGCCGCCAATCCGTCGTGTCACTCTTGGGATAGCTCTTTTGCAGATCCGCTTTGACCCTGTCGTGCGGCGGCAGATCTCTCGGATCGGCCAACAGAACGGCCTCAAGCTGCTTGTCGTTGACGCTGACTTTCCAGTAGACCTTGGGCCCCGTCTGCGCCCACAACACCCACTGCTCGCCCCATAATGGATGCCTGCCCTCAAGTGCTTGCAGCGCCAACCGGCGCACGGTAAGTGAGCGGAGCTGCTGCCGGTCATCCGGCGAGAGCGCGGCGCTGTCCTGCGTGTGATCGTTGGGACTCTTCGATTGAAGGGGAACTTTCAAGTAAAATCCCATTCCTTCTCCGACCACATAAAACAACAGCGGATCATCGGGATGCCGCTTGCCGGAATCCGGATAGCGAACAGCGGGAACAACCGTGCGTGGCAGCGATGCGATCTCCGCGCGCAGGCTGTCGGAAAGAAGATCGCTTTCCTTCGGTTGGCGCAGCCGTTCCAGCAGGCCCATAAGCACCTGTTCGATCCGCAAAGGCTCCTGGCCATTCGGCGCTGCTTCCGCCAGATGTCGCTCGCGCGTCACCTGTTCCAAGATTCCCGCCACCAGCATTGGATCAAACAATATCGGCAGTTCGGGCTGGGCCGGAACTTGCAAGTTCTTCGCGTTGGCTTCCACTCCCTCATACCCTTCATAGTCCACGCGCGAGCCCTGGAGCAATCCTCCCAGCAGGCGCTTCGTCTCTTCAATCGTAAGTCCCTCCTGGCGCGCGTATGCCTGGATGCGCTGCAGTGATGCCAATAAACGATAAACCGTCGTGTGGCTGTAGTCGCTGGGAAGAATCCGATACCACACCCGGGCAAACGCCTGAGCAAGGTTCACTCTTTTATCCGGATCGCCCGCCATAATGCTCTGGAACGCGCCGCGGCCGAAGGATGCGTCGAACGCTTCTTCAGAAAGCCCAACGTTGGTTTTCATACCGGTCAGATCTTCCAGCACCGGGTCGGCATAGTCATACACCATCTGCATGATCTTGAGGAAAGCCTCATGCTGATCGCCGATTTTCAAATCCATCAAAGCCTGCATCAAGGGCTGTTGGGCTTCATCAATCAACGGCTCGATGGCCAGCTTCCGACGGAGAGCGCCTGGTTTCGGCATCTCGGGATGGGAAATGGGCCTATCTATCACAGTCCGATACGGGGGTAAAACCGCTACCGCGCCGGATTGCCGCCTGGCGATCATCGCGCGCACGGGATGATCCGCGGGAAGCGCTTCAATCAGCCGGGCTGCGCGCGCATAATCAGGCCCGCTCGGATCCACATCCAGGTGCCAGCCGAGTCGGCCGGTATCGTCCACGTACTGGGCAATCAAATGGTAGGCCTCGAATTGCGCCGACTCCCACTCACCGGGTGTTTGAGGATTCCAGAATTCCCGGATCAGCTTCTCGACCGCGGGCCCGGGCGCATGCTCGGGTTGCCGCAATGTCCGCTCAACCGTTTCATGATCCACCGTATCCTCGATAAGAATGCGGCGGATCTCGGCTTTGGTGCGCCTGCCTTCTTCGGCCGCGAAAATCAGCGTGACGTAGTCTTCCAGAACGGACCAAAAGATCTCAGGCACTCCGTCTTCGCCCATGCGGCCCAACGCCTGCGCGTTCGGATCCGACTCCAAGCGCCGAGCGGCGGCTTCCACCTCGGCGCCAAACGTCGGGAAACGATTCATAGAAACTGCATCTATTCCTTTGCGCGCGGCCTGCGCCAGCGCCGGCGTGTAATGAGTCCCCAGTACGTGGCGAGCCGCCTGCGAAAAACTCAA
>JAHFGY010000064.1 GCA_023247195.1 Candidatus Omnitrophota bacterium | reverse complement strand
ATCGTGACCGGAGCTCGCGTGAAAATCGGCTACCAGGCCGCCATCATGCTGCTGCGCGCCGGCGCGCAGGTGATTGCGGTAACGCGGTTCCCGAAAGATGCTGTTGCGCGATACGCCAAGGAAGCTGACTTTGAGCGCTGGGGGCATCGCTTGCACGTCTATGGGCTCGACCTGCGCCATACCCCGAGCGTCGAAGTCTTTGCCGCCCATGTGAAGAGCGCTTTTGACCGCTTGGACTTCATTCTGAATAACGCCTGCCAGACCGTACGCCGTCCGCCTGGCTTTTATCAGCACCTCATGGACAGTGAAACGCAATCGCTTGAAGCGTTCTCGCCCGAGGTCCGCCGCGTATTGGCGAACCATGAAGACCTGCGCAATCAGCGCAGAGCCCCGGCGATTCAGGGGCGCGCGCTTTCCGCATTCGGGCTGCAGCATTCCGCGGCGCTTTCGCAGATTCCGCTGCTCGAGGGGGAAGAGATAAAGAACCAGCAGCTTTTCCCGGCGGGTCAGTTGGATGCCGATCTGCAGCAGGTGGATTTGCGCAAGCGCAACAGCTGGCGGCTGCCGTTGGATGAAGTGTCCGCCATTGAGCTGCTTGAGGTGCAACTGGTGAATGCGGTGGCGCCTTTTATCCTGAACGCGCGATTGAAGCCGTTGATGCTGCGGCAGCCGTCTAAAGACAAACACATCGTGAATGTATCGGCGATGGAGGGGCAGTTCTATCGCGCGTGCAAAACCGACAAGCACCCCCATACGAACATGGCCAAGGCCGCGCTGAACATGATGACGCGCACCTCGGCCGAGGATTACATCAAAGACGGCATCCACATGAACAGCGTGGACACCGGATGGATCACGGATGAAGACCCGATTGAGTTGGCGGAGAAGAAGCGCGAGGAGCATGGCTTCCACCCGCCGCTGGATCACGTCGATGCTGCGGCAAGAATCTGCGACCCTATCTTCCACGGGTTCTTAACTGGCCAACATATCTGGGGCCAGTTCCTGAAGGATTACCAGCCTACGCGCTGGTAAGGAGACTTTCCGATGCGCGCCATTCTGGCGGGACTCTTGATTTTTACGGTGGGCGGCTGCGCGAGCTCCAAAATAGCCGAAGGCGCGCGCGAAGAAGATAAGGTGAGCACATTGAAGGTTTCGTGCAGCAAGCCTTACGAGCTCACCCAGGATTGCAGCGTGCTCTCGGGCGCAAAAAGGAAGATCTGGATCCAGGGACACAAGATAAAGATCGCAGGTTCGGCCGACGGCAAGGTCGTCTTGGTTATGGACCCGCACCCGTTCTTGAACGCTGCTATCACCGGCGCAACGTTTTGGCTGGCGGATGCGCAGTCGGCTGAGAACAACGAGAGCTTCTACCAGGTGAGGTCCCGGCTTCAGGCAAAAGGCGTTGAAATTATCAAGGTGGTCCCGATTAATTCCTTCGGCAGCATCGACGGCTACTTCCTGGAGCTCGACAAAGACGGCTATTCCATTCTGAAGGAAGCGCGAGACAAGTAAGGGCCATATGAGAAGGGTGTTCAAATTTCTCCTGCGCTACACGGTGAGCGTAGCTTCCTGCCTTTACCTCTTCACGATCGGGATGCTTGCCGCCAAGAACCGCAAATTGCTTGAGCTGATATGCGAGCGCACGCGGATCGGAAGCAGGCTCCTTCCTTCACCCCTCATTCCATCCATCGATCCCAAAGAGGTGGTATCCGATGAGTCCGCCATTGTCCTTCCCAATTTGACAGCCATTGCGGGCAATGCAGCGGTGATCGAATTGGCTGTCATGGCGCAGCTTGTGCGGTCCCGCCGACCGAAGCGGCTATTTGAAATCGGCACGTTGGACGGGCGAACCACGCTTGTCCTTGCCGCGAATGCCGACCCGGACGCGGTTGTTTATACCCTTGACCTGCCGGCGAAAGATACTTCCACCAAATTCGCGAAAGCGAGCGGGGAAGACTTCCTCGTCAGGCCCGAGAGCCGGGGAGCCCGGTTCAAAGGTACCCCGGAATCCAAGAAAATTGTGCAACTTTTAGGGGATTCCGCGGCGTTTGATCCCGGGCCTGCGCTGAATGCTTGTGACTTCGTATATATCGACGCCTCGCATTCTTATGAGTACGTCCTGAACGATTCGCGCCTTGCCCAGCGCCTGCTCCGGAATGGGAAGGGAATTATTCTTTGGCACGACTACATAACCTGGAATAGCGTGACGCAAGCCCTTCACAGGCTCCATCGGGAGGACCCCCTTTTTTGCAGTATGCGATGGATCGCGGGCACCTCGCTGGTGTATTCTGTCCAATGATTCAATAACCCGGAGGTGTGGTATGGGAAAGATGCTTGCGTGCAAGGACGTTGGGGTGAATTGCGATTTCGTGATCCACGGCAAGGATGAGGCGGACATCATGCGGCAGGCGGCCGAGCATGCCAAGGGCTGCCACCAGAACGTTCAAATGACGCCCGAAGTCCAAGCCAAGGTGCGCTCAGCCATTAAGGAAGAAGGCGGTTCCTGCTGCGGAGGCACCTCCTGCGGCTGAGTTTTTGGGAGATCCGCTCCAAAAATTAAGAGTTGCGCGGCACTCAAAATTGCATAATAATACTCAAATCTGTACAGGCAAGGAGGGTCGCGAATGAGCAAGACGATCGATTTGGAAGATCAGATTGATCAGTTGCGCAGAGCGAAACGAGCTCGCCTGCAGGAAGACCAGCAGAGTATTGCGGAAGCCGCCGCACCGGTGCCTCCAACTGAGCCGGAAGCCAGTCAGCCTTCGGCTAGTCCCGTTAATCTCTTTCCATCATCAGCAAGCAGCCCTATTGAAGCCACTCCCAAAACTTTGAGTCGGGAGCCGCTCAATTTCGACTTTGAGTTTGAGCGCAAACCGTTACTCAGAGGGTTGCTCGTGCTCGCATGCGTGGGTGCTGTTTGTGGCGGCTGGTCGCTGGCCAAAGTCCAATCCCGCGCGAAACCGCATTATGCCCGCATGCACGCCACAGTCCCCCTTTCCGAACCTTTACCGTGGCAGCCGCATACTTCAAAACCAATTCCTGCGCAGGCCAGCCCGGCCCAACCCAGCCCTGCTCAAGCGATGGATCCGCAGATCGAGAAACTCAAGACAGGACTCGCTTCCGCCGAGGAGCGAATGCGGCAGATGGAAAAACAGCTGGCGGACGAAAGCCGCAAGCCGCAGCCGGTTGTCCTCCAGGACAGCGTCGCGAAGGACACTGAGGTTGTTCTGAACGAGCAGGTCAAGCAATGGCAAGCGTCCTACGCGAAGCTTAAAGCGGCTCTTGGCGAGCAGCAGGCTCAGGTTGAGCGGCTTCAGTACGAGCTCACTAAGGCTCGCTACGAGCAAGTGCAGAAGCTCTTGGCGCAGAATGAGACCACGGTCGCGGCAGCGAAAGCTGTTCTTAAGCAGCGCGAGGCGCTGGCGGCTTTGAACCTTAGACCCGTTGCCGATTCACGGCCTCAAGTTCCCATCTCTGTGCTGCGACGGCCGGGCGCTCCAAGCCAACCCGCTCACACGGGCCGGGTATCTCCGCCGACCAATGAGTCGCCGGTGTCCCTATTCCGCGCGGCCCAATTCTGATATGACCTTTACCCGGCGACTGCTTTTGCTTCTTGGGGGGGCGGTTATCCTTGTGCTGGCGGCTGTCCTTCACGCCAAACGCACGACCGCCGCGATGATCGACCAACCCATTGCGCTTGTTCCTCAAATCGCCGTTGGCCATCAGTCGATCTCCGCTGAATCGTTGATGCGTTTCGGAAGCCCCACGCATGGCTATAAGCGTTCAAACGGCATTCGGCGCAGCCGCACGGTAGGGAACGCGGCGGCATTGCACCAGGCGAACGTCCTGTAACGGGGGATGCAGCCGATCAGCGCGCATTGCCGGCAGCTGCTCGGGATGGCGGCGGTTCTTTTCCTCTCCGGTTGCGCGGTTGCCCGCCAAGATTTTATCCAGCTGAATGCCGGAACCAGTTTTCCGTCCAGAACTGTTGATTCGCCCGTGGTGCTCACCGTCGGGGATTTGGACAAGCCCTACCAGGAAGTCGGCGTGATCCATGTCAGCGGCGTGTCCCGCCAGGGATACGGCCAGCTGAACGACAAGATGCGCGCCAAGGCCAGGGAAGTCGGGGCGGACGCGATTATTTTTGTGCACTACGGCACGGAAAATGTCATGAGCGTGATCCCGTTCTTTTTCGCCATGCCTTATGATGTTTTGACCGCCGACGGCCTCGCGGTTCGGACGGTCGACCAGCCCTCCTAAGTTCCCAGCCAAGTGGAGCAATTATTCGGCTCAGATACTTGACAAACGAACAATTCGTATGTAAACTATAAAAATCATGAAGCATTTCCGGGCTATTTTCAGAGAACTCGGTTTCGATGTTGAAAAATCCACGCTGCCCGAAGGCGGCTTGGTGTATGCCTTGGCGCGCACCTATAATCTTGTTGTGCAGCAGCTCGCGCCTATGTACCGCCGCTTCGGCCTTTCAGCGGCCGGTTTTAACCTGTTGGTGCTTCTGAAGAGGGGAGCGGAGCCCGAGACCTTTACCCAACGCGAATTGAGCCGGCGGCTGGTGGTATCCCCCTCGGACATGACGGGACTGGTGGATCGGATGGAGCATAAGGATCTGGTGCGCCGGATACCGGGCAACGATCGCCGCAGCAAGTTGCTGCGCATTACGGATAAAGGCTCGGCGCTGGTGGAAGAGGTTTGGCCGCACCATGCCGAAGTGATCAAGCGGATGACGGAAAAACTTTCTTCAGCAGAGGGCGAAGCGCTCATGCGGGCGCTGTCGTTGATTCGTGAGGCGGTCGGCGTATAGCTTTTTTGTGGATCGATTGTTCGGATACGAACGATGCAACCAAAAACCAGCTGGATATTCCGAGTATGCCGAGGGGTCGTCCGGTGGCTTTCACTGGGCTACTTACAAGTGCGCGTCGAAGGCCTCGAAGCGATTCCGTCCCAGGGAGGGGCGGTTGTTGCCGGCAATCACGCGAGCGTGCTTGACGGCATCTTGCTTTTGGCTGTGTCGCCTCGGCCGGTACGCTTCCTAGTGGCCGAAGACATGTACGAGCATCCGTTTCTCAAGCCGTTTTTCCGCGCGATGGGGTGCATCCCTGTGCTGCGGCGCAACGCGCATAACGGCGGCGCGCTACGGATGGCGGTTGAGGCCCTGGAAACCGGGGAATTGATCGGTATTTTCCCGGAGGGAACGATCCATCGCGGCGGCAGCCTGCAGCAGATCCGCCAAGGAGTAGCCTTGCTTGCGCTGAAGACCGGCTTGCCGGTGGTCCCGCTCGGGATTTGCGGCAGCGGGGAAGCTTTTCCCGACGGCGCCCGCGCGCCCCATGCCTGGCCGATCAGCATGCGGTTTGGCGGGCCGCGCACCTATGCGCGCGTTGCGTCAGAGCTTATTCCAGAAGTTCAATTGGCCGAAACGCTGGAAGAAATTCGGCAGCTGCTTTTACAGGCGCTGGCAGATACGCCTCTGCCGGCGGCGGCGGCAAGACCGGCTTTGAAAGAGTTCCAGTTATTGCTTTCAACGCTTGTGGTGGTACCATTGGCGTGGTTCCTGACGCTAACAGCGCATCCGAGCTTGGATCCGATCAAGCTTGGCACCCAGGGGGACGCTCGATGAGCGACGACTTGCTCAGGGAAATCCGAGCCTTGAAGCAAACGCTCACAAGTCTTCAGGACCGCATCACCGAGCTGGAACAAAAAGCGATAGCCGCACCACCCCCAGCCGCCCCGTCCGTTTCCAAAGCTGTCGAGCATCCTAAACCGATCCCACCGCTGGTTGCGCCCGAAATCAGCAAAGACATCACACCATGCCCCAAGCACCCGGAAAGAGCCGTTCGATGGGTTTGCGCAAAGTGCCGCACGCCGCTTTGCTCGGATTGCGGTGGCGTGGCGTTCCAATCCAAGGTGTTTTGCCGCGAGTGTGACAAGGCGGCAGCGTCCGCTTCGCCGTCAGCGGCCGCTCCGGCCGCGGCACCGGCGGCCATTCTCAAGAAAAGGCCTCCGGAGCTTGTAAAGAAAAAGGCCGAAAAGAGCGGTGAGACGTTCGAAACGCGGATCGGCCGCTACTGGCTGAACCGCATTGGCATCACAAGCCTCGTGCTCGGTGTGGCTTTCTTCATCCTCTATACTTTCCAATACTTCGGGCCGGCGATGAAGATTCTCATCGGCGCGGCGATCAGCGGAGGCCTGCTGGGGGCGGGGGTATGGCTGGAGCGCCGCCCGGCATTACGGTGGTATGGCCGCGGCCTGATCGGCGGCGGTTGGGCATTGCTGTACTTCACGGTATTCGCGATGTATCACATCCCCGCGGTCAGGATTCTCGATGCGGCTTGGGTCGACCTCTGTCTTCTCTTGGCCGTCACGGTCGGAGCCGTGGGGCATTCGTTGAAGTACCGCTCTGAGACGATCACGGTTCTCGCTCTGCTGCTTGGTTTTGTCACAACTTCCATCAGCACGGTCACCTACTTTACTTTAGCCTCTTCAATTCTCTTGGTGGCGGCTTTGGTATGGCTCGTCGTGAAAATGGGGTGGGATCGGCTCTACCTCTATGGAGTTCTCGCCTCTTACGCGACGCACCTGCTCTGGGTCCAACCGCAGATCACGCGCAGCTTGGCCGGATCACCCGAAGCCGGCCTCGCATCTTTTTGGCTCAGCGCCGCTTTCCTTACCCTCTATTGGGTCGCCTACCACCTCGCGCTGTTCGGCTTGAACGAGAAAAAGGTGAAAACGCGCAATCGTTTGCTCACCGCCACGCTGGTGAATGCAGGGATGTTCGCGTTTACCATGCTCTCTTCGATGAGCCCGTTCTATCCGGAATCGAAATATATTTTTGCGATGGTCGTGGGCGCTGTGTATGTTTTCTCTGACTGGGCGATCTTCCGCAAGAACCTTCCGACGATCCGAGCCGCGCATGCGTTGATCGGAATGTCGCTGTTGGCGCTGGCAGTTTTCCTGAAGATCAGCGATCGGTGGTTCTGCTTTTGGTGGTTGCTTCAAGGCGGGTTGGTGCTTTGGCTCGGTCTGCGCTACGCGCACCGGCCGTACCGCCTCTTTGCCTTCTGTCTCATGCTCGTCAGCGTGGCGCAATTGCTGTTGCAAGAGTTTTGGCGGACGTTTCCAGTGACGGTCTTTGCCTGGGAAGTGCCCTGGCGGGTGGTGATCGGCATCGCGGCGATTACCGCATTCAGCTTGGCGGCGGCGTTGTATCGGCTTCCGCGGTTCCGCGGCGCGCTGCAGGCCGACGAATCGCGCGCTTTTCACGCGTACTTCCTTGCCGCGGCGTTGCTCACCGGGGTGTTGACCGCACTTGAAGTGAACACCGCCTGGATTCCCGCTGCCTGGGCAACGGAAGCGGCTGTCGCGATGGCATTGGGTTTCTGGTTGAAAGATTCAGGCGTCCGAGCGATCGCGACGATTGGGTTCGGGATCACCGCCTTGCGGCTTTTCGGTAACATGGGCATGTGGGACGTTTGGCCCACAGCTTGCCTAATCGCCGTTGTATATGGTGTGAGCTGGCTGTATCGCTTGGCCTCTTCGCGGACAAATTCGAAGTCAGCTCGGGCGCAAGATAGCTATGCGATCGCCGCACTTCTCATCCTCACCATCCTCCTGCATGACGAAGTGAGCCGCCAATGGATCCCGCTGGTATGGTCGCTTGAGATGACAGCTCTAGCGACACTTGGCCTAGCGCTGAAAGAAAGGCCATTTCGCTTGTTTGCTTTCTGGCTCACGATCGCGGTCTTATTCTCGATCATGGTCTACCACTTTTATCCGATCCCGAGGATGGCCCAGACGTCCTATCCGCCGTTTGTTTTATTCGGTTTCGCGATTCCATGGCGCATCTTTGTGGGATCCGTCGCGATTGCGGCATTCGGCCTGACCGCGGCTTGGTACCGCCTGCCGCGATTCAAGGACTCGCTGCAGCCTTTTGAAGCCGAGGGCTTTCGCCTGTACTTCTTCTCGGCTGCGGCGATCTTGTGGATGTTGATCAGGCTCGAGGCGCCCGCGGAGTGGGTGGCTTCCGGCTTGGCTGCGGAGGCGGCGGCCGTGACCTGGCTCGGTTTCCTGTTGAAAGATAAGGTAGTCAGACTGATGGGAGCTGCGGGTTTCGGAATGGCGCTCCTAAGGCTCCTTGGAACCTACAATGATTGGAATCTTCTGGCCACAGCGCCGGCGGTTGCGTTCGGCTACGCGATGGGGCTGACTTACCGACGGCTGGAGCCTTCCGAGCAACAGGGAATCGAAGGGAATCTGCAGAACGCCTATACAATCGCGGCTTCTGTATTGCTCACGGCGCTGGTCGGGACCGAAGCGAGCCGACAGTGGATATCGGTTGCCTGGGCTGTTGAAGGCCTCGCGCTTATTGCCGCGGGGTTTGCGCTGCGGGATAAAATTTTTCGAGTATCAGGGCTGCTCGTGTTCGGTCTTCTGATTTTGAAGATCCTCTTCGTAGACCTGGCCGGAGCCGAAACCATCTACCGCATTCTGTCTTTCATCGTGGCGGGCGCCATGCTCCTCGCAGCGTCTTACGGCTATGCGACTTTCTCAAAATCCGGCGACAAAGAATGAGCCAGATCGAAAAATCAGCGCATGCGGTGGCTACAGCCGACGGAGTAACCGTGTCGTTTGACCTTTACCATCAAGCGGGGCGAACGGCCGTGATGGTGATCTGCCACGGGTTTTTCCAGAGCAAAGAGGCAAAGATGTTCCAAAAGCTGGCCCCGCGCCTGGCGGAGGACCGGGATGTGATCTGCATGGACTTCCGCGGCCATGGCAAATCGAGCGGGCGATTCACATTCAGCTCCCGAGAAAACAGCGATCTGACCGCCGTACTCGATTGGGTAAAAGCGCGCTATCCAAACATTCAGGTCATGGGATTATCGTTGGGCGGCGCGATTGCCATCAATACGATCAGCCAAAACCCGCAGGGAATCGACGGGCTCATCGCGGTCAGCGCGCCCGCGGCGTTTGAGGACATCGAGTTCAAGTTCTGGACACCTGAAGCGATCCGTACGGGCGTGCAAGGGTTCGGGCCCGGCGTGGGCTGCCGCATCGGCAATCTGTTTCTACCAAAAAAGCGGCCGGTGGATCAGATCAGCCGGCTCAAAGGCATGCCGCTCTTATTTATTCACGGCACAAGGGACGTTATCGTCGGGATCCGGCACGGCCACCGCCTGTTCGCAGCGGCGAACGAGCCGAAGCAGTTTGAGATCATCCAAGGCGGCAGCCACGCGCATGCGCTTTTTCACGATGACCCCGAAGGCTTTTTGCGGATAGTCGCCGCTTGGCAGGGCAATTTGCGGATTTCGGTTAAGACAACGACTCCAGCTCTTGGTTGAGCTGGGTCCAGCGCTTTTCTTCTTCAACGATCAGCCGCTGCAGCTCGGCTAAGCGGCTGCTCACCTGGTTCGTCCACGCCGCCGCGTTCGCGGCGACTTCGGTTTCCAGATCGTCCTTTTCCTTGCGGTACGCTTGTTCCTGTTCTTCGCAGCGCTTGATTTGGCCTGTGATCTTGCGCCGGGTGGCTTCGGTCTGCTTGCGCTGCTTGAAGTCCGATGGCGGCTTGGCCGCGCGCTTGGCCTCAGCCGGGCCGCTCTCCTGAGCTTTCAATTCCTCGCGAACCTGGCTCTCCAAGTGATACACATAGTCCGCGTAGCTGCCCGGGTAGCGCACGACGGCTCCGTTTTTCACTTCGACGATTTCCGTGGCCACCATGTTCACAAACGTCCGGTCGTGGCTGATGAAGAACACCGTGCCTTGGAAGTTGCGAAGCGCGGCGCCGAGCGCCTCGACGGTTTCAAAGTCCAAGTGGTTCGTGGGCTCATCCAGCAGCAGGACCGAGCGCTTCATCAGCAACAGGCCGGCCAAGCACAGCCGCGCGCATTCGCCGCCGCTCAGCACTGAAATCGGTTTCTTCACGTCATTGCCTTTGAATAAAAAGCTTCCGGCCATGGCCAGCACTTCCTGGCGGGTCACGGATTTAGCCGCATGGCTTTCGAGGTGCATGAAGACGTCGTGCTTTGGGTTGAGCGCGGCCACCACGTGCTGCGCGTAGTAGGCGATCTCGCAGTTATAGCCCCAGCGAAAGCTGCCTTCCTTGAGCGGCAGGTTCCCGGCAAGTGTTCGCAAGAACGTGGTCTTTCCTTGGCCGTTGTCGCCTAACACCGCCACATGCGTGCCGTGGTCCAGGTGCATGTGGATGTCTTTGGCCACGAGTTTCTCCGGATACCCGACGGCCAAGCCCTCGCACCGGAACGCGATGCCTTGGCGGTGCTCCACCCCGGGAATCTTGATCTGCACGCGGCTCTGGGCGGCGGCAATATCGATTGTTTTGAGTTTTTCGATCTGCTTCATCTTGGATCGCGCCTGCGTGGCTTTGGATGCCTTGGCCTTGAATCGGTCGACGAAGATTTGGAGCTGCTTGCGCTTGGCCTCGATGGTCGCGTTCGTGCGGAGCGCTTGTTCTTCTTGCTCTTGCTTAAAAGTGAGGTACTCCTCGACCATGCCGGGGTAGAGCGTAAGCCTCCCGTCCTCGGCTTCGAGCGTGTGATCGCAGGTCTTTTTCAAGAATTCGCGGTCGTGCGAAACAATCAGGAACCCGCCTTCGAAATCCTGGAGGAACTCTTCAAGAAGGATGAGCGTCTTCAGGTCCAGGTAGTTGGAAGGCTCGTCCAAGATCAAGAAATTGGGCTCGCGCAAGAGCATGGACGTGAGCTTCACGCGGGTTTGATACCCGCCCGAAAGGCTCTTGACGGTCGTGTCCAGCAGCTCGTTCTTGAGCTGGAACCGGGCGGCCACCTCGCCGCAGCGCCAGGCTTCCTGGCCGGAGTGGCGCTCGAGGAATTCCAGCACGGTTTCCTCCGGCTTGAACGGGTCGTGCTGCTCCAGGTAGCTCAGCCGCAGGTCCGAGCTTTGCACGATCTCGCCTGAGTCGGCCGTGTCCTCGCCGATGATGATTTTGCACAGCGTGGACTTGCCAGCGCCGTTGCGGCCGATAAATCCGGCCTTTTGCTCGCTGCTGAGCGTGACGCTCGCGTCATCGAAAATGACGCGCGGCCCGAACGCCTTATGGATGTTTTTGAGCTGCAAGATTGCTGGCATGGTAGGCAGGGTAGATTAGGGCCTGGGGAGACCGCCGTCAAGCACGGATCAGGTATACTTTTAAGATTATGGAAGCTCAAGGCACACGGCCACTTAAGGAATTGTTCGACGACCTCAAGCGACTTCACCAGCTGGGGGAGTTTGTTGCCGCCGGCAGGGTGACGGGCGATTTTGTCATTCGGCTCATCGACTTGCTGCTGACGTACGGCGTGCAGGTCGGAGCCAGTGATCTGCACATCGAGCCCGCCCATGAGGGCGCCCGGGTGCGCTTCCGCATTGACGGCGCTCTGCATGAATTGCTGGAGCTGCCTTCAGAGATGAGCGAGCCCTTGATTCGCTCGATCAAGACGCGCGCGAACCTTACCAGCGACGCGGTCGGCCGCAGCAAGCCCCAAGACGGGCGCCTTGACTTCACCGCGAGCGGCAAATCCGTGGACGTTCGGCTTTCGTGCTTTCCAGCCATGCATGGGGACGTGTTGGCCATGCGTTTGCTGCTTCGCTCGCGTTCACTCTACCGCTTGGAGCAGCTCGGCTTTCACCCCAAGGTCATGCAGCAGTTCTTTCGCTCGATCCACCGTCCGAACGGGCTGCTCCTGGTGACCGGGCCCACGAACAGCGGCAAGACCACGACGCTGTACGCGGCATTGGAGCAATTGCGCTCGCCCCGGCTCAAGATTGTGACGCTGGAAGACCCGGTCGAATACCAGTTGGCCGGCATCGACCA